>DIAY01000163.1 GCA_002414905.1 Holophagales bacterium UBA5066 | reverse complement strand
GCCCCGCCCCTCGTCGGCCTCTGCGGCTCGTTGTCGAGGAGGCGGCACGGAACGTCCGCGACGCTCAGCGAGCCGCTCTCCAGCCTCAGCGCGATCGCGCCCGCGCGCTCCAGCGGAACGTGACGAACCGCGAACGTGCCGCTCCGGGCCGACGTCCAGGGGCGCTTCGCTGGCACGTAGCCCTTCCTCGACACCTCCACGTCCGTGTCTCCCGCGGCGAGCCCCGAGAAGAGCGCGAAGCCTTCGGCGCCCGAGGTGGCCCTCGGGACGGGGCTCCCCTCAGGAGCGTCGCGGAGGCGGAGTTGCACCGCGGCACCCTCGAGCGGCTCGCGCCCCGCGGTCACTTTCACGACCAGCGACCATCCCTTCCGGAAGACCGGGCTCACCGACGAGGTCTCCCCCGGCTTCAGCGGGAGGAGTCTCAGGTCCGGGGCAGCGTCCTCCTCGACCCCGAGGATCGACGCGACGAAGGCCCCCGCCGGGAGAAGCACCTCCTCGCCCGTGACGGTCGCCCGGAACCTCGGACGGAGCATGTCGGGATCGTCGATCGGGTAGAGGGACACGGTACGCGGCACCGCCTTCGGGAAGCGAAGCCGGGCCTTCCTGGGGACGACGACCCGCAGCGTCCCCGTCGCGTCGGGCTCGAGCGCCTTCCCGGAGAGCGCCACGGGCCCGTGAGCGAGCCCTTCGACCTCGAGGGTCTCGACGCCCGCCGGGAGATTCGTCGGTGCGCCCGGGACGTACTCGGCGTACGTTCGTGCTTCCCGCGTGACCCCGCAGAGCGTCACGCCGCCCGCGATCGCCTTCCCGAGATCGTCGACGACCTCGACGCGGCCGATCGACCGGCCAGGCGTCTCGCCGGCGATCGGGCCCGCGAGGAGCGACAGGAGGACGACGACGACTCGGCTTCTCACCGCGTGAAGATCAGCCTCGGGTCGAGGTGGAACTCCCTTCCCCCGCACTTCCCGGAGACGTCGTAGAGGACCTCCGTCGACTCCTTCACCTGCGGCGCGACGAGCGTGCACTCGCCCCCCTCGCAGCGCGCCTCGGGGATTCCAGCCACCCGCGTCTTCCAGGTGATCTTCAGGCTCTCGCAGCAGCTGTCGAAGACGAGCTTCTGCCCGGCGCGCACGATCGCCGGGTCGGGGGTGATGACGACGCCCCCGTTCGCGTCGACCTTCGTCCGGACGAGGACCTCTCGCGCGACGGGCGGCTGTTCCTCTCCGCGAGGGGCCGTCGCGGTGCCCGGCGTGGCACACGCGGCCGTCGTGGCGGCCGCGAGGAGCGCGAGGGCGAGGGGGGCGGTGCGAGGGTGCCGATCTCTCATGTGACGTCTCCTTCTTCCTCTCTATTCCGTCTCAGCGTCCGAGGGCTTTCTTCGCGCCCCCCGGGGCGGTCTTCTCCCGGAACGGCGCCGAGGCACGAACGGCGCCCAGCTCCGGGTCCGCGTCGACCTGCCAGAGGGGGGCTCCGTGCGCGACGGCACGGGCCAGCAGGTCGGCCGCCTCGGGGACCCGCCCGGAGGCGGCCTCGCAGACGGCCGCCTGGTACAGGACGTCGGGGTTCTCCGGGTCCGCCTCGACCGCGGCCGCGACGTGGGGGGCGGCCTCGGCTGTCCGGCCCGTCCTGGCGTAGGACGCCGCGAGAGCGAGGTGAGCGTCGACGTCCCTCGGGTTCACGCGCAGGTCCTGGCCGGCCGCGTCGATCGCGCGCGCGTAGGCCTCGGCCGCTCTCTGCCGGGACGAGGACGACCAACGGCGAGCGTCGCCCAGGTTGACCCACAGCGTCGAGAATCCCGGCAGGAGGGCAACGGCCTCCTCGTATCGGGCCACCGCCTCGTCGAACCGGCCTCTGTAGTACTCGACCGTACCGAGGGCCGAGAGGGCCTGCGCCGTCGGCTCGACGTCGATGCTCCGCGCCAGAGCGCGGGAGGCTTCTTCGAGCCGCCCCGCGAGAACGAGCGCCGAGCCGAGGTTCACGAGGGAGAGAGCGTTCTGAGGAGCCAGCTCCACCGCGCGGCGAAAAGCCGCTACCGCCTCCTCGACCCGCCCCGACGAAACGAGGACGACGCCGAGCTTGTTGTGCACCGCCCAGTACGACGGGCTCGCTGCGACCGCTTGCCGGGCCGCCTCCTCCGCTTCGTCGGCCTTCCCTCCGAGAAGGAGAGCGTCGGCGAGACCGAGGAGCGCATCCACGTCGGCGGCCCGCCGGGTGAGGACCTTCCGGAACTCCGTGACGGCGCTCTCGGGGTCCCCCGACTCCGTCGCGATCCGGCCCAGCGTCAGCTGGACCTCCGACAGCGAGCTGTCGATCCCCTCCGCCCTGAGGCACGCCTCGCGCGCGCGGTCCAGCCAGGCCGGCTCGCGGGTGAGGAACCTCTTCGCGAGGTAGGCCCGCGCCAGAGCAGCGTGAGCCGGGGCCCACGTCGCCTCTTCGGTGCAGATCTTCTCGAGCAGCACGATGGCGGCGTCGACGGACGCCGCGTCCTGGTACTTCTGCAGGTGCCCGAGGGCGGCGAGGTAGGTCTCCTGAACCGTCTCCCCCTTCAGCCCCGATGGGGCGGACCCGCGCGCCGCCGGAAGCCCCAGCACCCCGGCGACGCCCGCCGCGACGCGGTCCTGGAGCGCGAAGAGGTCGGCGGCGGGGCCGGTCTGCGTGTCGCCGCCGAGCGGTGCCCCTCCGGACCCGGAGAGGACGAGCCAGCTCACGCGGACGAGCTCTCCCGCCCGCTGCACGGAGCCTCTCAGGACGAGCGTCGCCCCCAGCTGCATCGAAAGCCGCGCGCCGTCGGTGTCGTCGCGGAAGGCGGCCGTCACGAGCGGCGTGAGGACCTGGACGCCCGGCGTGCGGGCAAGCTGGGCCGACAGCGTCTCCGCCAGGCCGTCCGCGACCAGCGGACCGTCCGCCCTCCCGGTAAGGTCCCGGAAAGGCAGTACGGCCAGGACTTTCGCGCCCGGGACCGGCCCCTGGGCCTGCGGCCTTCCCCGCCCCCAACGGACGGTCGCGAACGCGGCGAAGGCCGCGGCGATTAAACCGAGACCGACCAGCGTCGCCCGGCGGATCGCCTGGCGCCGCCGGGGTCGGGCGACCCCGTGGAGGGCCTTCGTCTCCACGCCCTCGGAGCGACCCGAGAGGATCTCCTCGATCTCGGCTGCGACGAGCCCGGCGTCGGCGGGCCGGCGGGAGGCGTCCTTGTGGAGACACCTCTGGAGCAGGAGACGAGCTCCCACCGGGGTGTCGTCGGGCAGCGCGTCCCAGTCGGGCTCCCGAACCAGGATCGCGGCGAGGACGTCGGAGATCGAGCTCCCCGAAAACGCCTGCCCGCCGGTGAGCAGCTCGAAGAGGACGCAGCCGAATGACCAGAGGTCGGTTCTCGCGTCGAGCGTGAGCCCACGCGCCTGCTCGGGGCTCATGTAGGCCGCCGTACCGACCACGAGCCCCTCGTGCGTGTCGGCCGCCGAGATGCCGTCGGGAGGCGCGGAGGGCGAGCTCTCCCCTTCGAGGGCCTTCGCGAGGCCGAAATCGAGGAGCTTGAGTCGTCCGTCGGGCGTCACCTTCACGTTCGCGGGCTTCAGGTCGCGGTGGATGATTCCCCCGCGATGGGCCGCCTCCAGGGCGACGGCCATCTGGCGCGCGGTCTCGAGTGCCTCCCTCACAGGCGGCCGTCCGCGCCGGATCCTCTCGGCCAGAGTCTCTCCCGGGACGTACTCGAGTACGAGAAAACGCGTCGCGCCGTCCTCGTCGAACTCGTAGAGCGCCGCGATGTTCGGGTGGTTCAGCTTCGCGAGGAGATGCGCCTCGCGCCCGAAGCGGGCGACCTTCTGCGGGTCGGCCGCCACGCTGGCCGAGAGGACCTTGAGCGCGACCTCCCGGCCGATCCTGGGGTCTCGCGCGAGGTAGACCTCTCCCATGCCCCCCGCGCCGAGCGGGACGACGACCTCGAAAGGACCCAGGCGGGACCCGGAAGGGAGCGACATGTTCGGGTACCGCGATTATCCATGCCCGGCGGTGCGGGCCCCCGATCCGTTTCAGTCCGGGTTCGCGAGGATCTTCACCCGGAGCTTTGCGGCCCTCGGAAAGTCGACCGTCCGCATCTCCACGGAGACGCGGTTCGTGTCCCCCGCCTCGGTTCCGTTCAGCTTCCGCTCCTGGACTCCCGAGCCGATCTCGAGCCCCTTGTCGTCGAGAACCTGGACGCGATAGACGCACTTCCAGTCGTCGTCGTCGCGGTTCGAGTAGGTGAACTTCACCGTCAGCTTCGTCGTGGAGTCCCTCTTGCCTTCGGCTTTCCTCACCTCGTCCGGCTTCGGCCAGCTCGTCACCTCGACCGAGTCGATCGTGATGAACCGGTCCTCGATGCCGACGGGAATCGACTCCTTCGTGCGGAAGGGGACGACGCGCTCGAGGCGCGCCGCGGGGCTCGCGGCGCCCGCGGGCTCCGGCGGCCTGCGAGGCTCCTCCGGAACCGGAACGGCGACGGGTGCCGGCTCGCCTCTCCGGCCGGCCGTCGAGGTCACCGCGACGGTCCCCAACGGGATCGGCGTCGGACGGGAAGCAGTGGCCGGCGGCACCGTCGGCACGCCGAGCTCCTCGATCGTGATTCGGCCCGCGTCGTCGGCCGGGGTCGGCGTCTCCCCGACCGGCAGCTCTCCGGCAGGGTGATCCGCGGCTCCGGTCTCTTCCGGCGTCGGAGAGTGTGTCGCCTCGGCGCCGGCAGGCGTCGGCACGGCCGTATCGCCCGCACCGGGCGCCACGGTCGCACCCTTCGGCCCGAGGAGCATCCAGCCGACGCCTCCGGCCACTCCGATGAAGAGGAGCGCGACCACGACGATCGCGGCGATCACCGCGCCGGTCGGCGGACCCGAGGGCACCGGACGCCGGGCCGTAACGGCCGTCTGTGGGGCGGGCAGCGTCAGGTTTGACGAAAGGGTCGACGACGACGGGGTTCCCGGGGGAGGGGTCGCCGAGCCCGTGATCCAGGTCGGGTCGAGGAGCGGCGCACCCCGGACCGCGGTGGAGACTCTCGGCGGCATCGAGGCGCCGAGCGCGGCGGCGAGCGTCTCGACCATCTCGCGGCAGGTCCCGAAACGATTCTGCGGCTGCTTGGCGAGCGCCTTCGCGAGGACGGCATCGACCGTGGGCGAGAGGCCCGGAACGAAGGAGGAAGGCGGCGGCGGCGCCTCGCGCAGGTGCTTGTCGAGGATGGCGAAGGGGGACTCGCTCCGGAAGGGCGTCCGGCCGGTGAGGAGCTCGAACGCCATGATGCCGAGAGCGTACTGGTCGGCCCGGGAGTCGACCGGCTTGCCGATCGCCTGCTCCGGAGCCATGTAGGCCGGCGTGCCGATGACCATCCCCGCAGCCGTCAGCTCGGAGGAAACCGTCGAGTTCTTCGCGAGACCGAAGTCGGCGAGCAGGAGGCTTCCTGATGCGTCGACGAGGACGTTCGACGGCTTCACGTCGCGATGGAGGACTCCCCGTCCGTGCGCGTGGTCGAGCGCCGCGGCGATGGCGGAGAGCGCCTCCACGGCCTCGTCGGCCGGCATCGGTCCGGTAATCTTCTCTTTCAGGCTTCCGCCCGGCAGGAGCGGCATGACGAGGTAGGTGACGCCCCCTTCCGTCCCGAAGTCGTAGATCGGGAGAATGCGGGGGTGCTCGAGCTGCGCCGCGAGGCGCGCCTCGCGGATGAAGCGCTCGCGGAACTCGGCCTCCCCCGCGATCTCGTCGCGAACGACTTTCACCGCCACGCTCCGGTGGAGCGCTTCGTCGAACGCCTCCCAGACCTCCGCCATTCCCCCCGCCCCGATCTTGCGCGAGAGGACGTAGCGTCCCAGCTTCCGACCCGCCTCGACCGTCATCCCCGTTTCCTTTCCCTGGTCCGGTCGTGCGCGAATCGCGCGTAGACGCTTCGGAGGAGCTCGGGCCCCGGCCGCGGGTCACGGCCACGGGGGTTCTTCGCCGCCCAGAGGAGAGAGAGCACGAGCGGCACCAACGTCGTCTTCGAGAAGTCCTCGCCCCCCTCCTCTTCCCAGGCGACCGCCGCACAGACCCGCGTCGGAAGATGAACCATCTCGGTGGATTCGCGCGTCGGTGCGGCGCAGTTGGCCGGCGGAGAGGTGACGAGGTACTCGCGGCAGGCGATGGGCCTGTCCTCGTAGATCGAGCAGCTCTCGGCCTCGAGGAAGGGACAGGGAATTCCCAGCTGGAAGTACGCGAGGCTGATCTCTTCCGCGGCACCGTCGGCAGGCCCCCCTCTGGCCTTGAGCGCCGGGAGGAGGCCGGCCTCGCCGGCACGCCGCAGCGCCTCGGCGAAGCGCTCCCTCACGACGGATCGGCGCGGCTCGGCAAGCCCTTCGACGAGGACCGCCAGCTGCCGCGCCTCGGCCGGTGCGATGGGGACGAGCTGCCGGCAGCACGCGCCGCAGCCGGCGGCGCAGGAGATCGGTTTTCCCTCGGCGACGGAGTTCCTGGCGGAGAAGGAGACGAGGGCGTCGGCCGTCGTCTGGAGGGCCGGAAGAAGCCGCTCCATCGGCACGTCACCCATCGGGACGTCCATTTCCACTCGGACGACGCTCCCGGAGAGGCCGAGCTCGACGGTCAGCCGGCGGGTTTCCATTGCGGCTCCTTCACAGGGCCGAATTAGACCAGACCCGGCTTCACCCCGCGCGCCCCGCGTAGAGGAAGCGCTTGATCTTTCGGGTCGGGGTCTTCTGGAACTCCTCCGGCACGATCTCGATCGCCGCGACCTGACAGAAAGGGGGCAGCCCGTCGTTGAGCTTCTGCCGGTTGCGCTCCATCTCCCGGAGGATCCCCTCGTGGTTGACGTGCGCGGCGTCCGCGGACTCGAGGTCGGGGTAGACGAGGGCGAGGAGGCGGTGATCCCGCTCGACGACGAGCGACTCGGCCACGAGCGGAAGCGCGTTCAGGCGGGCCTCGATCTCCTCGGGGTAGACGTTCTGGCCCGTCGCGCCCAGGAACATCGTCTTCGAGCGGCCGCGGAGCGTCAGGAAACCGCCGGCGTCGAGGAGACCGAGGTCTCCGGTCCTCAGCCAGCCGCTCTCGTCGAGGGCCTCCCGCGTCGCCTCCGGGCTCTTGTAGTACCCGGCCATCACGTGCGGACCGCGGACCTTCACCTCTCCCGCCACGCGGGTCGGGTCGAGGGAGTCGACGACGAGCTCCATCCCGTCGACGACGCGGCCCACGCCCCCGGCCTTGTGCTCGCGCCACCCGGCATAGGTCAGGAGCGGCCCGCACTCTGTCATTCCGTAGCCGACCGTGACGGGGAAGCCGATCCGGAGGAGGAACTCCTCCACCGTCGGGTTCAGCGCCGCCCCGCCGACGACGACCTCGAAAACCCGCCCGCCGAACGCGTCGACCAGCTTCCTGCGCAGGAGCAGGTCGATCCTCCGCCGGAACGCCGGGACCTTCGAAAGCAGCTTCACGGCGGGCTTCTCGAGGAAGGGGCGGACCCTCCTGGCGTAGATCTTCTCGAGGACCAGAGGAACCGTGAGGACGAGGCGCGGCTTCTCGGCCCCGAAGGCCTTCAGGATGACCTGCGGAGAGGGGGTCTTGTCGAGGAAGGCGATCCGGCAGCCGACGGAGACCGGAAAGAGGAACTCGAAGGCGCATCCGAAGGCGTGGGCGAGCGGAAGGAACGAGACGAGGGAGTCCCCCGCCTCGAGCGGCATGTGCTTCTGCGCGAAGAGGACGTTCTGGTGGAGGCTCCGGTGCGGGAGCATGACGCCCTTGGAGAAGCCGGTCGTACCGGACGTGTAGACGATGGAGGCGAGGTCCTCCGGATCCGGCCGGGCCCACGAGACCGACCCGGGACCGGAGGGCGGAAGGGAGCGGGCGGCCTCGTCAGCCTTCCGGAGGGCCGTCGCAAGGCCCTCGCGCCTCACGAAGAGCGGGGAGAGGTCCTTCATCGAAAGGACCGCCTTCACCCCCGGCACCTTCCCGGGGTCGAGGTGTTCCAGAAAGGCCTGTGTGGTCAGGAGGAGGACCGACTCGGAGTGGTTCAGGATGTGGTGGACGTCCTCGTCCCGGAAGTCCGGCAGGATCGGCACCGCGACGGCCCCGTGAGAGAGGATCGCCAGATAAGCCGTTGCCCAGCCGGAGGAGTTACGTCCGAGGAGCGCCACCTTCGTGCCGGGCTTGACGTTGAGCTCCCGGAACGCCGCGTGGAGCCGTGCGACGCGGCCCGCGACCTCACCGTAGGACAGGACCGGCCCCGGGAAGTCGGAGAAGGCGGGGAGGTCGAAGTTCCGGCGAAAGGCCCGCTCGAGGAGTGTTACGAGCGTCTCTTCTTCCATCGCCATCGGTGATCTTACGCTGCGCCCGGCGCCCGGCGACGGGCTAAGATCCGGCGGTGCGGGGCCATCGAGATGGCCCGGGGAGTGCTTCGATGAGCCAGACAGTCGACTTCACCCGCCTCGATCTGAAGGACGCCCTCGACCTCGCCATCCTCATCGAGGACGAGGCCCGCGAACGCTACGAAGAGTTCGCGGAACAGATGGAAGTTCACCACACCACCGACGCCGCGGACTTCTACCGCTTCATGGCGCAGAACGAGGCCAGGCACGGCGAGGAGATCGCGGTCCGGCGCAAGGAGCTGTTCGGCGACGCCCCGTCCCGGATGAGCCGCTCCATGCTCTGGGGCGTCGAGGCCCCCGACTACGACCAGGCCAGGGCGTTCATGACGCCCCGCCGGGCCCTGGAGGTCGCGCTCGAGTCCGAGATCAAGGCCCACGCCTATTTCACCGCCGCGATCCCCGCGATCCTCGACCCGGACGTTAAGGCCCTCTTCATCGAGCTCCAGGGAGACGAGGTCCACCACAAGGATCTGGTCCAGGCCGAGATCGACAAGCTCCCTCCCGATTCGGAGATCGACGCCGAGGACCTCGTCGACGAGCCCGTGGGCCAGTAGCGCCCGTTTTCTCCTCCGGATCCGGTCCAAGCGCGGCGCCCTGGCGCCGCGCTTGGCGTTTTGGGCGCGGACTTCGAGCCGGTCTGACGCTACGATTCGCCCCATGGGCGACAACGTGGCGGACGGCACCCCCCTGACTCCCGTCGACACTGCATGGCTCCACATGGAAGACCCCACGAACCTGATGATGGTCACGGGAATCTACGTCTTCGACGAACCGCTCGACTTCGCCCGGCTGAAGGACACCCTGCGGGTCCGGATGGTCGAGCGCTTCCCCCGCCTTCGTCACCGGGTGAAGCAGTCGGGAGCGTCGGCGCGGTGGGTGAAGGACCCGACCTTCGACCTCGACGCGCACGTCCACCGGATCGCCCTACCCGGCCTGTGCGACGACCGCGCCCTCGGTGACACCGTGAGCGACCTGATGTCGACGCCGCTCGACTTCACGAAACCGCTCTGGCAGATGCATCTCCTCGAGAACTACTGCGGCGGGTCGGTCGTCCTCCTGAGGATCCATCACTGCATCGGCGACGGCATCGCCCTCGTCCACGTCCTCCTCAGCGCCACCGATACCGTCCCCGACGCGCCCTGGCCGAAGACCCCGCCGCGAACACCGTTCGAGAAGAGCGTCTCGAGCCGGATCACCTCCCTCTTCAGCGGGGTCCAGCGGCTCGTCGAGAACACCCGCAGGACGGCGGACCGGATCGCGACGCAGACGGTGGAATCGCTCCTCCACCCGTCCCACGTCCTGGAGGTCGCGCAGACGGCCCTCGACTCGGCGGGCGTCCTGGCGCGGATGCTCGTGAGGCCCGCCGACCCGAAGACTGTCCTGAAGGGCCCGCTCGGCGTCGCCAAGCGGGCCGCGTGGTCGCGCCGGGTCCCCGTCGCCGACGTCAAGGCCATCTCCAGGCGGATCGGAGGCACCGTCAATGACGTCCTCCTGACCGCGGTCACCGGTGCCCTCCGGCGCTACCTCCTCTTCCGGGGCGAGACGCCCGGCGGTCTGGAGATCAACGCCATGGTGCCGGTCAACCTCAGGGATCCCTCCGAGGCCGACGAGCTCGGAAACCGGTTCGGCCTCATCTACCTGGCCCTGCCGATCGGCGAGGGCGATCCGGCCGAGCGGCTCCGTCTCGTAAAGAAGCGGATGGATGCCATCAAGAAGACTCCCGAGCCCTTCGTGGCGTTCCAGATCCTCAACGCCCTGGGCCTCGCCCCGGCCGAGATCGCAGACCTCGTCGTGAACCTGTTCGGCGTCAAGTCGACCGCCGTCATGACGAACGTCGTCGGTCCCCGGCATCCGATCTGGTTCGCCGGCCGAAAGGTGCGGGACCTGATGTTCTGGGTCCCGCAGTCGGGCCGGATGGGCCTCGGCGTCTCCATCCTCAGCTACGACGGAAATGTCGTCGTCGGCGTCGCCACCGATGCCGGGCTCATCCCCGACCCCGAGCGGATCGCCTCCTTCTTCGAGGAGGAGCTCGACGCCCTGCGCGCCGGCCCGTTCTCGATCCTGGACGAGGTTCGGCCTGCCGCGACAGGGCGAGCGAAGAAGCCGCGCAAGGAGAAACCGCCCGCGAGCTCCCCCGCCAGGCCGTCGCCACGCCCGCCGAGCGCCGGGACAAAGCGACCCGCGCCGCGACGAAAGGCCCCGCGAAAAGTCACCCCGAAAGGGGTCAGGTCTTGATTTTCTATTCCAGCCCGGGCGGCGGGGCATAACCGCCGGTCACGTCCGCGACCAGCTTCGCGACGTGGATCGCCGTCCGGTCCTCGAGGTACGGGCCGACGACCTGGATGCCGGCCGGGAGTCCCTCCCGCGTGAAGCCGACGGGCGCCGCGGTGCCAGGCAGCGAGGAAAGCCCCGCGAGGGCCGGCCAGCCCAGGAGCGTGCCGAGGTACGGTTGCGCCACGCCGTTCACGACGAGCGTGCGCTTCGCGAAGTCGGGGTGCTGGTCGTGCGGGAAGGCCGGTGTCGGGAAGGCGGGGCAGAGGAGCGCGTCGTAGCGGCGGAAGAAATCCGCCCAGAGGGCTCGCACCTGCTCGCGCGCCTCACGGGCGATCTCGAAGTCGCGGTGCGTCTGCACGGTGTCACGCGTCAGGCGGGCGCGGAAGGAGTCGTCGTCGGGGGCGAGGCCCGCGGCCCGTGACCGCAGCTTCTCGAACTGCCCCTCGGGGAGGCCCGAGGCCATGCTCCCGTACATCACGCGCATGAAGAGGCGCGCGTTCTGGGCGAGAGCGAACGCGGGACGGGCTTCGGTCTCCACCTCGGCGCCGGCGGCGCGCAACTCGTCCACGACGACCTCGAGCCGCTCGCGCAGGGCGGTGTCGACGGGCGCCGCGGAGTCGTCGAGCCAGGCCGCGAGACGATAGTCCGAGAGTCCGCGGCGGCGCGGCGGCGGGAGCTTCAGGTGCCAGCCGACGGCTTCCCTCTCGTCGGCCCTGGCGACCACCCTGAGGGCGAGGTCGAGATCCTCGGCGGAGCGGGCGATCGGCCCGGCCGTCTCGAGGTCGGGCGGGGCGAGCGTGCCCGGAGGACCCGGAATGTGCCCGCGCGTCGGGATGATCCCGTAGCTCGGACGGTGGCCGAAGACGCCGCAGAACGCCGCGGGGATCCGGATGGAGCCGCCAAGATCGCTCCCCAGCTCGAGGGCGGAGAGGCCCGCGCTCATCGCGACGGCCGAGCCGCCCGAGGAGCCACCGGCCGTGCGCGATGCGTCCCACGGATTGTTCGTCGTGCCAAAGGCCGTGTTGTACGTCTGGATGTCCATCGCGAGGGTCGAGAGGTTCGTCTTTCCGAAGACGATCGCCCCCGCGGCCTTGAGCCGTGCGACGGCCTTGGCATCCCGCTCGGGGACATGGCTCTCGAGGCCGGGCGCCCCACCGGAGGTCGTCCGGAGGCCCTCGGTCTCGAAGGAGTCCTTCACCGTGATCGGGAGACCGTGAAGCAGGCCGCGCAGGTCGCCGCGCGAACGCTCCTCGTCGCACCGGCGGGCCTCCTCGAGCGCGCGCTCCGCGTCGATCGTGACGACGGCGTTCACTCTCGTCGAGAGGCGCTCGATCCGGGAGAGGTAGAAGCGGAGCAGCTCCTCGCTGCTCGTCTCCTTCCTCTCGAGGGCGGTCAGGAGCGCGGTGGCGGACGCGGTCTGAAAGCCTGGCTTCAACTGTGATACCTCCCCGGTCTCTCGTTCGCGTGCGGCTCGGAATGATGACATGCGCCGGCCCGGTTCCCGTCAACGGCGCAGGAGCAGGAGATAGGGTCCGGCGGTACCGACGGCGCGATAGTGCAGGCGCAGGTACTCGTCGAGGACGATCGCCCCGGGCTTCGAGCTCTCGTTTTCCTCGGATCCCGACCACTGCCAGGACAGAACCGCCGCCGCAGGCCTGGTCCGATCGAGGTCCCGGATCATCTGCTCCTGCACCTCGCGCCTGCCGACGAGGCCCGGATCGAACTGCATGTAGCGCGTGGCTCCCGTCCTGTCGGCAAGAAAATAGAGGTCCATCTCGCTGCCGAGCGGGAACCTGTGATCTACGGACCCCACGAAGAGCGGGTCCCCGGACCGGCCGTACCGGTCGAGGAACTCGAGGACGACCCGTCGTGCCGCGGCGATGGTCTCCGAGGACTCGGGAAGGCCCGCGTAGCGGGCCGGCTGGCCCGGCAAGGCTGCCGGGGGCCGGGCGCCCATCACCGGAAGGAGGTGGAACGCGACGGGAAGCGCGAGCAGCACGACGAGGCCTGCGCTGGTGGCGGGGAGCAGGGCACCGGGTCCGCGCAGGGCCGCTCGCTCGGCAAGGACGGCCCCGAGAATCAGGGCAGGGGGGACGGTGAAGAGAGCGTGGTGAAGGTCCGTGCGGCCGAGGACCTGGGGCAGCACTGCGAGCGAGAGCGACGTCAACAGCAGGAGGCCCACATCCCAGCGTTTCTCGAGACGGTGGACGAGGAGAAGGGCGGCGAGCCCCAGGGCCGGGCCGGCCAGAGTCAGGACGAGCCCGCCTTCGAACGGCTGGCATGAAAACGCCGGGAAGATGGCCCCTGTCGGCGTCGAGTAGAACCGGAAAAGGTCCGGAAACGGAAGAATGCGTGACGGCATGACGTACCGGATCTGATCGAAAAAGACGTCCGCCGAGACCGTTGCCACCCCGGCTCGGATGAGGGGTGGAATCCAGACCAGGCCGAGCACGCCGGCCACGGCGGCAAGTCCGGGAGCGACCTTCCGGAAGAGATCCTTCGTAAGGCCCCTGCCTCGGGTCGCGACGATCCACGCCCCTCCGGGGAGCGCCAGCCCGAGCACGAGGTAGACGAAGAGGTCGTGCCGGTAGGAGCCCACGGCCCCCAGGGCGAGGCCCGCCGCGACCCAGGCGCCCCGCCCGCGGGAGCAGATCGCCGAAGGGAGCCGCTCGACGAAGACGAGCGCCGCGAGAAGCCCCGCGAGCCAGGCGTAGGGGACATTCATCAGCAGACAGAGCCAGGCGGCGACGAGGCCGGCGGCCAGCCACGAGAAGCGGCGCCCGCCCGCTCGTCCCGCGAGGCGCCCCGCGACGAGAGAGAGGCCGACGTGAATTCCGAGACCCAGAAAGCGCAGCGCCAGCGGGGTGACGCCGAACAGCCTCCAGAGCGCCGAGATCGTCAGGAAGATGCCGGGCGGGTAGTTCGTGTAGAAGTCCCGATAGATGCTCTTCCCCTGCAACACGAGCATCGAGCCGGTGAGGAGGACCCCTTCGTCGAAAGCCTCGATGGGCGCGTGGAAGAAGACGCGGACGAGAACCCAGACGCCGGTTGCCAGAAGTGCTGCGCCGGAGGCATCGAGCACCCCCCGCATCAGACGTGTCCGCCGGGGAACGGACGATCCGGCCTTGCCCGCTTCCGGGGGGTTCCCTATTCGCTCCGGGCGCTCCGCCTCCATACCGTCGCGATTCTGCCCTCAGACCCCTTTCTTCCGGGCCTCTTCGTGAAGCCAGGCGTTCGGAGCCCCCGACACGTCGTTCCACTTCGTCATCACGGCCTTCGCCTTCTTCTCCATCAGCGCGGCGTGCCGGTCGTCGTCGACGAACGCCACGATCCGGCAGATGCACGACTCGCCGTCGACGAGCCGCCACGGGAAGGCACCGATGACGGCGCGCTGATTGAGGAGGAGGTCGATGTCCCCTCCGAGGCACTCGGCGTGGATGATCCCGTGGTTGAAGAGCTCGAGGTGCATGAGCTGGTACTTGCCGTCATCGTAGTACTCGTCGAGCGGCTTGCCGTACTTCGCGCGGAAGTGGGCGTCGGCTTCCTTTGCCTGCCGCGGCATCCAGGTCCGGATGATCGTGTTCATCGGGTGGTCTGCGCTCCCGCAGTCGACGCCGAGCCAGCGCAGCTTCTTCTTCTTGCACCACTCGGCAAACTCGCGGTCGGGCCCGGGATGCTTGACCATGTAGCGGATCTCGTCGGCCTCCGGCTGATCCCAGCCGTAGTGGTGGTAGCCGGTGTGGATGATGAGGATGTCGCCTTCCTTCACCTCGACCCGGTCCTCGACCATCTTCGACGTGTAGACGTCGTAGTCGCCCACGGCGTCGGAGAGGTCGACGATCGCCCCCTCGTGCATCAGGAAGTCGAGCTGGAGGGCCGCCATGTCCTTCCCGGGCGAGTAGAAGTGGATCTCGCCGTCCATGTGCGTCCCGAGATGGTTGCTGTGCGTCAGGATCTGGCCGTTCGCTCCGTTCGGCGCGAGACGCTTGAAGTACTTCATCTGGAGCGGCTCGTAGGTGGGCCAGGCCGGGGTTCCGATTCCGAGGGGGATCGAGAGCTCGATGGGACGCATGGACGACTCCTTCGTTCTCAGGCGCGGGGCGATGACGGTCCCGCAGCGCGGACGTGTTCGGCGAGCGCCTCGAGGGCGGCGTGGAATGCCTCCCAGGGCGGGTTGACGAGGCCGGCCCCCACCTGCCCGACGCCGGGGTCCCTGTGGGCGATGCCGGTGTTGATCTGGGGAAGGAGGTTCCTCTCCTCCACGAGCCTCAGGTCGATGCCGGTCGGGGTCCCGGCGAAGCCGAGGGCGGGGATCGCGAACCCGGAGTTCGCGCCGAGCGTGATGCGCCGCATGGCACGGGTCGCCGCGAGGGCGTCCTCGGCGCTGCCGCCGACGAACTGGACGATCGCGGGGGCAGCACCCATCGCAAAGCCGCCGAATCCGGCCGTCTCCGTGATCGCGCTGTCGCCGATGTCGGGGTTCGCGTCGGCCTCGGTGCGACCCGGGAAGTAGAGGCCGCGCACCATTCGCGCCGGCCCGGTGAACCACCGCCCTGGCATCGAAGCGAGCTGGATGCCGAAGTCGGTGCCGTTGCGCGCCATGACGGTGACGAGCGAGGAGAACGGCTCGCCCTCGGCCGCCTTCAGCATGCACTTGCCCATCGGCATCGAGAGGTTGAGGAAGAAGTGGTCGTTCCCGTTGATGAACTCGAGGACCCGCGCCGCCTTCTCGCGGTCTTCCGTCGCCCTCACGATCGCCGGAGCCAGCTCGCGGAAGAAGAGCGACGTGCCGGCGCGGTTGCGGTTGTGCCCCTCGTCCCCCATCTGGAGGGCCTGGGCCATCAGGTGCTTGAGGTCGATCGGCCCGTGGAGCGCGAGCGCCGCGGCGAGGACCGGGGCCAGCTCGTCGCGCATGAACGCGAGCCGGAGCAGGACCTCCCCGGAAAACGCTCCGTAGCGCAGCACCTTCCCGAGCCCCTCGTTCAGGGTGCAGAACGTCCGCGCCCCGGTTCTCTCTCCACCTCGGTCCTCCACGATGAAGACCGGCATCGACGGCGTCACGAGCCCCGCCATCGGGCCGACGGCGTCGTGGTGGTGGCAGGGGTCGAACCGGACGGCGCCGGCGGCAGCGAGAGTCGTCGCTTCTTCGACACTCTTCGCCCGTCCCTCGTAGAGGAGGCCGCCGATGACCGCTCCGCGCAGCGGGCCGCACATCCGCTCCCACGTCACGGGTGGGCCGGCGTGGAGGAAGAGGTCGTCGGCCATTCCGGGAATCACGTCGCGCGCGATGCCGATGCCAGCGAGATGCGGCCGGCTCGCGAGGAGGCGCGCGAGGGCGCGGGCGTTCGCCGCGTCGATCTCGCGGGCGCCAGGCCCCGAGAGGAGCTCGCCGAGGAGCTCCATCCGCTGCGCATCCCCGCCGGCCGGGGGCTCGAAATCGACCAGCGTCACCTTCGCGCCGGTGGCGCGGGGGGCTTCAGCGACGGCGTCGATTCCGGCGTGGACGACCTCGAGCCCGCCGTCGAGGAGGGTCGACGCGCCTTCGTACATCGTGCCTCCGCTCACCGGGCCACCTCCACGCGGACGGGAGAGAGGAGCCTGGCAGCTTCTGCGGCCGCGAGGGTGGCGGACGACTCGACGTGAATTCCGGCGTGCCGGAGGACCTCCTCCTGCCTTCGTGTCCCCTGCGGGTCACGGCCCGAGCCGCAAACCGAGACGACGACGGCCAACGGGCGCCCGGCGCGCGCAGCCCGGGCCCCGACGACGCAGCGAACGAGCTCGGGCGCGGGGTCGGGATGGGCGCCGTCGCCGAGGACGAGATCGAGGAGGAGGACGCGGACCGTGAGATCGGCCCCGGCCGCGCGGATGAGCTCACAGCGAACGGTCTGGTCGACCATCGGGTGCGGCCGGCCAACGGTGTAGGCGTCGTCGCCGGTGTCGACGACGAGATTGCCGGGCGGGAGCGGCGAGAGGACCGACAGCTTCTCCGCGGGAACAACCGTCTCGACCCCGTGCGCCGCCAGGACGCAGCGCGCCTCCGCGGCGAGAGAACCCCCTCCGAAGAGGCCGACGATACGGACTTCCCCCGGGCCCTGGCCCGTTCCTCCCCCTTCTTCCTGCCCTGTCGCCGCAGCTTCCGCGGGTGCGGGCCCGGCCCCTCCCCACTTCGCCGCGGCCTCCGCCGCTTCGTCGAGGGAGCCGGCGTAGAGGACCCCGTCGACGACGCCCCGTGCCGGCTCGCCGAGGTACCGGACCGCGACCGGCTTGCCGAGGCGCGCGAGGACACCGTGAAGACGCCGTGCCACACCCGGGTCCGGGTGCTTGGCCACGAGGAGGACGCACGCCGTCTTCGGGTCGTGCGCCAGAAGCGTCAGCCCCGCCTGAGTCATCGCGCCGTCGACCTCCGCAGAGAGGTCGCGGCTGCCGGTGCCGATGGCGTGGGAGATGCCGATGCCCCTGCGGTCGAGGAGGCACGAGAGCTCCTGGATGCCGGTGCCGGAGGCTCCGACGATTCCGACCGGACCGCGCTCGACGCGGTTCGCGAAGCCGAGGCCGACTCCGGAGAGGATCGCCGTTCCACAGTCGGGACCCATCACGAGGAGACCGAGCCCGACGGCCCGGCGCTTGAGGACGACCTCGTCGGCGAGCGAGACGTTGTCGGAGAAGAGGAAGACGCTTCGCCCCGCGTCGAGCGCACGGTGGGCGGCGAACGCGGCGTACGGGCCGGGAACCGCGACCGTCACGAGGTTTGCTCCCGGGTGGGTCTCGAGCGCCTCGGCGATGGTCCCGGGGCGCCAAGCTGCCGCCGTGCCGTCCGCGGTGGCCGTGGCGCCCCTGCCCGCGAGCAGGCGATCGAGCGAGGCCTGTACGGCTTCGAGCGCGCCGGGTGATTCCGCCCGGAGCGCGACGATCATGTCGAGCGGTGTCGCACGCTCCAGCTCCGCCTCCGGGAAGCCCGCGTCCGCGAGGAGGCGCCGATTCGTCTCGGTCCCCATCATCGCGACCGCCTCGGAAACGCCGGGGACGGCGGCAAGCTCCCGGCTCACCTGCATGAGGCGGGCCGAATCCTGGTAGCAGCCGGAGCGGACGAGGACGAGGGTGCTCATTGTTTCTCTTCCCTGTCGATGACCCCATGGACGAGAGCGAGCGCCCCCGCGAGGAGATCGGCCCCCGAGTGGGCCCCGATGGCCGCGAGCCGGACCGTGAGCGTCCGGAGCGATTCCGGGTCCGCGTGGGGGTTCCCGAGCATCTCGACCGCCGAGGCCAGGACGGACGGGAAGTGTCCCCTGGAGGCGTTCTGCAACAGGTGCTGCGCCGCGGGGGTCGTCTCCCCCGCGGGGAGGCCGGCAAGCGAGGTGGTGAACGCGACCGCCGCTCGCGCCTCGAGAAGCCCGCCCCCGACGAACCTCTGCGACATGGCCGCGAGACCGACGAGAAGGTCGTCCCCGGTCGGGGTGAGGCCGGGGCCGAGACCGGTCAGTGCCGCGGCGTCCGGGCGGTAGGCGACGACGCGCACGTCACCGGAGAGGAGCGTTCCGACGAGCGACCGGACGCGGGCGTGAGCCCACTTCACGACCGTCTCCTCGACGGAGCCCGGCGCCCCGCCCTGCCCCGAAAGGAGGGCGCGGGTCCGCGCGGGGACGAAGATGCAGGCGAGGTCGAGGACGAGCGACGCCCGGGAGACGGGTCCCGGAAGCGGATCGAGCTCGCGGCACGGGAGCGGTTCCCGATCGCGTGCCGGCTTCACGGCACTTCCCAGAAGAGATTCGACATCGACCCCCCTCACGCCGACACGCTTGCCGGGACCGCCGTGCCGGCGGCCGCCTTCCGCTCCCTCTCCTCCTTTTCCTTCAGCGCCCGCCAGACCTTCTCGGCGGTGATCGGCATCTCGCTGATCCGGACGCCGCACGCGTCGAAGAGGGCATTTGCGATGGCCGCGGGCGTCGGGATCATCGTGTGCTCGCCGATGCCCCGGGCTCCCATCGGTCCGTCCTTCTGGGGCGTCTCGACGAAGTCGACGACGATCTCGGCCGGGATGTCTTCCGCCGACGGAATCTTGTAATCCGTGAGGGTGGCGTTCATTGTGCGACCCGTCTTCGGGTCCAGGATCAGCTCTTCCATCATCCCGGTGCCGAGCCCCTGGACGATGCCGCCGTAGGTCTGCCCCCGGATGAGGCCGAGGTTCACGACGCGGCCGACGTCGTAGCAGGCCGCGATCCTCTCCACGGTCACTTGTCCGGTTTCCGGGTCGACCGAGATCTCGACCGCCTGGGCTCCGAACGTCCACTTCGCCACCGGCTTGGCGCTCTGGCTCGTCTCGGGATCGAGGAAGAGGAGCCCCTCGGGTAGGTACGAGGCGGTGGAGGCGATCGGCCCGCCGATGACGTGGCCGTCGGGGAACTGGTATCCCATCACGATGCGCACCAGCGGAATGGACCGCCCCGTCGCCTCGTGAACGACGGCACCGCCGCGCAGCGAAAGCTCCGACGACGGGACGCCGAGCGCCTCCGCGGCCGTGTCGCAGAGCTTCCGGCGAATCTCCTCGGCGCCGCGAAGGACGGCGTTCCCCGTCGCCCAGGTCTGCCGCGAGGCGACGGTCTGCCAGTCGTAGGGAGAGAGGTCGGTGTCGGGACACCCCTTCACGCGGATCGACTCCATGGGAAGGTCGAGCGCCTCCGCGGCGAACTGCGCCGCGACCGTCATCAGACCCTGCCCGTAGTCGATCCCCGAGATGAGGATCTCGAGCGTGGCGTCCTCGGCGAACTTCATCGCGATGGACGACGCCGCGTCGTTCGGCATCGCGGGCGCCTTCACGGCACAGGCGATCCCCTTCCCGCGGTAGGGGACCTTCTCGCGCCCGGAGTCCATGCCGATCTCGTCTGCGACCCGGCGGATGCAGAGGTCGACGCGTCCGGCGTGCTCGTCGAGGACCTGCCCGGTGACGGTCGCCTTCCCCGCGCCGAGGGCGTTGAGGAGCCGGAACTCCACCGGGTCCATCCCGATCTCGAGGGCGACCTTGTCCATCTGCTGCTCGAGCGCCCAGTGGATCTCCTGCATGCCGAAGCCGCGGTAGGCGCTGCCGACCGGCCGGTTCGTGTAGACGCCGAGGCTGTCGCCCTCGACGTTCGGGAATTCGTAGGCGCCACCGCAGGTGTAGCCCGCGGCGCGGACGACGTTCACGCCGTAGCCGCCGTAGGCACCGCAGTTCCACAGGTAGTGCATCTTCTGCGCCTGCACCTTCCCGTTCCGGTCGACGCCGGTGACGAGGGTCGCCGTCAGCCCCTGCCGCACGACCGTCGCGAAGAACTCCTCGTGCCGGTCGACTATGAAGCGGACCCAGCGGCCCCGGCAGCGCATGGCGAGAGCGACGGCGATCGGCTCGAGGTTGATTCCCGCCTTCCCGCCGAAGCCGCCGCCGACATACGGGACGTGGATGCGCACGTCGCCATGGGACAGGCCGAAGCAGGCCGAAAGGAGATGCCGCACCGTGAACGGGCTCTGTGCCGAGGTGTGGACCTCGACCTTCCCGGCGAGGTCGACGCGCGCGACGGAGACGTGCGGCTCCATCGGGACGTGCTGCACCTGTGGGACGCGGAAAACGTTCTCGAAGACCCTCCACGAGGCCCCGAGGGCGGAGGCGTAGTCGCCCTTGCGGATCTTCAGCTGGTTGCAGACGTTCGTGCCGGCCGTCGGCCGGATCCAGGGGACGACCTCGTAGCTCCCGAGGCCGGGGTGGACGAGCGGCGCCCCTGCGGCGATCCCTTCCTCGACGTCGAAGATCGCCGGGAGCGGCTCGTAGTCGACGGCAACGAGGGCGGCGGCCTCGGCAGCGGCCTCGGGCGTCTCGGCGGCGACGGCGGCCACCGGGTCACCGACGAAGCGGACGCGGTCGGTCGCGAAGACCGTCTGGTCCTTCAGGTAGATCCCGGTGTGGAGCGGGAAGTCGCGGCCGGAGACGACGGCGCGCACGCCGGGCATCCTCTCCGCCCTCGCGGTCTTCACGTCGAGGACCCTTGCGTGCGGGTGGGGCGAGCGGACGACGGCGACGTGGAGGAGCCGCGGGAACTTCAGGTCGGCCGTGTACTGCGCGGCGCCCGTCACCTTCTCGAGGCCGTCGACGCGGGGGATGTCCGCACCGACCGGGCCGGCGGCCGTCACGCCGTCACCTCTTGGCGCGTGATCGGCTTCCCAGCGTCCGCGTCCGCGTTCGAATCTGCGCCGGCGGCCGCGCGCATCTCGGCGGCCGCGTCGTGGACCGCGTCGATGATCTGCCGATAGCCGGTGCAGCGGCAGAGGTTCCCCGCGAGCGCGTTCCTCACTTCGTCCTCGGTCGGCTCGGGCTTTTCGCAGAGGAGAGCGAATGCGTTCACGATCATTCCAGGCGTGCAGAAGCCGCACTGGATCGCCGCGTGCGACATGAAGGCCTTCTGGAGCGGATGCAGAACGCCGGGACTGGAGAACCCCTCGATCGTCTTCACCGACCGGCCGTGAGCCTCGACCGCCAGAACGAGACAGCTGTTCACGGCGCGCCCGTCGAGGAGGACCATGCACGAGCCGCACTCCCCCTCGTTGCACCCTTCCTTCGTCCCGGTCAGGTCGAGCCCGTCGCGCAGGAAGCGCAGGAGCGTCGTTGCGACCTCGACCTCGGCCGTCTCGGAAACGCCGTTCACCTCGAGCGTGATCGTCTTCTTCATCGGCGCCTCCTTTTCAGCCCAGGCTCAGTGCGCCGCGGCGGACGAGGACGCCCACCATCTCGCGCCGGTATTCCGCGCTCCCGCGCAGGTCGGAGATCGGCCGACAGGCCGTCTTCGCCGCCTCAGCCGCCTCGCTCGCGGCCGCGACGCCCTTCGCTTCGAGCAGCTCCTCCACGGCGCGCAGCCTCAGCGGTGTCGGTGCGACGGCTGCCAGAGCCACGCGCCACCGAGCCGGGAGCGTTCCGTTCGACTTCCCCACCAGGACGCCGACCGTCGCCAGGTCCATCCCCTTCCGGCGCGAAAGACGCTGGTAAGAGCCCTTGAATCCGGCGGAGATCCCGGGAAGGACGACGTCCGTCACCAGCTCGTCCGCAAGGAGCGCCGACTGCCCGGGCCCG
Organism: Holophagales bacterium UBA5066; assembly: GCA_002414905.1. GTDB lineage: Bacteria > Acidobacteriota > Thermoanaerobaculia > UBA5066 > UBA5066 > UBA5066. Next base: position 14,548 of record DIAY01000163.1, on the reverse strand, counting down.
AGGAAGAACTCGCGGAGCGGGATCGACCGGCGCCCTGTCATCGAGACGACCCGTACCTCGGCATCGAAGGCCAGAAGCGCCACAGCTGTGTCGGCCGCGGGGCAGGCGTTGCAGAGGTTCCCGGCCAGCGTCGCGCGCTGGCGAAGCGGCCACGCGCCCACCGTCTTCGCGCACTCGGCGAGGAGAGGGAATCGATCGAGAACTCCCGGGTACGTCTCGATGTCGGCAAGCGGAACTGCGGCACCGATGGACAGCCCCCCGTCCGATTCGTCGCGAATCTCGTGGAGTGCGGCGATCCGCTTCAGGTCGACGAGACGTTGCGGCGCCTTCCGGCCCGCCCTCATCTGGGGAAGGAGGTCGGTTCCACCCAGGAGCCATGCGGTCCCCGGGGTCGCCTTCAGCGCGAGGGCCTCGTCGACGGAGGTCGGGACGAGGTAGTCGAGGTCGGTGGGCATCAGACGATCCCTCCCGTGGAATCGAAAACCGGCCCGGCCGCCGCGCTCCCCGCGCGACGGACGGCGTTCGAAAGGAAAACGTATCTCAGAGCGCTCCGTACGGAGCGGCGCCCGGCGGGCATGACCCCGGAATCGTAATCCTCGGCTCGCCGGGAAGGAAACGTCTCGAGATCCCCCGCTGGCATAAAATCAGAGGTTACATTCGTCCGATTCGGGGTCAGGTCTTGATTTTCTATTATGGCTGGCTCCGGATCGCCACGAGGAGGAAGTTCCATGGAGCGACGCGTGATCGACGTGGACGAACGGCTCCCGCTCCATCAGACCCTCCCGCTCTCACTCCAGCATCTCTTCGCGATGTTCGGGGCGACCGTCCTCGTCCCGTTCCTTTTCAAGGTTAGCCCCTCGACGTCGCTCCTGATGAACGGCGTCGGCACGCTCGTCTACCTCGTCATCTGTCGCGGGAAGGTGCCGGCCTACCTCGGGTCGAGCTTCGCCTTCATCTCGCCGGTCTTCGCGGTCCTGGCCCACCCCGAGCTCGGCGGCTACGCGGCGGCTCAAGGGGGCTTCATCGCGTTCGGCCTCTTCTTCATCCTCGTCTCGCAGGTCGTCCGCGTGGCCGGTACGCGGTGGCTCGACGTCGTCTTCCCTCCGGCCGCGATGGGAGCCATCGTCGCCGTCATCGGCCTCGAGCTCGCACCGGTGGCCACGAGCATGGCTGGCCTGACCGGAGACGGCGCCACCCAGCCGGGACGCGGAACGGCCGTCGCCGTGGCGATGCTGACGCTCGGAGTCACGATCCTCGGGTCGGTCCTCTTCCGCGGTTTCCTCGGCGTGATCCCCGTCCTCGTCGGAGTCGTCGCGGGCTACGCCGCGGCGCTCGTCGCCGGCATCGTCGATCTCTCGGCCGTCGCGACCGCACCCTGGCTCGAGATTCCCCACCTCTACGCCCCGGCGTTCTCGCCGCAGGCGATCCTGATGATCCTCCCGGCCGCCCTCGTCGTCCTGGCCGAGCACGTCGGCCACCTCGTCGTTACGGGAAACGTCGTCGGACGCGACTTCGTGAAGGACCCCGGGCTCCACCGCTCTCTCCTCGGCGACGGCATCTCCAACGTCCTCTCCGGCTTCACCGGCGCCACGCCCAACACGACCTACGGCGAGAACATCGGCGTCATGGCCATTACCCGCGTCTTCAGCGTGTGGGTCATCGGCGGCGCGGCGGTCCTGGCCGTCGTCATTTCCTTCGTCGGCAAGCTCGCCGCCGCGATCCGGAGCATCCCGACACCCGTCATGGGGGGCGTCTGCATCCTCCTCTTCGGCGTCATCGCCGCCGCCGGGATCCGGATGCTCGTCGAGAAGAAAGTCGACTACACGAAGCCCCGCAACCTCGTACTCACCTCTGTCGTCCTCGTCAGCGGCGTCAGTGGCGCCGCCGTGAAGCTCGGCGCCGTCGAGCTGAAGGGGATGGCCCTCGGCACCTTTCTCGCCATCGCCCTCTCCCTCCTCTTCGCCGCGTTCGATCGGCTCGGCTGGACTTCGGAAGGAGTCGCCACGAACGGGCTTGCATCTTGATGTCCTGATCTGGCGGCCTGCCCGTTCCCCACGACTCCGGTTCCCCGTCCCCCGTTCGGCGACTCAGGCCGGACTCACCTCCCGCACGGCGGTCGGCCGGGACTCGGGGAGCGTCAGCGCGAGAGCGACCGCCAGGAGCGGGAGGATTGCAACGACGAGGAGCGGCCCGGTGAGACCCCAGCGGTCCGCGACGGCGCCGAGGAGCGGAGCGGCGAGACCGCCCGCGGTGACGGCGAGGCCGAGAGTGACGCCCGAAGCCGTTCCGATCCGGTTCGGCAGGTACTCCTGTCCCATGACGACGAGGACGCTGAACGGGAGGTAGAGGGCGAGCGAAACGGGGACGAGGAGCAGTGTTGCCACACGCGCGTCCCGCGTGCTGGCGAGAGCGAAGAGGAGCGGCCCCAGCGCGGTCATCCCGACGAGGAGAACGATCCTTCGCCCGTACTTGTCCGCGAGCCGCCCTCCCGCGAGCGTCCCGATGACGCCGGTTCCGAGGAGGACCGAGAGCGCCGCGGCCCCGCGCGCCTTCGACGTCCCCAGGACGGAGACGAAGACGAGAGGCAGGAACATGGCGAGGCCGGTGTAGACGACGGACCGGGTCACGACGACGATCGTCAGGCGGCCGAACGCTCCCCACCGGTCGGGCACCGGCGCGGCAGTTGCGATGTGGGCGGGCGCCGAAGGATGGAGAGCGGCGAGGCGGGGCAGCTGCGTCACCAGGAAGCCGGCAACGAGGAGGACGGGCAGGAGCGGCGCGAGGGACGCTTTCAGGCCGAACGCGAGGACGAGCGGCGTGATCACGAGAGGCCCCGTCGCCATTCCGAGGTTTCCGCCCGTCGAGAAGATGCTCATGCCGGTCGCGCGGCGGTCCGCGGAGGCGTAGGCCGCGGCTCGCGACCCCTCCGGGTGGAACGCCGCGACGCCGAAGCCGTGGAATGCGACGGCGGCGGCGATCAGCGGGTAGGACGGGGCGACGCCGGCGAGGCCGACGCCGATTCCCGCCGCCGCGACGCCCGTCGGGACGAGCCACGGAGACGGCCGCCGGTCCGCGAAGTAACCGAAGAGGGGCTGAACGACAGAGGACGCGGCCGTCGCCGCGAGGACGAGCCCACCTGCCGCCGCGTAGCTGAGCCCCCGCTCCGCGATGAAGAACGGGAGGAGGGCCGGGATCATTCCCTGGGCGAGGTCGGTCGTGAGATGGCCGAGGAACAGGGTTCCGAGGAGCCGGAGATTCACGCGCGCGGTTGTGCGCGCCGGACGATCAGAAGTCAATCCGGAGGGCCGACCCGATCGGGGTCCGGCCAATGGATATTTACCTGCCTCCTACACTCGTCGGGTGATCCGCTTCCGCTCACCGGCTGCTACATTCGGCTGCGGCGCGACTTCCCTCGCCTCGGTCGCGCTCGCCTTCGTCATGCTGACTGCTTTCGTCCGTTCGATGATCTTTCCCGCCTCGCAGGTGCCCTTCCCGGAGCCACGCGAGGGCGAGGGATGGAGCGTCGTCGGGTACGAGACTGCCGACCGCCTGCGCCTCGCCGGGGCGTACTTCCCGCCGCCGTCTCCCGACCGCCCTGTCCTCCTCTACTTCCACGGCAATGCCGAGGCCGCAGCGAACAACCTCCCGCTCGCCGAAGCACTCCATGTCGATGGCTTCGGCGTTTTTCTCGCCGAGTACCGGGGCTACGGCTCATTCGCGGGCTCGCCGAGCGAGACGGGGTTGTACGCCGACGCCGACGCGGCTTTCGCCAGGCTCCAGGAGCTCGGTGTTCCGCCGGAGCGCATCGTCCTCGTCGGCCGTTCGCTCGGGTCCGGCATCGCCGTCGAGCTGGCGACCCGCCATCGGGTCGCCGCTGTCGTCCTCGTCTCGGCCTACACCTCGATCGTCGACATGGCCCGCCTCGTCGCCGGCCCGCTTGCCCCGCTCCTCGTGCGCGACCGCTTCGACTCGCTCTCGAAGATCGGCCGGGTCTCCTCGCCGGTACTCCTGATCCACGGGAGCCGCGACGACGTCGTCCCCGTCACGATGGGTCGCCGCCTCGCCGCCGCCAAACCCGACGCGCGCTGGGTCGAGATCCCCACAGCGACGCACAACGACGTCCCTGGGCTTGCGGGCATCCTGCACCGCGAGATCGAGGTCGTTCTCGCCGGCGCAAACGCGGCCGCTCGGCCGTAGCTCCGTCGGCCGTTCGGCTGGTCCGGCTGGGGACGCCCGCCTCACCGGGGCCGCTGCGCACGGGCCTCGCGATACGATCTCTGCGCATGGGCACCATCTCGCCTCCTCCCGGACAGCAGAGCCCCTACGGCTCGCCCACCACGAACTCCGCCTCCTCCGGCCGGTCTCCGTGGAAGCTCATGGTCCTCGCGCTGGGCGCCCTCGCGGCGGTCCTCTATTTCCGCCGCCCCAGCTACCTTCCCGACCTCGCCCTTCCTTCCGCCACGGCCAACGGCACCGCCTCCGGCGCCTCCGAGGCACCGATCCTCTGCAACGGCGCGAACGGGTGCCTCGTCGTCTACGTTGCCCCGTGGTGCGGCCCGTGCCGAGCCTCCATTCCGGGAGACCTGGCCCTCGCGGACCACATCCGGGCGAAGGGCTATGAGACCGTTTTCGTCGTCGGGATGGACAAGGAGGCCGCCTGTCTCGACCTGACGAAGTCGATCGGCCGAACGACGCGCCTCGACGCGGACGGAAAGTGGGCGAAGGCCGCCGGCGTCCGTGGCGTCCCGCATTTCCTCATCACAACTCCCACCGGAAAGATCCGGAAGCGCCAGGCCGGGGCGTACATGGCCCCGCCCGAGCAGGTCGCCCAGCTCCTCGGTATCTCCTGAACCGGGTGAACCGGAGCTGCGGATAGACTTGGTTCGTGCCTGCCCTTTCCACGAGGCTCTCTGACCCGGGCGCCGTGCCCTATTTCCTTTGGGACGATCCGATGACCGTCTCGGAGGTGAGGGTTCGGCTCCGAGAAGCCTCGGAACCCGAACGGCTGAGACTTCTGGCGCTGATCCTTCGTGAGGCGCGGGACCCCGACGTCTGGCTCTTCGTCGCGCCCGAGGAGGTCTTTCGTTTGTGGCCCCAGCTCGCCGCGCGGCTCGGACGTCAGCGAGCGTTCTGGGAGTTCCTCCTCGAACGATGGAAGCAACTGGGTCTCGTGGGGAGATAGCCGTGCCAGGCCTCAGCAGCCTTCAGGAGAAGGTCCTCCACGGCTTCTTCCGGAAGACGCGCTCGTTCTTCCTCACCGGCGGAGCGGCGCTCGCCGCCTACCACCTCGGGCATCGCGCGACGGACGATCTCGACCTCTTCACGACGACGTGCGACCTCGAAGACGGAGTCGTCGCCCTTCGTTCGGTCGCCGAGGAGCTGGGGGCGTCGCTCGAGGCGCTCCGGACCTCTCCGGACTTCAGGCGGTTCCTTCTGACGGTTGCAGGCGAGGCGGTCGTCGTCGACCTCGTGCGCGACAGGGTGCCGCAAATTTACGCGGATAAGCTCGATCGGGACGGAATTCTCGTCGACCCGCCCGCCGAGATCCTCGCGAACAAGCTCTGCACCCTCCTCTCCCGGTGCGAGGTGCGCGACCTCGTCGATGTCCTGTTTCTGGAGCGGGCGGGCCTGCGTGTCGAGGATGCGCTCGTTCCCGCCTCGACCAAGGACGGTGGTCTCACCGCCGCCCAGCTCGCATGGGTCCTCTCGCAGGTCACAGTTGGCCCTGATGCGCGCATTCCCGCCGGGGTCAAACCGGACGAGCTCCAAGCGTTCCTCGAGGACCTCGTCACCCGCCTGAGCCGGCTCGCCTACCCGGCGGCGTCGTCGACCTGACGGCGCCGTTTCTCCGTCCCTCTCCCTATAATATAAAAACAAGACCTGACCCCCAATTCAGACCCCTAATTTATCGGGTCGTCGTCGTCGGGGGCGAGGGTCGGGTCCGCGGTGAGGCGGGGGTGGTCGGGAGCGGGGGCGAGAGAGGAACCGGGAGCGGGGGCGACCGTTTCGTCGAGGACCCAGCGCTCGTAGAGCGTATCGGGGAGCTCGCGGAGGAACTGGCTCGGCTCGGTGACGACGACGATGCCGTAGCGGTCGTAGGCCGAGAGGGGGTGAACGAGCATCAGCTCGTCCTTCGCCCGGGTGACGGCCACGTAGAAGAGCCGGCGCTCCTCCTCGAGTCCCTCGGGCGTCCGTGCGGCTCGAAGGTTCGGGAAGCGGTCTTCCTGCAGGCCGAGGACGAAGACGGCCTTCCACTCGAGCCCCTTGGCCTGGTGGACCGAGGAAAGGACGATCCGCTCGTCGTCCTCCTCGCCGGCGACGTTGTCCTCACCGGCCGGATCACCGAAGAGGGTCACCTCCTCGAGGAAGCGGCTGACGTCGTCGTAGGCCAGGGCGAACTGCGCCAGCGCCTCGAGGTCGTCGATCCGCGCGGAGTGGTTCGGGAACTTCCCCTTCGCCACCTCGCCGTAGCCGCCGTCGTCGACGACGTAGCGGATCGCCTCGGCGGGAGAGGAGAGGTACGAGGGCTTCTTCAGCGTCTTCATCGTTTCGCGGAAGCGCAGGAGCCCTGCGCGCGCGCCGGAAGGTGCCTTCCCCAGCTCGAGCGCGAGGAAGGCGGCGAGCGGCTCGGGCGCCTCGGAAACGGCCTCCCAGAGAACGGCCGCCGTCCGCTCCCCCACCTTCGGGAGAAGCTTGAGGGCGCGCTTGAAGGACATCTCGTCCTTCGGGTTCACGAGGAGGCGCAGGTGGGCGAGGACGTCCTTGACGTGTGCCTGCTCGAAGAAGCGCAGCCCCGAGCGAACCTCGTACGGGATGCCGCGCCGCGTCAGCTCGATCTGGAGCTCCAGCGCCTGGAAGTGCGCGCGGTAGAGGACTCCGATCTCCGAAAGGGGCGTCCCCTCGTCGCGCAGCTCGAGGACGCGCTGCGCCACGAACTCGGCCTGCTGGGCCAGGTCGCGGGCTCCGACGACGGCGACGGGAACGCCGGCCTCGCGCGTCGGCACGAGGCTCTTCTCGTAGCGCCGGGAGTTCTGAGCTATGGAGGCATCGGCGAGCTTCAGGATCTCGGGCGTCGAGCGGTAGTTCGTCTCGAGGCGGTAGATCGCGGCTCCGGGGTAGCGGTCGGGGAAACCGAGGAGCGCCTCGGCGTCGGCGCCGCGGAAGGAGTAGATCGACTGCGCGTCATCGCCGACGACCATGACGTTCTTCGGTTCGGCGTCCCGCGCGAGGAGGTCGACGATCTCGGCCTGGAGGTGGTTCACGTCCTGGAACTCGTCGACGAGGATGGAGCGGAACCTCAGGGCGAGCGCCTTCCTGACCTCGGGGTGCGTCTCGAGGAGACGCTTCCAGTTGAGAAGCAGATCGTCGTAGTCCATCGCGTTCGCGTGGACCTTCCGCTCGAGGTAGCGGCGGATGACCGCCTTCACCGGCTCGAGCTGGGTGAGGAGGTGCGGGTAGTCGCGACCGATCACCCCATCGACCTTCTGGCCCGTGTTCGCCGCGAAGGAGACGATGGCGCGCAGGAGGTCGCCCTTCGGGAAGCGCCGCTCGGTCACCGGGATCCCGAGGTCGGACGTGGCCGACTCGAGGAGGTCCCTGGTGTCCTCCGAGTCCAGGATCGAGAAGTTCGACCGGTAGCCGAGAAGGTCCGCATGCGGCCTGAGGAGCCGTGCACCGACCGAGTGGAACGTGCCCGCCGTCATCCGCGCGAGGTCGGCGCCGAGGAGGGCCTCGACCCGCCGGGTCATCTCCTTCGCCGCCCGGTTCGTGAACGTGAGGAGGAGGAGCGCTTCGGGGGCGACACCGTCCTCGACGAGCCGGGAAACGCGGTAGACGAGGGTCCGCGTCTTCCCCGATCCGGCCCCCGCCACGACCACGGTCGGGCCGTCCGGGGCGAAGACGACGGCCTGCTGCTCGGCGTTCAGCTCGCGGTAGTAGTCGATCCGGTAGCTCTTTGCGGGCGCAGCCCGGCGAAGGACGTAGCGCCTGGGCGCGGGGGGCGGACCTGGGGCCGGCATCGGCCCGGAGTATCTCGCGGCCCGGGCGCCGCGTGCGCGCGTCCCTGCCACACGCCGCCCGGCGAGTCCAGTCCGGAGCCCGCGGTTTCTGTTAGCGTTGCCACATGCGAGAACCTCCGACCGGGCCGCTTTGGGAGCTTCTTCCCCTGCTCTTCCGGCCCCACCCGTGGCACGGCATTTCCATAGGCGACAAAGCTCCCGACCAGGTCACGGCCTACATCGAGATCGTCCCGACCGACCCGGTCAAGTACGAGCTCGACAAGACGACCGGCTACCTGAAGATCGACCGCCCGCAGAAGTTCTCGAACGTCTACCCGTCTCTCTACGGCTTCATCCCCCAGACATTCTGTGGAGAGAAAAATGCCGCCTTCTGCGCGCAGAAGACGAAGAGGGACGGGATCGTGGGAGACGGAGACCCGCTCGACGTCTGCGTCCTCTCCGAGAAAACCATCTCTCACGGCGACGTCCTGATGGACGTCATCCCGATCGGGGGCCTGAGAATGATCGACGACTTCGAGGCCGACGACAAGATCGTCGCCGTCCTCGAAGGGGACGCCGTGTATGGGCAGCTGCGCGAGATCTACCAGCTTCCTCCGGCGCTCGTCGACCGGCTCAAGCACTATTTCCTCACCTACAAGCAGCCCCCCGACTCCCTTCAGCCGCACCGCGTCGAGATCACGCACGTCTACGGCCGCGAAGAGGCCCACGAGGTGATCCGCCGGAGCCTGGCCGACTACGACGAGAAGTTCGGCAAGCTCCGCGAGCTTCTGACGGCGGCCCTGCGGGGCTGAGAGAAGACGCCTCGGGGAGATGGGAAAAGACGACTTCGGGGAGCTGCGGCGGCTGCTCGAGGGCCGCTTCCGGATCGACCGGGAACTGGGGCGGGGCGGTTTTGCCACCGTCTACCAGGTCTGGAACCCGCGTCTGGAGCGGAGCGAGGCCCTGAAAGTCCTCGCGCCGGGCCACCAGGCCGACGAGGACTTCTCCCGACGCTTCACGCAGGAGGTCCGCCTCGCGGCGGCCCTCGAGCACCCTTCGATCGTCAAGGTCTACGACTTCGGCCAGACCGAGGGGATCTACTGGTATTCGATGCAGCTCGTCGAGGGAAGGACCCTTTCGGGAGAGGTCCGGGAACGGGGCCCCCTTCCGGAGAAGGAGGCGGCCCGCATCGCCATTCCCCTCCTCCAGGCGCTCGAGTACAGCCACGCCCGCGGGATCGTCCACCGCGACATCAAGCCTGAGAACGTCATCCTGGACCGCGACGGCCGGCCGTTCCTCATGGACTTCGGTATCGCGAAATCAGCCGGGTCGCTCGTCAAGACGCAGACCGGCTTCCTCCTCGGGACCCCCGCCTACGTCGCCCCGGAGCAGGCGCAGGGTAAGAAGCTCGACGGCCGCGCGGATCTCTACGCCCTCGGCGTGACTCTCTACAAGTCCGTCTCCGGAGCCTATCCGTTTGAAGCCGACGATCCGCTTCAGGCCGTCATCCTCAGATTGACCCAGCCGCCGCGGCCTCTCGGTGCAGTGCGGCCCGGGGCCGACCCCACCTTCACCGCGATCGTCATGCATGCGCTCGAGCGCGAGCCGGATCGGCGCTTCCGCTCCGCACGCGCCATGAGGGCTGCGCTCGAGGCCTATCTCGCCGACCGCCCGGCGGAGGCCGCGGCGACCATGGCGCTCGGGTCCGGAAACCTGCAGGCCGGCGCGCCACTCGCGCCGACCCCTCCCTCGCCCGATCCGACCGTCCTCGGCCCCGCCCCGCCGCCGATCCCGGCACGTGCAGTCCCGGCGCCGACGCGCGCCGTCGCGACCTCCGCCCTGAGCGCGCCGTCGCACCGTTCGTACGTCGTCCCTGTAGCCGCGGGGTTCGTCATCCTCCTGTTTGCCCTGGCCGGGACGGGGCTCGTCGTCCTCCTCCCTGGCAGAACGCCCGTGAAAGGAGCGCCCGCAACCCTCCCGCCGGCGCCGACCCCGGTGACGGCACCGTCGGCGACTCCGGCGCCGATCCCGGACATCAAGATCCCCGATCCGGAGCCGACGGCGGCGCCGCTTCGAGTCCTGCGCCCGACGCACCCTCCCGACGCGGCACCCCCTACTCCGCGCAGGCCGGTCACGCTCCCGGAGCGCCTGACGCCCGACCCGCCGTTCGCGGGAGCGCCTCCTTCCGGCTGCTCCGGCGCCGCCGTGACCGTCGGCTTCGCCGTGGACCCGGACGGAAACGTCTTTGCGCCGCGCCTCTTCCCGTCGGACGCGCCCCCCGAATGCGGACGGTTCGTCCTCGATGCCCTCCCCCGGTGGAAATGGCGCCCCGCGGTCGACTCAGCGGGCGCACCGGTTGCCTCGGCGCGGCTCGTCGTCTACGTCCAGCTTCCCTGACCGTCTCCCGGTATCATCTGCACCGAATCCACTGAAGGGAGTCCCCATGTCAAACCGTGCGCGGGCCTTTGCCGTCGTTGTCGCCTCTGCCGCATTCGTCTCCGCGTGCGGCCCGAAGGTCGATCTGAAGATGGCCGTCGAGGTCGTGTCCGACCCGGGAGAGGCGACCGTGACCTTCAAGGGGAAGGACGTCGGTTCGACGCCGGCCGCGGTCCAGGTCACCACGTTCGACGAGCTGATGTCGATCGCGGCACGCCGCGAGGGGGCGCCCGTCTCCGAGAAGCGCGTCCGGATCCTCGCTCCCGACAAGGCCCAGCTCGTCTTCCGCTTCGGCTCCGACGCCTCGGCGGTCGCGAAGAAGCTCGGGCTCACGCAGGTCCTCGTCTTCGACTATTCCGAGAAGGTCTCCTTCGACAGCGGCCGCAGCGAGCTGAAACCCGACGGTCTGCCGATCCTGAACAAGCAGGCCGACATCCTGAAGGCCTACTTCCCCAACGTCGACGTCTACGTCTGCGGCCACACCGATTCCACGGGCAGCGACGACCTCAACCTGAAGCTCTCGCTGGACCGCGCACGCGTCGTCTCCGATTTCCTCGTCGCCCGCGGCGTCCCGAAGGAGCGCCTGAAGGTGCAGGGCTTCGGGAAGGAGTACCCGAACGACACGAACGAGACATCCGCCGGCCGCGGGAACAACCGGCGAACGGAGCTGATCCTGCCGCAGTAGCGCCGGCCCTCTACCGGAAGAAGCCGCTCACGTCGACAATGGCGTGCGTGGCGCCGGCGGAGCTGTTCGACACGCCGAAACCTGCCCCGGCTCCGAGGGAAACGAAGGCCCGGTTCGCCCGCGTCTGGCCGGGCCGGTAGTGCAGCGTAGGGGTCTGGGGCACGGGGCCGTCCGGGGAGAAGACGATCAGCGCCCCGCTCGCTTCGGCCCCCGTGGCGGTCACGTTGACGACCACCGCGACCGCGTCCGCCGGGATGCCGCAGGCTCCGGCGAGGTTGAAGGCCCTCGTCTGGCCGGCCGCGAGAATCGGCCCCCCGAGCGGTCCGTCCGCCCATCGCGTGTCGATGGCCCGGCAGGGAGCGAGCGTGTGGAAGGCCGTGCCTCCCGTCGAAAGATATGTGAACGCGCCGCCGATCGTCCCCGACGCCCCGCCGGCGGTCGTCACCGTCACGTCGACCGTGCCGGCGGCGTGGGGCGGAGCCTGCGCGACGAGGCTCGTCGCCGAATCGACGATCACGGACGAGGAGGCGATGCCTCCGAACGAGACCGTCGGAGGAGTCGGACCGGTCGGGAAGTTGGCCCCGAGGATCGTGACCGCCGTCCCTCCGGTGGACGGGCCGCTCGCCGGAGAGAGACCCGAGAGGATCGGCCGCACGAGGGCGAGGTCGACGGCCGCCTTCACGTCGAGGCTCCCCCAGCCGAAGACGTTGTTGGGCAGGACACCCGCCGTGGAGCTGCACGCCGTCGCGGGGACCGGTTCTATCCGCACCGCCGAGTCGGCGAGGATCTTCTCCGTCTGCGCGACCTGGCCGACGAGCGCGGACTGCGCGGACCAGACGAGCGCCACCGCGCCGGCGACGTGTGGCGAGGCCATCGAGGTCCCGGACATCGTGGTGTAGCCACCGCTGAGAGTGCAGGACCGGGTCCCCGTTCCGGGCGCCACGATATCGGGCTTCGTCCGGTTGCTCCCGTCGAGCGTCACCGGCCCCCGGCTGCTGAAAGACGCGATCGAAGTCGAACCGGTCTGCAGGGCTCCCACTGTCCAGCTCTCGGCGTAATGCGCCGGCGGGTCGGAGACGGAGGAGCAGCCGGGACCCGAGTTCCCCGCCGAGACCGACGTGAAGATCCCGGCCGCGCGCTGGGCCACCAGTGCGAGCCTCAGCGTGTCGGCGGCGCACCCCTCGGACAAGGGGCAACCCCACGAATTGTTCGTGACGTGAGGGGCCATCGCGGGATCGCCCTGGAGCGGGGTCCCGCCCACCGGGTACGGTGCGAGGAAGAACTCAAAGCACTCGAGGTAGGTGGAAGGGGTCCCGTTCCCCTGGTCCATGTTGCGGCAGCCGATCCACCGCGCCCCCGGCGCCATCCCGATCTGGTTCGCTCCGCTCAGCCCCGCCACCGTGCCCATGGTGTGGGTCCCGTGCGCATCGTCGTCGCAGGGGACCGGGGAGTTCGCGCCGCACGGCCCGAAGGAAGAGTGGATCGAGTCGTGCCAGTTGTAATCGTGACTGGCCGCTGCGCCGTTCCATCCCCGATACGCCGCCTGGAGCGCCGGGTGGGTCCACGAGATCCCGGTGTCCTGGCCCGCAACGACGATCCCGGCTCCGGTTTTCCCTGTCGCCCAGACCTCCGGAGCACGCGTCTGGGTGATCCCGGGCTCGACCGCGGCGATGGATGAGCCACCGAACACCCCGGCCTGAGGTTTCGGGAGATCGGCCGCGACCCGCGCATCTCCCTCGATCCGCCGGACGTCCCCGCGGGAGGCCAGCTCGAGGACGAGCTCCCGGCCGGCGGTCACCGCGACGGCGTTGGCGGCGAAGAAAGACCGGTGGGGAACCCCGAGCTGGCGGAGGCGCTCGAGGAGGGGCCCCTGGGTCTCGCAGGCCGTCCTGCGTAGCGCCTCCGTGACGAATCGCCCCTTCTCCTCCTTCGACGGCAGCGCGGCGGCGCCCGAGAGGTCGGCCTGCGTCGAAAGGACGACCATCACCGGCGCCTCTCCCGCTTGAGCGGTGGCCGAGAGGACCCACCCAGCGACCTTCGAGACGATGGAAGCCGGGACGTCGCCGGACTCGCCGGCGCTCCTCCACGCCGGCAGGACGACAAGCGTGCAGAGCGCCATCGCGACGGCAAACTTCGCCACCGGACGGGTCATCCGGCGGCGGAAACCGGAGACGGCGAGGTACGCCTCTCCGGAGACCGATCTCACATGCTGAAACTGATCCGTCACGTTTGCCCCCATGCCCGCAATCAGGCGGGATCCCGGATCCCGCCCCCCGGCACGCGGCCGCCCTGGGGAGGCCCCGGCGGACATTCTCCTCTGCCGCGGGCGAGTCCGTCGATGCTCGCAAGGTGCCGGGAACCGGACCACACGAGGTCCGTTCCGCGCTCCACAGCTCCAACATGCTCCTGGCCTCGGGCTAAGATCCTCCCCAGAGGCGCTGATGAAGAACCATGCCACCGCCACGGGCAAGGAAGGGGTCTCTTTCGCGGCCGTGATCGTCGCGACCCTTCTCGCGGCAGCCGGGTGCGGTGCCCGGCCTTCCCGGCCCGTCCCGGGGCCCTCCGGCACCCCGAAGCCTCTCGGAAGCTCGAGCGCCCTGGAGCTCTACCCGGCGCTCTCCCCGCGCGGCGACGAGCTCGCTACGGCGGTCATGACGAACGGCAAGCTCGAGATCCACGTCCGCCAGCTCGCCGGCGGCCCCGGCCGTCCGTTGACGCGGGACGGAAACAACAGCGTTCAGCCGGCCTGGTCCCCCGACGGCAACCTCATCGCGTTCCACTCCAAGGATCGCGGCGGCCTCTGGATCGTCCCGGCCGCGGGCGGAAAGCCGCGTCTCCTCGCGGCGTTCGGCTCGCGTCCCTCCTTCTCGCCCGACGGCAAGCGGATCGCCTTCCAGTCGACGCCGATGACGGACGTCGCCGCCACCGCCGCGCCGGGACTGTCCCCGTCGACGCTCTGGATCGTCGGCGCCAACGGCGGTTCGGCCCTCAGCGTGACGACGGCCGGGAACCCGAAGGGCGGGCACGGCGCACCCACCTGGTCGCCCGACGGCACCCGGCTCTACTTTGTGACCACTGAACCGCGCCTCTCGCAGGCGGAGATCTGGTCCGTCCGGCCCGACGGGACCGACCTCGTGAGACTCCACGCCGGGACGCGGCTCTACGAGCCGCGGGTCTCTCCCGACGGAAAGGCCCTCTGGTTCGGGGCGCAGAACGAGCAGGGAAGCTACGCCCTCTACCGCCTGCCGCTCGACGACAGCGGGGGGACCGGGACAGGTCCCGCCGAAGCGGTCACGCCCGTCCGCGCCGAGGTTGTCCGGAGCCCGAGCTTCTCGGCCGACGGACGAAAGGTCGCGTGGAGCGAGCTGACGACCACGGCGGCGATCTGGAGCCTTCCCATCGATGCCGCCACGGGCCTGTCGGCCGGGGC
>DIAY01000218.1 GCA_002414905.1 Holophagales bacterium UBA5066 | reverse complement strand
CGACGTCGCGGGCGACCTCGATGAGGCGCGCGAGGTCGACGTCGGTCCGTGTTCCGTTCCGCTGGAGCGTGTGGACGAGGTCTTCCGTCGCGACGTTGCCGGCGGCGACCTTCGTGAACGGACAGCCGCCGAGTCCGGCGAAGGACGATTCGAGGGAGACGGCGCCGGCGCGCAGCGCCGCGTACACGTTCGCCATGCCGGCGCCGTAGGTGTCGTGGAGGTGGCAGGCGGCTTCGATGGCGGGATGGAGCGCGAGGAGCTTTCCGTAGAGGCGCTCGACCTGCTCGGGGTACGCGTGCCCGGCGGTGTCGGCGAGCGCGATCGTCAGGAGGCCGGCATCGACGTAGGCCCGCGCGAGGTCGATGACCCGATCCTCCGGCACTTCTCCCTCGAAGCCGCAGCCGAAGGCCGACTGGACGGAGACCTGGACCTTCCGCCCCGCCTCGACCGCCCGCTTCGCCGTCGCGACGATCCGCTCCGTCGCCTCGGCCGTCCCCATCCCGGTGTTCTTCCGGCTGTGGGTCTCGGAGGCCGAGACGCCGAGACAGACCATCTCGACGCCGCAGGCGAGGGCGCGGTCGAGCCCCTTCTCGTTCAGGACGAGTCCCGAGTAGACCGCGTGCCCCTTCCGGTCCGCCCCCGGCGCGGTCAGCGTTCGGAAGAGCTCGTCGGTATCGGCCATCTGCGGCACCTTCTCCGGGTGGACGAAGGAGCCGACCTGGACGACGTCGAGACCGGCGGCGCAGAGCGCCTCGATCCACCGCAGCTTCGTCTCGGTCGGGACGACCGCCTTCTCGGCCTGGAGCCCGTCGCGGGGACCGACCTCGTGGAGGACGACACGAGCCGCCGTCACGTCAAAGCGTCCGGGCGACCGCCTCGCCCAGCTCGAGCGTCGTGGCCGAGCCGCCCATGTCGTAGGTGCGGACCTTCCCTTCGGCGATGACCTTCGCGACGGCCGCCTCGAGGCGGACGCCCTTCTCGGTCTCGCCGAGGAAGTCGAGCATCATCTTCGCGGCGAGGATCGTGGCGATCGGGTTGACCTTGTTCTGACCCGCGTACTTCGGGGCCGAGCCGTGGCTCGGCTCGAAGACGCCGAGCCTGGTGCCGATGTTCCCCGAGCAGCCGAAGCCGAGGCCGCCGACCATCTGGGCGGCGAGGTCCGAGATGATGTCGCCGTAGAGGTTCGGCGCGACGAGGACGTCGTAGTTCATCGGGTTCTTCAGAAGCCACATGCAGATCGCATCGATGTTCGCGTCGTCGACGGCGATCTCGGGAAACTCGGCCGCGACCTTCTTCGCTTCTTCGAAGAAGAGGCCGTCGGTCGCGCGGACGACGTTGGCCTTGTGGACGATCGTCACCTTCTTCCGGCCGAACTTCCGCGCGAACTCGAACGCGGACCGGACGATCCGCTCCGAGCCCTTCCTCGTGTTGATCTTGCAGGAGACGGCGTACTGGTCGCCCGGCAGGTCGCTGAAGTGGGCGAATGGCTTGCTGAGCGCCTTGAGCGTCGTCGCGAGCGCCTCGGGGACGGGGGAGAACTCGACCCCGGCGTAGAGGTCCTCAGTGTTCTCGCGGAAGATGACGAGGTCGATCGCCTCCTTGAAGTTGAGCGGGTTGCCGGGGTAGGCCTTGCAGGGCCTCAGGCAGATGTAGAGGTCGAACATCTGCCGCATCCTCACGATGGGAGACCGGTAGGTCAGCCCCGTCCCCTTCAGGGCGGGTACGAGCTCCTGCTCGGCGGCCTTGACCGGCTTGGAGGTGATGGCGCCGAACATGGCGGCATCGGAGGCCTTGAGGAGGTCGATGGTGCGCTGCGGGAACGACTCCCCTTCCGTGCACCAGAACTCCCAGCCGATGTCCCCATGGGTGTAGACGGCGTCGAGCTTCAGGGCGTCGAGCGTGAGGCGAGCGGCCTCCATGACCTCGTTGCCCACCCCGTCTCCCGGCAGCCATGCGATCTTGTACGCGCTCATCGGAATCCGCCCCTCGCGCGCGCCCTCGAGGAGCGCTTGCGCAGAGGAGAGTCTATCTCCGGGCCGGGTTTTCGCCGCTGGCGAGCGCCTCGAGGAGATCGGCCGTCTCGTCCTTCAGGGATGGCAGAAGGAGCTCAGCCTCAGCGAGCGCACCGGGCTCGGAGGAGAGCCTCTCCATCCGGGCACAGAGGGCTTCGACCCGGGCGCCTCCCAGAGAGGAGGCGCTCGACTTGAGACTGTGTGCCGCGCGCCGGAACGTATCGACGTCGGCCGCCTTCGCGGACCGCTCCAGCTCCTCGATCCGCAGCGGCGTGTCGCGCCGGAAGATCTCGAGAAGCGACACGAGAAAACCCTCGTCGCCCGGCCGCTCCAGGCTCCTCAGTGACTCGAGGGGTCCCGGGACGAGGACGGGCAGGGTGATTGCCGGCGGGCCCCGTCGCGTCCTGCGGGGAGCCCGGCGCAGGGCGGAGGCCAGGTCCTCGATCCGGACCGGCTTCGAGAGGTAGTCGTTCATCCCTGCCGCGAGGCATTTCTCCTGGTCGCCGGTCATCGCGCTGGCGGTCACGGCGACGATCCAGGGCCCCTTTTCGCCCGCGCCGAGCGCCCGGATGCGGCGGGTCGCCTCGAACCCGTCCATCTCGGGCATCTGGACGTCCATCAGGACGACGTCGTAGCTCTCGTGACGGACCGCCTCGAGGGCCTCGCGGCCCGTCGTGGCGACGTCGGAGGTGTAACCCATCCGGGAGAGGTAGGACAGCGCCACCTTCTGGTTCACGGCGTTGTCCTCGGCGAGAAGGATCCGCAGCGGGTGCACCTGTGCGAGGTCTCTCGGAACGGTCGAAGCGGCGCCCCTGCGCCGGCGCCGGCTGACGCTGTCGTCGCGCAGTCCGGCCAGGACGGAGGCGAGCGAGCGAGGCCTCACGGGACGGGCCAGGGCCGCGACGAAGGTGCCGCGGGTCCCACCGGCCCGCCGGCCCCGGGATGTCACGAGCAGGAGCGGAAGCTCGTCGGCGTCCCGCTTCAGCCGGATCGCCTCGGCCAGGCGGCGGCCATCGAGGTCCGGCATCTCCTCGTCCAGCAGGCCGACGTCGAACGGCTCGCCGGCCTCGATCCACGAGAGCGCCTCCTGTGGGGACGCCGTGGCACGGACCACCATGCCCCACGAGGCGAGCGTTTCCGCGAGCGTCTCCCTCGACCCGGGGGCATCGTCGACGAGGAGGACTCTCTGCCCCACGAGACGGCCGACGCCGGGCATGGTCTCGCTGATGGTCGGAGGAGGCCCCTCGGCCGCGACGAGCGTGACCCGGAACGTCGAGCCCTGGGCCGGGTCGCTCGAGACGCTGATCCTTCCGCCCATCCTCTCGGCGAGGCCCTTGCAGATGGCGAGACCCAGGCCGGTGCCCCCGAATCGGCGGGTCGTCGACGGATCCACCTGGCTGAAGCTCTCGAAGAGGCGATCGAGGCGCTCTTTCGGAATGCCGATCCCGGTGTCGCGAACGAGGATCTCGATCTCCCTCTTCCCGTTGACCGCCGGCTTCGAGGAGGCCCGCAGGACGATCTCCCCGGAGGGGGTGAACTTCACGGCGTTCGAAAGGAGGTTCAGGAGGATCTGCCGGATCCGGGTCACGTCGCCCTCGATGGTCGCGGGGACGGAGGGCTCGATTCGGAACGAGAGGTCGACGCCCTTTGCCGCCGCAGCCGGCGCAACCAGGTCGAAAGAGTCCTCCACGGCGTCACGGAGCGAGAACGGGCGGCTCTCCAGCTCGAGCCTCTCCGATTCCATCTTCGAGAAGTCGAGGACGTCGTTCAGGAGATTCAGGAGCGTGTCTCCGCTCGTCTGGATCGTCTCGACGTAGTCCCGCTGCTCCGGCGTCAGTACGGTCTCGAGGAGGAGACCCGCCATGCCGATGACGGCGTTCATCGGCGTCCGGATCTCGTGGCTGATATTCGCGAGGAACTCGGTCTTCGCCCGGCTCGCCGCCTCGGCCGCGTCCCGCGCGGCCGTCAGCTGCTCCTCGACGCGCTTGCGCCCGCTGATGTCGCTCGAGATCGAGACGAAGCCGGCGACCGTGCCGTCCCGCAGGAGAACCGACGTCCTCAGCGCGACCCAGAGGATCTCCCCCTCCCTGGTCACGTTGAGGATGTCTCCCTGGAACCCTCCGGCCCGCGTCGCCGCGGTGATCTTCTCGGCGAGACCGGGCGGGTTCACGTCGCCGAGAAAGATCCGCCACGGTTTCCCGAGGAGCTCTTCGCGGGTCCAGCCCGAGCGGGCCAGGACCGCCTCGTTGACCCAGGTGAGCTCGCCATGGACGTTCGTCACGAGGACGAAATCGCCGATGGTCCGCGCGACGTGCTCGAGGAGAGCGAAGTCCCCTCCGGGGGCGTACGAGCCGCCCGGGCCGGGGTTCACCAGGCGAGCTCGAAGACGCAGGCGGGGGCGCCGTCGGCCGCGCAGGCGGTGTGGCGAACGACGATGGGGCCGGGAGCGTGCAGGAGGCGAAGCGCCTCCTCGTAATAGCCCCGCCCCGAGATGCAGTAGACCGGCGAAAAGGCCGACGTGTTCTCGATCCGTATCCGTCCCGAGCTGTCGCCGAGCCTCTCGTAGGCCGATCGGCCGAACGTCTGGAACTGGTGGTGCAGCACGGTCATCCGCTCAAAAAAGCGATGGGGCTCGCCGCTGATGAAGCCCTTGTAGACACCCGTCAGGTTCAGGGCGGCCGAGTGGCGACCGAGGGCGAGCCAGGTCTCCTCCGGGTCCTGTCCTGCCGCGGCGGCGATCGCCCGATCCAGCTCGATGAGGGCCGAGAACGGGACCCAGTCGGTGGGGAGGACGGGCCGGGACAGGAGGGCGGCGACGGGGGCCGAGAGACCCTGCTTCAGGGCCTCGAACTCCGGTCCGAAGCGGTTCGCCGCCCAGCTCAGGTGAGCCCGGAGCATCGTCCCTTTCACCGCCGCCTTGTCGTCGAACCGGTCGGGAGAAGGTCCGTTCATTTCGCGTGGAGGTTATCGCGAACCGGAGGGGGTGGCACCGGTTCCGGCGTCCGGCTCCCGGTTCCCGGGGTCCCGTCTCGGGTACTTCGTCGCGACGTAGTCGTCGACGAGGGCTCGGAACGCGGCCGAGAGCTCTTCGTAGGAGCCCTTCAGCGTCGTGAACCTCTGCCCGTCGACGTAGACCGGGCAGCTCGGCGCCTCGCCGGTGCCCGGGAGGCTGATGCCGATGCTGGCGGCCTTCGACTCGCCCGGTCCGTTGACGACACAGCCCATGACGGCGAGCGTCATCGTCTCGACTCCCTCCCGCTCCGCCTTCCAGAGCGGCATCTGCTCGCGCACGTAGCCCTGGATTCTTTCGGCCAGCTCCTGAAACGTCGTCGACGTCGTCCTGCCGCAGCCGGGGCAGGCGGTGACGCTCGGGGCGAAGGCGCGGATGCCGAGCGATTGAAGGAGCTCGCAGGCCGCGTACACCTCCTCGCGGCGGTCGCCGCCTGGCCGGGGGGTGAGAGAGACACGGATGGTGTCGCCGATCCCTTCTGCGAGGAGGATGCCCATGGCGGCTGCCGACCAGACGAGGCCCTTCGTCCCCATCCCGGCCTCGGTCAGGCCGAGGTGGAGCGGCTGGGCGGTTCTGGTGGCGAGGTCGCGGTAGAGGGAGATCAGCTCGCGCGGGCGCGAGACCTTGCAGGAGATGACGATCTGCTCCCTGGCGAGGCCGCACTCGAGGGCGAGCTCGGTCGATTGCAGCGCAGAGAGGACCATGCACTCGTTCAGGATCTCCCCGGAGCTCCTGCCGAGGTTCCGATCGGTGTTCTCCTGCATCTTCGAGAGGACGAGCTCCTGGTTCAGGGAGCCGCCGTTGACGCCGATCCGCACCGCCTTGCCGTTCTCGCGGGCGACGGCGCAGATCGCGGCGAACTGTTCGTCGCGCCTCCGGCCGGTGCCGACGTTGCCGGGGTTGATCCGGTACTTGTCGAGCGCCTTCGCCATCTGGGGGTAGCTCGTCAGGAGCGTGTGACCGTTGTAGTGGAAGTCCCCGATGAGCGGGACGTCGCAGCCCTCGGCGTCGAGCCGGCGGCGGATCTCGGGGACCGCGACGGCTGCCTCGGGGAGGTTCACCGTGATACGGACGAGCTCGGAGCCCGCGTGGGCGAGCTCGAGGCACTGCTTCGCCGTGGCGGCCACGTCGGCCGTGTCGGTCGACGTCATCGACTGCACGACGACGGGCGCCCCGCCGCCGATCGTCACTTTCCCCACCTTCACGGCCACCGTCTCGTGGCGCTCGGTTTTCGTCTGCACGAAGGACGACCTCCTGTGGGGCGAGCCCCGCACGCGCGGGACGTTAGCAGAGGGCCCGTGGGCCCGGTTCCGGGGAAGACCGGAGGGTCACGCCGGGGCGGCGGCCTCGCGCCCGCGGGCACGCAGCGCCCCGAGCCCTTTCCGCAGCCGCCCTCGCCAGCGCCAGAGGAGGCCGAGGGTGAAAAGGAGGACGAGGCCCTGGACGAGCGTGACGAGAGTCCGGCCGGCGAGGACGACGGTCACCCGCGGCGTGGCGTCGGCCGCCAGCAGCTCGCGGCTCCACCTGGTGCTCCGGGCCCCGCCCGGGAGAGTCACCTTCGCGGGAAGCCCCTCGTAGGTCGTTTCGGCGGGACCGGCGGAGCCCGGCTCCGCTTGCGGGGAGGCGGAGGCCTCGTCGAACCGCGCGCTCTTGGCGGCCTGCATCGGCGCGGCAGCGCTTTCCTCGTAGTGCACCGCCCGCCCGGCCGGCGCCCCGGATCGGAGCAGCCCGGAGGGGATCGCGACGGCGAGGACGACGAGCACCGCGAAGGCTCCGAGCGCCCCGAGAGCGACGAGGGGCCTCAGCCTCAGCTTCCTCTCGCGGACGAGCGAGGCGAGCCAGAGGGCGGAGAGAACGACGGCTGCCGCGAGGACGAAAAAGGCCGCCGAGCCGGAAGCGAACGCCGAGAGAGCGAGAACGACCGCGAGGAGGACGGCACTTTTCGGCTCGAGCGCCAGCTGGCGGAGCAGGGCGAAGAGCCACCCCGCGAGGAGGAGGAATGCCACGAACGCGGGGAGGTCCGGCACGGCGATCCGGGTCTCGCCGGCGAAGCGTTCGTAGAGCGGGACCCAGGTGTCGGGGTAGCGCAGCTCGAGGGCGTAACGAGTCGACGGGACGGGAAGGGTGGGGACGGCCAGGCTTCCCGCCGCGAATCCGAGTACGCGTCGGAGGGGCTGCCGGCTCTGGAGGAGGAGCGACTGCGGTCCCGAGGCGAGCGGGAGCCAGAGCTCCCCCTTCGCGTTCTTCGTCAGGAAGACGGCTTCGTCCCCGAACGCTGCGTAGGTCGGTTCGGGGGACGCAGCGAGCGCGAGGTCGGAGGCCCCCTGGTTGTCGAGCTCGAAGAGGCTCTGCCCGAGGACGGCGCCGTCGCCGGGGACGTAGAGGGTCTGAGCCGTCGACCTCACGGCGTAGCTCGTCGCCCGGAGCGCTTCGAGGCGGGTGGAGGACCAGACGAAGGTCTCCCCCTTTCCGAGGAGAAACGCCTGACCGCCCCGGAACTCGCGCGGCAGGCCGGTCTCCTGCGGGCTGACTCTCTTCGCCGCGGTTTTCGCCTCGGCGCGCAGCAGCGGGTGACTCTCGAGAAGGAGGTAGGAGAGAGCCGTTTCGACGGGAACGTGGAATTGAGAGCCGGAGAGCGTCCCGGTCAGGACGATCGTCCCGTCGCCGGGGGGCAGTTCGAATCGTGTCCGCCCGTCCTTGATGTCGTACGGTCCGGGGGCGACGACCTCCTGCACCCTCTCGCCACTCGCGAGGACGAGCTCGAACGGCGCGCGGCCGCGGTTCGGGTTCCTCACCTCGATCGTCCAGCGGAAGCGGGTCTCGTCCGGCAGGAGCGTGATCCGGTATCGGCCGGTCGCCGTCGGTGCGAGCACCTCGCCCGCGGTCGCGATTCGCCGGACGACGGTGAAGGGGCGCGTCCCGTCCCCGGGGTCGGCGCCCATGAGGAACTCGCCGTCCGCGACCTCTCCCTCCGGGAAAAGGACCGCCTTGCCCGCCACGAACGAGAGCCGGTCGCCCGACGAGGATACGAGCCGGCAGCGGACCTCGAACCGCGGGCCGAGCGGTGTCAGCGTATAGGCCGCGCCGTCGCCGCGGGAAACGAGGGCGGTGCCGTCGCAGCCGGCGAGGGCGGCCCCTTCCACCGACTCGAGGACGACGGCAGGCGGGAGGGTCCCGGAGGACCGCCCCGACAGGAGGAGGGAGAGCGTCCTCGACGTGAAGCTCCCGCCGACCTTCATCGTGTCGACGACCGTCAGGCTCGACGTCTCGCGCAGCTTCCTGAGCTGCTCGTACTCGGAAAGTGAGAGGGTGACGCGCGGAACGCCTTCCGACTGCGTCGTCTCGGCGCGGCCGGAGAGGGTCGGAACGAAAAGGACTATGGCGCCGGCGAGGGCGAGGGCGAACCGCGGGACGACGCCGGAAAGGCGCATCGACATCTTCTTCACCTCGGAGCCCTGGACTCTACCCGCGACCGGCGGTTCCCGCGAAGGCCCGCTTACCTCGCCGCGTGCATCAGCACGCGTTTGAAGGTGAAGAAGTAGGGCCGCTCGTCTGCGAGGCGGGGAAGGAGACGCTGTCGGTAAGTCTCGAGGAACCGCTCGTAGAGCAGAGGAGCCAACCGGGACTGGTACTCCGTGAGGATCGACCCCTTCACCCACTCCACGACGCTCTCCCTCGAATCGAGAAGGTGCGTGTAGACGACGAGCTTCACGGTCTGACGGGCAAAACCGAGACGGTGGAAGAGAGTGGCGTACGCCTCCACCGGCAGGAGGTGGGTCGGAAGGACGTACGCTCCGAGAGCTGCGGCGAAGGGCTCCTCGCGGGCGACCTCCCGCGCCGTGACGTGCGTCGGGTGGTCCTGGTTCGCGGGGAGGTGGACCGCCATCTGCCCGTCCGGTGCGAGGAGCGAGGCGAGACGCGGCCAGAGGTTCTCGTGCCCCTCGACGAAGTGGAGTGCGGCGTTGGAGAAGACGAGGTCGAAGGGAATGTCCGGGGCGAAAGACTCGACCGTTCCCTCTTCGAACCGGAGGCCGGGAGCGGCGAACGCAGCGCTCTTTTTCAGCATCTTCGCCGAACGGTCGATCCCCAGCGTCTCCCGGCAGCCGAGTCGGTCGTGGAGCTGCCGGGTCAGCTCTCCCGTGCCGCAGCCGAGGTCGACGGCCCGCATCCCGGGCCGGGGCTCGACGAGGGTGAGGAGGTCGAGGAAGGGAGCGCTGCGCTCACGCTGGAACTTCGCGTACTGGCCGGGATCCCACGAGTCGGCGGTCATGTTCCCGATCGTAGCGGACGGCGTACCATCGACGTGCCCGTGTCTGCTGCCAAGAAGCGACTCCTCCTCTACGGTGCCAACGGCTACACGGGGCGGCTCATCCTCGACACCGCCCTGGCCCGGGGCATCCCCGTGACGATCGCCGGCCGGCGCCCGGAGGCGATCGAGCCCCTCGCGAAAGAGCATGGAGTCCCGTTCGAGGCCTTCGCGCTCGACGAGCCACCGCGGCATCTCGCCGAGCGGTTCTCGCGGTTCGGGGCGGTTCTCCTGGCTGCGGGGCCCTTCTCCAGGACGAGCGCCCCGGTCCTGGCCGCCTGCCTGAAGGCGCGGGTCTCCTACCTCGACATCACGGGGGAGATCGGCGTTTTCGAGTCGGTTTTCGCGCGGCACGCCGAGGCGGTGAGAGCGGGCGTCGTCCTTCTTCCCGGGGTCGGCTTCGACGTCGTCCCCTCCGACTGCCTCGCGGCCGCACTGGCGCTGGCGCTTCCGGGCGCCGTTCGCCTCCAGCTCGCCTTCCGCGGCTTCGGGATCTCGGCTGGAACGGCCCGGACGATGCTGGAAGGGCTGCCGAAGGGTGCGGCCGCGCGCATCGACGGGAAGCTCGTCTCCGTGCCGGTTGCGTGGAAGGCGAGGACGATTCCTTTCCCCGACCGGCCAAGGTACGCCGTGACGATTCCCTGGGGAGACCTCTCGACGGCTTACCGCTCCACCGGGATCCCGAACATCGAGACCTACATGGCGATGGCTCCGGCGCACGTTTCGGCGCTCCGGTGGGTCCGGTCGCTCCTCCCTCTGGCCGGGTTCGGCCCCTTCCAGGCGCTTCTCTCGGCCTGGGTGAAGACGGGGATCGCCGGGCCGACCGCCCAGGAGCGTGCCCGCGAGCGGTCGCTCCTGTGGGGCCGCGTCGAGGACGGCGAGGGGCGCGCCGTGGAAGGCACCGTCGAGACGCTCGAGGGCTATACGCTCACGGCCGAGACCGCCGTCCTCGCGGCCGACAGGGTCCTGCGTGGAGGTGTCAAGCCGGGGGCGTGGACGCCGTCGAAGGCCTTCGGACCGGGCTTTATAGAAGAGGTTCGCGAGACGAAACTGACCGTCCCCACGCTTGCCGAGGGTGAGCCACCGGAGAGGAGTGCGAGCGGCCGGAAGGGCTGAAGCCTCTCCTCGCCCCCATTCTTCTCACCAGAAGCGGAATCGCACCGTTTTGCCCGCCGCCTCCCGGACGCCGCGAGCCTGTCGCAGAATGCAGCCGGGCCGCGCAGAAAGGCCCGCCAGGAGGTCTCTGATGTACCGACCCGACCCGCATCCGCCGGAGGTTCTCGAGCAGCTTCGCCACCGCGGTCCCCAGACCCGGATCGCCGTCGTCGGCGCGAGCAACGACCCGGCGAAGTACGGGAACATCATCGTCCGGAACCTCGCGGCGAAGGGGTACACCGTCCTGCCGGTGAACCCACGAGAGACCGAGATCGCCGGCCTGCCGGTCTTTCCGAATCTCGAGGCGGTTCCGGCGCCGATCCACATCGTGAACGTCGTCACCCCTCCGGAAGTGAGCAGGGGGATCCTCGAAGAGGCCTCCCGGCTAGGCCTCCCCGCCGTGTGGCTTCAGGACGGGAGCTACGACGAGACGGTCCTCGAGGTCGCCCGCCGGGCGCCGTTCAAGACGGTGTACGAGGCCTGCATCATGGTCGCGAGCAACTTCGCCTGAGGCTGCTCCCGCCGGGTCGCAGCGGGCCGGGAGCGGGCGGATAAACTCCCCGTCGTGAGCGAACAGCCAGAGGCGATCGAAACGGACGGGTTCCGCGAGGAGTGTGGTGTTTTCGGGATCTACGGGCACCCCGACGCCGCCAACCTGACCTATCTCGGCCTCTACGCCCTCCAGCACAGGGGGCAGGAAGCGGGCGGGATCGCCGCGTGGAACGGGAAGAGGATCGCCGTCGAGAAGGGGATGGGCTACGTCGCGGACCTCTTCAACGAGGCGCGGCTCGCCCGTCTCCCGGGCAGATCGGCCGTCGGGCACGTCCGGTACTCGACGGCCGGCGGATCGCTCCTGGAGAACGCCCAGCCGATCGTCTACAACACGAACAAGGGGCCCCTGGCGATCGCTCACAACGGCAACCTCGTGAACGCCGACGAGATCCGGGCCGAGCTGGAGGCGGAGGGTTCGATCTTCACGACGACCTCCGACACCGAGGTCCTTCTCCATCTGATGGCCCGCTCGAGGGCGGAAAGTCTCGTCGAGGCGCTCCGCGACACGCTCGGCCGCGTTCGGGGCGCCTACTCGATCGTCCTCCTGGCCGGGGAGAAGGTCCTCGCGGCACGCGACCCGCAGGGTTTTCGGCCGCTCACGATCGGCCGCCTCGGCGACGCCTGGCTCGTCGCCTCCGAGACCTGCGCGTTCGACCTCCTCGATGCCGAGCCGCTCCGCGACGTCGAGCCGGGGGAGATCGTCATCCTCGACGCCGGAGGCGTCGCGTCCTCCTCGTTCGCGATGGGACGGCGGACCGCATTCTGCATCTTCGAGCACGTCTACTTCGCCCGTCCCGACTCGACGGTTTTCCACAAATCCGTCGCCGAGTCCCGGCGCTCGTTCGGGCGGCGCCTGGCGCGCGAGCATCCCGTCGCGGCGGATGTCGTCGTTCCCGTCCCCGACTCCGGGATCTTCGCGGCCCTCGGCTACGCCGAGGAGAGCGGCATCCCCTACGGGATGGGCCTGGTGAGGAATCACTACGTCGGGCGGACCTTCATCGAGCCGAAGCAGTCGATCCGTGACTTCGGCGTCAAGGTGAAGCTCAACCCCGTCCGGTCGGTCGTCGGCGGCCGCCGGATCGTGCTCGTCGACGACTCCATCGTCCGCGGGACGACGTCGAAGAAGCTGGTGCGGCTCCTGAAGTCGGCCGGTGCGACCGAGGTCCACATGCGGATCTCCTCCCCCCCGACGATCAACCCGTGCCACTACGGAATCGACACGCCGCGCCGCAAGGAGCTGATCGCGGCGACTCACGAGCTGGAGGAGATCCGGGTCTTCATCGAGGCCGACTCGCTCGGCTACCTCTCTCTCGACGGAATGCTGACCGCGTTCGGGAAGGGCGAAGGGGACACCTGCGCCGCCTGCTTCTCGGGACGCTACCCGGTCCCCTTCACAGTGGCGTCCGAGCAGCAGCCGCTCTTCGGCGAGGAGGACGCGCTTCGACCTGAAGGACGCTCCAGGGGCGGCTGATACCATCTCGGCGCCCCGGCGCAAGCCCGGCGGACCACCCTCGAGGAGGCGCGCCATTCCGAACGACACGCCGCTCACCTACGCCGCCTCCGGCGTCGACATCGACGCGAAGATGGCGGCCGTCGCCCGTGCCAGGGAAGCGATTCGCTCGACGTTCACCCCCGGCGTCGTCGGCGACGTGGGGGGCTTCGGGGGCCTCTTCAGACCGGACTTCGCGGGGATGGAGGACCCTCTCCTCGTCGCCTCGGCGGACGGCGTCGGGACGAAGATCCGCGTGGCCATCGCTGCAGGCGTTCACGGCACCGTGGGCCAGGACATCGTCAACCACTGC
Organism: Holophagales bacterium UBA5066; assembly: GCA_002414905.1. Taxonomy (GTDB): domain Bacteria; phylum Acidobacteriota; class Thermoanaerobaculia; order UBA5066; family UBA5066; genus UBA5066. The sequence goes on along the minus strand of DIAY01000218.1, from coordinate 2,045 downwards.
GTCGACGACATCCTCGTGCAGGGGGCCCGGCCGCTCTTCTTTCTCGATTACGTCGCGACCGGACGACTGCACCGGGACGTGATCGCCCAGGTCATCGGGGGAGTCGCGGTCGCATGCCGCGAGAACGGCTGCGCCCTTCTCGGCGGCGAGACGGCCGAGATGCCGGGGATGTACGCGGATGGCGACTACGACCTCGCGGGGACGATCGTGGGCGTGGTCGACCGGCCGAAGCTCCTCGACGGTTCGCGCGTGGCGGACGGCGACATCCTCCTCGGGCTCGCCTCTTCCGGCCTCCACACGAACGGCTACTCCCTGGCACGGATGCTCTTCTTCGAGCGGCTCGGCATGGGTCCCCACGACCGGGTTGACGAGCTCGGGACGACGGTCGCAGAAGCGCTTCTCGCAGTCCACCGCAGCTATCTCGGGCCGCTCCTGCCCCTCGTCGATGCGGGCCTCCTCTCGGCCCTGTCGCACGTGACGGGTGGGGGCTTCCCCGACAACCTCCCGCGCGTCCTTCCCGAGGGCCTTCGCGCCGTGGTGGAGCCCGGGGGCTGGGAATGGCCGCCTCTCTTCAGGTTCATTCGCGAGAAGGGTGGTGTCGCGGAGGACGAGATGCTCCGCGTCTTCAACTGCGGCGTCGGAATGGTCCTTTTCGTCGCCCCGGCCCGTCTGGCCGAGGTCATGCTGCGACTCGCGCAGGCGGGCGAGAAGGTTCTTCCTGTCGGGAGGGTCGAGAGCGGACCGCGCGGCGTCCGCTTCGCGTGAAGGACGTGGACCGCGCCCCGTACGTCGCGCCCTTACCGTGGTTCCCGCTCCCGGCGCGCCTCGCGGTCTTCCTCTCCGGTCGCGGCTCGAATTTCGAGGCCCTCGCGGACGCCTGCGCGGCCGGCCATCTCCCCGGACGAATCGTTCTCGTCCTGGCGGACCGCGCCGACGCGGTGGGCCTCGGTACGGCCCGCGCGCGTGGGCTCCGAGCGGAGCTCGAGGAGCGCCGTCCCGGTGAGCCTCGTGGCGCGCACGAGGAACGACTGGCCGCGCAGCTCGCCTCCGCGGAGGCGGATCTCATCTGCCTCGCAGGCTTCATGCGTGTTCTCTCGCCCGCCTTCGTCGCCCGCTTCGATCGGCGCATCGTCAACGTCCATCCCTCGCTCCTTCCGGCTTTCCCGGGCCTCGAAGCTCAGAAACAGGCGCTCGAGTACGGCGTGAAGGTCTCGGGAGCGACGGTGCACCTCGTCGATGCGGGGACCGATACGGGGCCGATCGCGGGCCAGGAAGCGGTTGCGGTCCACCCGGGTGACGACCTCCCCAGCCTCGCGGCCCGGATCCTCTCCGCCGAGCACCGCCTCTATCCCGCCACGATCGGGAGGCTTCTCGCGGGGGGCTGGATCGTTTCCGGCCGCCGGCTGATCTTTCCGGGTTGAACGGCGCGGCCGGGCGAATCGCCCTCGATCCCTCGACTCGCTCCGTCAAACCTCAGCGAAATCCCACTTTGGTGGGATTGCGACAACGCCCCCCTTCCCCTAGCCTCCGATCAGAAAAACAGGGCGAAAATGTGCGGCGGCGGAACTCCTTGTCCCAGAGGGGGATGAGGGGCTTCTGCTTCTCTCGGGGAGACTCGATCCCCTGGCACCACCGACGCCCCGTGCGGCCGGTTCCGCGGCTGAATATCTCAATGGGCTCTCTCCCCATGGGCGCCTCTTGGCGGGGCCGAAAACTAATTCCGGTTCAGTAGAAATATCCGCTTGACATCGAGGAACGTTTTCCGTATCTTCCACCTCCCCCGGCGGCGTCCGGGCCAGATCTTTCCAGCGAGCAAAATCCGAGAACAACCGAGAGCCTAGACTTCCAGGCCACCCTCGAGGCGGCCCGAAGAAAAAGCTCTTGACTTCAAACGATCCTCGCGAGAGACTGGGAATCCGCCGCTAGACGGCACCGGTTCCTTGAAAACTGAACAGAGACGAACCCGTGAGGCTGAACGCAAGTTCTCACCTCATGGGGATTTACGTGATTCCTTTGAGGGGCTTGTCCGGCGGGACGAGCCCGGG
>DIAY01000032.1:44948-46552 GCA_002414905.1 Holophagales bacterium UBA5066 | reverse complement strand
CGCCTCCCCCATCCCGTGGACCGGAAACGGGGTGTGGACGTCGTGAACCTCGAAGCCCGCGTTGCGGAGCTGCCTCACGGCCGAGAGCGCGCCGCCTGCCCCCTCGAAGGAGACGGCGTGGACGCGGCTCGCCGCCTGAGCGGGTCGTGTGGAGTCAGTGCTCGCCATGTGCGCCCTCCTGCTGCTCCAGGAGCGTGTGCTTCACCTCGTGGAAGGAGACGACCGGCGCCACCCTCACGAAGAGGAGGAAGCAGGTGAAGAAGAGGCCGAACGTGCCGATCAGGATTCCGACCTCGACGAGCGTCGGCGTGTAGTGCGTCCACGAGGAGGGGAGGTAGTCGCGGTGGAGCGAGATGACGATGATGTTGAACCGCTCGAACCACATGCCGACGTTGACGAGGATCGAAGCCGTGAAGAGGACGGGAATCGAACGCCGGGCCCGCGCCGACCAGAAGACCTGGGGCACGAGGACGTTGCAGCAGACCATCGTCCAGTACGCCCAGGCGTAGGGTCCGAAGGCGCGGTTCATGAACGTGAACCTCTCGTACGGGTTCTCGGAGTACCAGGCGATGAAGAGCTCCGTCGAGTAGGCGAAGCCGACGATCATCCCCGTCGTCAGGAGGATCTTCGCCATCTTGTCGAAGTGCCCCAGCGTGATGTACCGCTCGAGGTTCAGCACCTTCCGCGTGACGAGCAAGAGGGTGAAGACCATCGCGAAGCCCGAGAAGACGGCCCCGGCGACGAAGTAGGGCGGGAAGATCGTCGTGTGCCAGCCGGGGATCAGGCTCGTGGCGAAGTCGAAGGAGACGATGGTGTGGACCGAGACGACGAGCGGGGTCGCCAGGCCCGCGAGGAGGAGGCAGGCCCTGTCGTAACGCAGCCACGTCCGCGTCGAGCCGTCCCATCCGAAGCTCAGGACCCCGTAGATCTTCCGCTTCCACCCGTGACTCCGGTCGCGCATCGTCGCGAGATCGGGAATCAGCCCTACGTACCAGAACAGGAGCGAGACGAGGAAGTACGTCGAGATGGCGAAGACGTCCCAGAGGAGCGGGGAGCGGAAGTTGACGGAGATCGGCCCCCGGCTATTGGGGTAAGGGAAGACCCAGAACGCGAGCCACGGTCGCCCCATGTGGATCAGGGGGAACAGGGCCGCGCACATGACCGCGAAGATCGTCATTCCCTCCGCGGCGCGGGCGATGGAAGTGCGCCAGCGCTGGCGGAAGAGGAGAAGGATCGCGGAGATGAGAGTCCCCGCGTGCCCGATGCCGACCCAGAAGACGAAGTTCGTGATGTCGTAGCCCCAGCCCACCGTCCGGTTGAGACCCCAGACACCGATTCCTTTCATCACCGTCAGGCCGATGAGGAACGAACCGACAGTCAGCGCCGCCAGGGCGAGGAGGAAGCCGATCCACCAGGCCCTGCCGGGACGCCCCTCCATCGGTGCGGCGATCTCGCGGGTGATCTCGCCGAGCGTCGGGTTGCCGAGGACGAGAGTTTCCACCGCCTCTTCGTGAAGCACGGCCGGGGCGCTCATACCCCGCCCTCCCCTTCCGTTCCGGTCCCTGCCCGGGAGCGCACCCTCGCCAGGTACGTTATCGCGGGCC
>DIAY01000032.1:0-44664 GCA_002414905.1 Holophagales bacterium UBA5066 | reverse complement strand
CATTTCTCCATCACGCCGCGGCTTCTCACGACGACGTTCGGGTTCAGGACGAGGCGCTCCAGCGGCTCTTTCACCGGGTGCTCGAACCAGTTGAAACGGCGGACCTTGTAGGGGCAGTTGTTGGCGCAGTAACGGGTACCGACGCAGCGGTTGTAGACCTGCTGGTTGAGCCCGTCCTCGCTGTGCAGCGTGGCCGCGACCGGGCAGACGGTCTCGCACGGCGCGTTCTCGCACTGGGAGCAGAGCATCGGCTCGAAGAGGACGTCCGGGCTCGCGGGGTCGCCGACGAAGTAACGGTCGAGCCTCAGCCAGTACATGTCGCGGTTGCGCCGGATCTCGTCCTCGCCGACGACCGGGAGGTTGTTCTCCGCCTGGCAGGCGACGACGCAGCCGCTGCAGCCGGTGCAGGCGTCGAGGTCGATGACCATCTCCCACTTCGGGGAGGACGGTTTCAGCGGGGGCCAGAGGCTCTTTACCTCAATCTCCTCGTGCCCTGCCGCCGCGCTCGCGTCGCGCGTGGCGACCTGCCTCACGACCGGCCGCCCGTGCGTTTGCCCGGTCGGCTGCATGAGGGCGAGCTGCACGTGGTCTCCCGTCTTCTCGACGCGCGCCGGGAGGCCCGCGGTCTTGAAGCGGGAGGCGGTGAGCCCGGCGGCACGATATCCGTTGCGGCTCGCGTTTCCGCCGTCGCCGTCCAGCCGGCCGTAGCCGACGGGAACGCCGATGACCCGCGGGTGCTGGCCCGGCTGGATTCGGGCCGGGAGGACGACGGCCCCCCCGCTCGTCTCCACCCTCACGACGTCGCCGTCGACGAGGCCGAGCGCCAGCGCCCTCTCCGGAGCCACCCGGACGCACGGCGTCCAGGAGACCCTCGTCAGCGGATCGGGCAGCTCCCGCAGCCACGGGACGTGCGACCTCGTGCCGTCGCGCAGACCCGCCTCGGCGATCAGCTCGACCTCGACCTCGGGCGCCTTTTCCGCGACAGCCGCGGCGGAGGCGGCGAGCGCCGCCAGCGCCTCGGCCGCAAGGGCTCGGTCCGGCTCAGGCGCCACCGCCTCGAGTCGGGGTGCCGCATCAGGAGCCTTCGGAGCCATCCCCCGCTGTACGGCGTCCGTCCAGCGGGCCTCGAAATCCAGAGGTGCTCCGAGCCGTTCCCGCCAGCTCTCGACGAGGTACGTCCGCCAGTCGGCGGCGCCCTTTCCGGCCCAGTGCAGGAAATTCTCCCAGGGCGAGCGCGTGTCGAAGAGCGGGCGGATCGCCGGCTGGGCCAGCGTCACGTACCCGGCCCGCGGCTCGGCGTCGGCCCACGTCTCGAGGCCGTGGTGCGCGGAGGCGACGACACCGCACGCGGCAGCGGTCGCGGTGGGGCGATCCGTGATGGCCACCGCGAGCGGAAGGCGCTTCAGCGCCGCGGCCAGCTTCTCGCCGCCGGGCAGCTGGTCGACCGGGTCGAGGCCGACGATGAAGAGGGCGTCCACCGCCCCGTCGTCGATCGCCTGAAGGAGCGTGGTCAGCTCGCCATCGAGGCCCCTTCGTACGAGCGCGGGCCGATCGAAGTCGAGCGTCTTCCCCTCGTTGCCGAGGAAGCGGTTCAGGAGAGCTACGGCGACCTGTTCGCCGGGATCGTCGGAACCGCTCACGACGAGCGAGCGGCCGCGGGCCGCGAGGAGCTCCGTCGCGAGGGCAGCCGCCCTCGCCGTGGCAGCGACCGGATTCCCGAGCGCCTGGCCGATCGCGGTCGCCGAAGGACCGCCGGAGGCGAGGGCAACCTGCCCCAGAACCGCGAGTGTCAGCTCGCGCCGCTCGGAGGAGGAGAGGATCCAGCGCTCGTCGGCCGCGGCCCCCGAGAGCGAGAGCGAACCTTCGATCTGCACGTGTCTGAAGGCGCCCCGCGCCTCGTCCCGTCTCCGGGAGGCCCACGCCCTCGTATGCCCGACCGGGTCCCACCCGGTGCCGAGAAGGTCGGCGCCGAGCGAGACGAGGAGGTCCGTCTTCTCGAGCTCGAGGAACGGAAGGCGCGGCGAGCCGGAGACGAGCGTGGCGGCCGCAAGGAGCGCCGACACGGGCCTGGCCTCGAGGTCGTACTCGACGAGCTTCCCGCCGAACGGAGTGAGGAAGGCGCCGATCGCCTTTCGCGCCGTCGGGCTGACGATCGTCGGCGAGAGGACGGCCACGCGCCCGCTCGCCGCGGTGCCGAGCGCGGCGAGCCGCTGGCTCACGTGCGCGTCGAGGGCGGCCCAGGAAGCCGCCTTCCCGGCCAGCCGCGGTCCCTGGAGCCTTCCGGCGTCGTAGAGCCCGCGCAGGTCGGCCTGGCCGAGCGCACAAAGGCCGCCACCGGAGAGGGCGTGCTCCGGATTCCCTTCCAGCTTGACGGGACGGCCGGCGAGGTTCGTGGCGAGGATGCCGCAGGAAGCGGGACAGGCCGTACAGGTCGAGGCGTAGTGAACCGGGACGCCCGGTACGGTCTCTTCCGGCGGAATGAGGTACGGAATCGACTTCTCCACCGGAAGCCGCTGGCACGCTGCCAGCGTCGCGGTGGCGCCGATCCCGAGGGCCTTCAGGAAGTCGCGGCGGCCGGCGAGGGAACCACCTTCTCCGGCGGAAGCCTCCGTCCGCTCGGGTTGGGGCTCCGCGGACGGTTCCGCGAGGTGGGACGGCTCGATCCAGGGACGGCTCGGCTCGTGCATGGCTCCCTCAGTGGTGGCAGACCGCGCAGTCGGTCAACCTGTTTACACGCGTCATCGGCGCCTGCCCCGGAGGCCAGGGCAGACCGTCGGGCCCCTTCGGCGGGGCGTTCAGTTCGGCGACGGCCGCGCGCTCCTGAACTGCCGGCCAGCTTCGCCGGTGACACTCGAGGCACCAGCCCATCGTCAAGGGGGCGACCTGCGTGACGCGCCCCATCGTCTCGATCGGACCGTGACACGTCTGGCATACGACCCCGTGCGCCACGTGGGGCTCGTGCTCGAAGAAGACGAAGTCGGGCAGCTTGTGGACACGGACCCAGCGGATCGGCTCGTCCCGCTCGATCGCCGTCCGGACCTTCACGACCTCCGGGTGCTCCTTCAGCACCTGGGTGTGGCAGTTCATGCAGATCTGCGCGGGAGGGATTCCCGCGAAACGCCCGCGCTCGGCCGTGAAGTGGCAGTACTGACACGGGATCCGCATTCCTCCCGCGTGGACGGCGTGGGAGTAGGAGATCGGCTGCGTCGGCGCGAAGCCCTGGTTCGTCGGCTCGCACGCGGCGGCACCGAGGACGGCGAGGGCGACCGCCAGGAGACCGGGGCGGCGGAGCTCACACGGGTTCATCGTTCCTCCGGTAGGTGCGCCAGGCATTCCCGAGAAACCCGGCGAAAACGGCCGTCCAGGCGACGAGCGCGACGACGATGAAGACTCGCGGCAGCCCGAGAAGCGGGGGGAGATCCAGCGTCTGCGCCAGGCGCAGCGTGGCGACCGTGTACATCCCGAGAGGGAACACGGCGCCCCAGTAGAGCGGGTCGTACCGGATCTCGTAGCGCCGATAGACGTGCCGCCAGAGGGCGAGGATGACGAGCATCGGGATCCACCACGTGGCCGTGGCCCAGAACAGCGTCGTGAAGCCGAGGAGAAACGGGAGCATCCGGGAGAGGACGGGCGAGCCCGGAGCGCTGGCGACCAGCGTCGTCCCCGCCAGGGTCGAGATCGCCATCGCCCCCATGTTGATCCAGTAGGGCGGCATCAGGTCCGAGGGGAGGAACCGGAAGAACGTGTACCTGTAGAAGATCAGCGAGATCATCCAGATGTAGAGCATCCCGCCGAACAGCCAGAAAACGAGGGACGTGAAGAGCAGCGCTTCGGACCTCGAGCGGGAGAAGGGCGCGAGAAGGGCCCCGAGGTTGGCGATGGACTCGGTCGCCACGACCGCGACGAGCCAGCCGCCGTTGATTCCCTCGGCGAGCGTCGGCTTGTCTTCCTTCACCGTGAAGGCGGCGAAGATGGCGTACGTCAGGAACGCCCAGAGGACGAGCGACAGCACCCAGAGGACCCTGGCGACGCCGGACATTCCGAGGACGATCAGGACCTGGACGCCCAGGACGCTCGTCGCCGCCACGGCGGTGAAGAAGCCGACGCCCCGCTGGTGATCGGTCGCGTCCGCGAGAATTCGCTCCGGGTAACGCACGAGCCGGATGATCGTGAGCGCCCAGAGGAAGGGGTACGCCAGGGCGTTGACGACGCAGAGGGCCAGCGCGGCCCAGTGGATTTCCATGAGGTGCGCGGCCACGGAGACGATCCCGGTCGCCATGACCATGGCGAAGTAAGCCGGATGCAGGGTTTCCGCCCCGGCGGTCAGCCATCCGGCCCGCCGGACGGGCCGGATGGTGCCGCCATCCTTCGGGAGGAATGCGACGGCCTGAAGTCCACCGGCCGGCGCCATCAAGCCCGCTCCTGAGGCCCCGACGGCCGTTGCAGCTCCATCTCGCGAACGAGAGCGGGTGCGCCCGCCGCCATCACCCTCGTCACGACGACCTGCATCCAGACGAGGCAGCCGGCCGAGAGAACGAAGAAGAGCATCCAGCACGTCGTCCAGATCCCGGACGCCTGGAGGACCACCCCGAAGAAGACTGGAAGGAAGAACCCTCCCAGGCCCCCGATCATCCCGACGAGGCCTCCCACGACGCCGACGTTCTTCGGAAAGTAATCCGCGATGTACTTGAAGACGGCGCCCATTCCCGTTCCCATCAGGAGGGCGGCGACGAACGCCAGGCTGGTGAAGATCCACATGTTCGCCTGGAAGTAGACGTGCGTGACTCCCCTGGCCAGGAGCTGCTTCTTCTCGACCGCGTCGCCGGTCTTAACGACCGGTTCCTGCCAGGCCCTCCACTGCGGCCAGACGATGACGCCGTCGCGGTACGGGGCCTCGGCGACGGGAGCCTTCAGCGGGAGCGGGGTCTCGTTCAGGACGACGGCGTCCTTCGTGACCCGGTCGATCCGTCCGGCCCGAGGCGCCATCAGCCCTTCTCCGGGCGCGTAGACGTCCATCCGGGGCACGGAAAGGAGGAAGAAGCAGACGATGCAGCCCGACAGAACTCCGTACATCACACGCCGCGGCCCGAAACGGTCGGAGAGCCAGCCGCCGACGGCGCGGGACAGGGACGAGGGAATGGAGAAGATGGCCGCGAGCGCACCCGCTGTCGCGACGGAGGCCGCGTAGACGTTGACGTAGTACGCGATCAGCCAGCTCGCCAGGGCGACGAAGCCGCCGAAGACGAGGAAGTAGTAGAGCCCGAAACGCCACACGCGGACCTCGGCGAGAGGCGCCAGGCGGACGGAGAGAGGAACGGAGCTCGCCGCAACCTTCCGGGGATGCGTCAGAACGAAGTGGAGGGCCGCCATCCCGACCATCCCCACGGCGTAGATCCGGGGCAGCTGCCGCCACGCGTCGAGCCGCGCCCCCCCCTCGGTGAGGAAGCCGAGCAGAGAGGGAGCGAAGAGGCTCGCAAGACCCGCGCCCACGTTCCCGACGCCGAAGATCCCGAGGGCGGTCCCCTGCCGCTCCGGCGGGAACCAGAGAGAGGTGTACGCCACTCCCGCCGCGAAGATGGAGCCCGAGATGCCGAAGCCCAGCCCGCCGAGCGCGAAGCCCCAGAAGGAATTCGCGTAGCTCGTCAGGACGAGGGCGACGGCCGTCACGAGCATGAGCCCCGCGAAGACGGGTCGTCCACCGAACCGATCGGTGAGGATCCCGACGGGGAGCCGGAGCAGCGACCCGGTCAGGATGGGGATGCCCATCAGGAGCCCGAGCTGCGCCTTGTCGAACGAGTAGACCCCGTTGTCGACGAGAAAGGTGATCAGGACCCCGTAGAGGACCCAGACGGCGAAGCAGGCAGCGAACGCGATCGCGTTCATCGTCAGGACGGTCCAGGCCCTGCTCCGCTCGGTCACCGGATCAGATCCCCTGTTTTCTCGGGCGGTTCCAGATGACGACCTGGTTGCGCCGCCAGAGGTACGGGACCGGCGCGACGAGGACGTGCACCAGCCTCGTGAAGCTGAACGCCGCGAAGAAGACGAATGCGCCGACGACGTGCATCTGCGCGGGGAGCTTCAGGTCGACCATCCGCTGGATGTCGGGCTGGAGGCGGAAGAGGGACCAGAGGTAGGGGACGACGACCTGTCCGTACCAGGCACTTCCCCACCGCAGGCCGAGGGCAACCCAGAGCCCGGTGACGATCTGGAAGAGGAGGAGGACGTAGACGACGACGTCAGCGCGCGAGGTGACGGCCCTCAGGCGGTCACTGGAAGCGCGGCGGGCGATGAGGCCCAGCAGGCCCACGAGCGTCAGGAGCGCCGCCGCAATCCCCGTCGCCTCGAGGATGAAGAGGCGGATCGGCACCCGGCCCCAGAGCGTGAACGAACGTGGAAAGAGGAAGCCGACGAAGTGCCCCGCGAAGAGGGTGAGGATTCCGAAGTGGAACGGGACGGAGCCCCAGAAGAGCTCCTTCGATTCGAGGAATTGCGAGGAAAGGCTCGAGAAGGTGAACGGATTCTTCCGATACCGCTGGATCGAGACGATGACGAAGAGGAAGAAGGCGACGTAGGGGAGAACGGCGTAGAGGAGCAGGTTAAACATGGAGGGGGACCTCCTCGGGTGAATCCACGGGCTTGTAGTCCGGCGCCTCGAGGCCCGCGCCGAGCGGGGCAAGCGCGGCGGGGAGCGCCGCCAGGACGGCGGCCCACGGCGACGGCGAGCCCGCCAGCGCCGCGTTCATCCGGGTGAGCGCAGGAAGGAGGAGGAAGTCGACGAGGAGCGCCCGTTCTTCTCCCTCGGGGAGACGCCCGGCGAGGCGAAGAAGCGTGGGGAGAAAGTCGGGCAGCTCTCCGTCCCGCTGAGGCACCCCGGCCAGCCGCAGCTCCGCCGCGAGGCTCGCCAGGAGCGCTCCCCGCTGGTACGCATCTCCGAAGAGGTGGTAGCCGGCGTGGAGCGTGCAGACGGGACTCATGTCGAACAGGCGCGTGTAGCTCTCCTCGGCCTGGTGCTGTCCGGCCGACACGAGCCAGGCACGAAGGCCGTCGAGAGCCTCCGAAAGGGCCGTGCCGAGAGACACCGCGTCGGGCTCGGCTGCCGCCAGGGCGGCCGTTACCGTCTCGTCCGGATACTCCAGCGACAGGGAGACGAGGTCGAGGGCGGCGCGATCGAGCATCACGCTCCCCTCTCCGGCTTGGAACGGAGGCCCATTCCGGCGAAGCCCTTCGCCGCGAGGGGCTCGTCGAGCATCTCGATCGCCTCCTCCCGGTGCATCGGCGGGATGACGAACCGTTCGTCGAGCGGCGCAATGGAGGTGAGACGGTGGATCGCGTCCGCCTGCTCGACCGTCGTGTCGGCCTCGGCCAGCAGCTGGCGGGCCTTCTCGATGTCCTGGTCCCCGGCCGTCACCGCGCGCCGCCAGGCCCTCACGGCCATCTGCTTGCGCAGGGCATACCGGACGACCCCTTCGTTGCCGGCCCCGAAGAGGCTGGCCATGTAGGTCAGGGGAAGGCGGTAGCGGTCGATCGTGCCGAACAGCCCCCCCTCGATCGTCGTGTCGTAGCCGTGGTCGCCGGAGGCCGCCATGACCGGCAGGAGCGGCGGGACGTAGAAGAGCATCGGGAGCGTCCGGTGCTCGGCGTGAAGCGGGAGCGCCAGGCCCCACTCGATGACCCACTTGTAGACGGGCGAGCGCCGCGCGGATTCGAGGACGTCGTCCTGGATCCCGTTCTTTCTCGCCCCCGCGATGACCTCGGGGTCGTTCGGGTCGAGGATCAGCGCCCGCTGGGCCGTGACGAGGTCCTGATCGGGCACCGCCATCGCCTCACCGAGCTTGTCGGCGTCGTAGAGGACCATCCCGAGGTAACGGATCCGCCCGACGCAGGAGTGGAAGCAGGCGGGGGCCTGACCGGTCTCGAGCCTCGGGTAGCAGAGGATGCACTTCTCGCTCTTGCCGGTCCCCCAGTTGAAGTAGGTTTTCTTGTACGGGCAGGCGGTGACGCAGAAGCGCCAGGCCCGGCACCGCTCCTGGCTGAGGAGGACGATCCCGTCCTCGCCGCGCTTGTAGAGCGCGCCCGACGGGCAGGCCGCCACGCAGGCCGGGTTCAGGCAGTGGTTGCAGATGCGCGGGAGGTAGAAGAAGACGAGCTTCTCGACCTCGAACAGGGCGGCCCGCTCCTCGGGGGAGACGTGCGCGAGGTTCGGGTCGTTGGCCGCGTAGATCGGCGAGCCGCCGAGGTCGTCGTCCCAGTTCGGCCCCGCCTCGATGTCCATCGGGCGGCCGGTGATCATCGAGACCGGGCGCGCAATCGGCTGGTCCGCTCCCTCGGGCGAGTCGATGAGGTCCTTGTAGGTATAGGTGAACGGCTCGTAGTAGTCGTCGATCGTCGGGAGGTTCGGGTTGTGGAAGACGGTCGCTGCCCCGCGGACCTTCCCCACGGCGCGCAGCTCCAGGTTCCCGTCCTTTTCCTTCTCCCAGCCACCCTTGTACTTCTCCTGGTCCTCCCAGCTGGTCGGGTAGCCGGTTCCGGGTTTGGTCTCGACGTTGTTCCACCACATGTACTCGGCGCCCTTGCGGTCCGTCCAGATGTTCTTGCAGGCGATCGAGCAGGTGTGGCAGCCAATGCACTTGTCGAGGTGGAAGACCATCGAGATCTGGGCGCGTACGTCCATCGGTGACTCCTTCGTCCTCTCAGAGCTGCGGCCGGCCCGGCAGCTTGCGGACCCTCACCGACGTGTCGCGGTTGACACCCGTCGGGCCCCAGTAGTTGAAGTGGAAGGTGAACTGTCCGTAGCCGCCCACCATGAGGACGGGCTTCAGGCGGATCCGGGTGAGGCTGTTGTGTCCGCCCGCGCGCCGCCCGCCGCGCAGGGGCGACTTCGGCACGCCGATCGTCCGCTCGGGGGCGTGGTACTGGATGCAGATCCCGCGCGGGAGGCGTGCCGACACGACCGCCCGGGTGCAGACGACCCCGTGGTCGTTGTGCACCTCGACCCAGTCGTTGTCGACGATCCCGATCTCGAGGGCGTCCTCGTCGTTGACCCAGAGCGGCTCGGTGCCGCGCGAGAGCGTCAGCATCCGGTGGTTTTCCGAGTAGGTCGAGTGGATGTGCCACTTGCCGTGCGGCGTCAGGTAGTTCAGGAGCTTGCCCTCTTCCGGGCTGACGCGCAGGTCGCCGAACTGCGCCGGGCTCGGGACCGGCTTGTACGTCGGCAGGTGCTCGCCGAAGTCGAGGTACCCGGGGTGGTCGAGATAGAGGTGCTGGCGGCCCGTCAGGGTGCGCCACGGGACGAACCGCTCGACCTGCGTCGTATACGCCGAATAGGAACGCCCGTCCGTGACGAGGCCCGACCAGCAGGGGCTGTTCAGGACGCGCTTGACCTGGGCCTGGAGCTCCTTGTAGGTCGTCCGGGAGGCGCGCGCCCCCTCGGCGAGGTCCGCAAGCGGGACCCCGGTCCGCCGCTCGAGGTACCGGTATCCGTCGAGGGCGATCTCGCCGTTCGTCTCGGGCGCGAGGTGGAGAACGGCATCCGCCGCCTGCTCGGCGTCCCGGATCGAAGGGAGCCGCTGCCCGTCGACCTCGACCCAAGCGCGGGTCGCGACGAGCTCGTCGTACTGCGCGGAGACGTTCAGCTTGACGCCGTGCGCCCCGATCCCCTTCCTCATCTCCGGTCCGAGCGCGCAGTAGCGCTGGTGGAGCTTGCGATAGTCACGGGTGACGATCTTCAGGTCCGGCATCGTCCGGCCGGGAATCGGCTCGCACTCGCCCTTCGTCCAGTCGCGGATGTCGCGCTGGGCGATCTCCGCCGGGCTGTCGTGCTGGAGCGGGGTCATGACGATGTCCTCGAACGGCTCCGGGAAGTGCCGCATCGAGAGCTCCGCCGTCTTCGCCGAGAGAGCGCGGAAGAGGTCCCAGTCCGAGCGCGACTCCCACGAGGGCGGAACGGCCGCCGAGAGCGGATGGATGAAGGAGTGCATGTCGGTCGAGTTCAGGTCGGCCTTCTCGTACCAGGTCGCCGCCGGGAGGACGACGTCCGAGTAGAGCGCCGAGGTGTCCATCCGGAAGTTCAGGTCGACGACGAGGTCGAGCTTCCCCACCGGGGCTTCCCGCCAGACGACCTCCTCCACCTTGCCGGCAGCCCGCTCCTCGGCGATGAGGTTCGTGTGCGTGCCGAGGTAGTGCTTGAGGAAGTACTCGTGCCCCTTCGCGCTCGCCATGAGCGCGTTCCCGCGCCAGATGTACCAGACGCGCGGCCAGCACGCGGGAGCGTCCGGATCGGTGACGGCGAGCTTCAGATCGCCCGACTTCAGCCGTGCGACGACGGCGTCGACGACCTCCTTCTCGGTCTTCGCCCCGGCGGCCCGCGCCTTCTTCACGGTCTCGATCGGGTTCTCGTCGAACTGCGGGAAGAACGGGAGCCAGCCGTTGCGGACGGCCTTGACCTGCAGGTCGGCGGTGTGCCCCTTCGCCAGCGACGTCTCGGAGGGAACGGGGTGGTATTCGGTGAACTCCGCCTCGTAGCGCCACTGGTCGCAGTGCATGTAGTGCCACGACGGAGCGTTCTGAAGGCGGGCCGGATGCATCCAGTCGCGCGCGAAAGCGAGGTACGACCAGGGTGCGACCGGGGCGAGCTTCTCCTGGCCGACGTAGTGGTTGAGGCCGCCGCCGTTCTTGCCGACGCTGCCGGTCAGGATCAGCGCGACGATCCCCGCCCGGTACATCAGGTTGTTGTGGTACCAGTGGTTGACGCCGGCACCGATGATGATGCTGCACTTGCCGCCCGTCTTCTCGGCGGTGGTGCCCCACTCGCGAGCGAACGAGATGACCGTCTTCCCGTCGATGCCGGTCAACTTCTCCTGCCAGGCCGGGGTATAGGAGAGCGCGGGGTCGTCGTACCCGTCCGGGTACTCGCCCGGCAGGCCCCGCCCGACACCGTAGCGCGCCATCAGGAGGTCGAAGGCGGTCGTGACGAGGACCTTTTTTCCGTCCTGCTTGGTGATGCGCAGGGCCGGCACGCCGCGAAGGACGACGTTCCCCGCCTCGTACTGCTCGAACTGGACGCTCGCGACCTCGTGGCCGCGGCCGAGGAGCGAGAGCGCCGGGTCGATCGTCTCGCCGCTCTTTGCATCCTCGAGCTTGAGGTTCCACTTGCCTTCCGCCGCCCCCCACCGATGTCCGACCGAGCCTCCCGGCATCCGCGGAGCGCCGGAGAGGGCGTCGAAGACGAGGAACTTCCACTCCCCGTTCTCCTCGCCCTTGTAGGCCTCGAGGGCCCCTGCCGTGAGGAGCCTCCCGGCCCGGTGACCGCGCGACGTCGGCTCGAGCTCGACGAGGAACGGCAGGTCGCTGAACTGCTTCAGGTAGGCCTCGAACGACGGCGTCGTCCGGTCGGCGTAGAACTCCTTTAGCAGGACGTGACCGACGGCCATCCAGAACGCGCCGTCCTGCCCCGCGTGGAG
Organism: Holophagales bacterium UBA5066; assembly: GCA_002414905.1. GTDB lineage: Bacteria > Acidobacteriota > Thermoanaerobaculia > UBA5066 > UBA5066 > UBA5066. Next base: position 33,205 of record DIAY01000032.1, on the reverse strand, counting down.
CGGGATCCACTGGTCGGCGTACTTGGACACCTGCGAGAAGTCCGGCGAGAGGACGACGAGCTTGCTCCCGTTCTGCCGCGCCTCCGGGAGGAAGTGGCAGTCGGGGGTCCGCGTCATGTTCGGGTTGGACCCGACGACCGCGATCATCTTGGAGTGGTACCAGTCGGCGCTCTCGGCGACGTCCGTCTGCTCGCCCCAGGTCTCCGGGAAGGCGGGAGGCAGGTCGGAGTACCAGTCGTAGAAGGAGAGGTTCACCCCGCCGAAGAGCTGGAGGAAGCGGGAGCCGGCGGCGTGGGAGAGCATCGACATCGCCGGGATCGGCGAGAAGCCGTTGACGCGGTCGGGGCCGTGCTTCTTGGCGGTGTAGACGTTCGCGGCCGCCGCGATCTCGATCGCCTCGTCCATTGCGACCCGGCGGAACCCTCCCTTGCCGCGCGCGCGCTGGTAGCGGCTCCGCTGCTCGGGGCTCGCCTGGATGCTCTCCCAGGCCGCCACCGGGTCCTCGTACCGCGAGCGCGCTTCACGCCAGAGGTCGAGCAGCGCCCCGCGGACGTACGGGTACTTCACCCGGATCGGCGAATAGAGATACCAGGAGAAGGAGATCCCGCGCTGGCAGCCGCGCGGCTCGTAGGGCGGGAGCGAGCGGTCGAGCAGGGGGTAGTCGAGCGCCTGCATCTCCCACGTCACGATCCCTTCCTTGACGTAGATGTTCCAGGAGCAGCCGCCCGTGCAGTTGACGCCGTGCGTCGAGCGGACGACCTTGTCATGCTGCCAGCGGTTCCGGTAAAACTCCTCCCAGCTCCGTGTCTTCGGGCTGACGAGGTCCTTGATCCACTTCACGAGGACGCTCCCTTCCGTGCCAAGAGCGGCTTGCGGACGCCCTTGAGGCGCCGCGCCCACGCGGCGTTCAGCACGACGAACGCGACGATGGTCCCGAGCGCGCCGAAGAGCCCGACGTTCAGAGCCCCGTCCCCTCCGGGGTCCACCCCGAGATTGGCCGTGTAGAGGAACGACCGGAGGGCGAAGACCTCCGCCGGGTCGAGGGGGTGCTGGGTGAAGATCCTGTTCATGAGCGGGTACGCGGGATTGGCCAGTGCGGCGTCGAGGCCCTCGTCACCGATCCGCGCGAAGGCGTTCGTCAGGTCCTTGCCCAGGAGGCCGCCCGGAACGGAGCTCCCGATCCCGCGAACGGTGTGGCAGGAGACGCACGGCGCGCCGCCGTTCTTCAGCGCCAGGTTGCCGAGGAAGAAGTCGCGGCCGCGCGCGACGTCCTCCTTCGTGGCGAGCCGGGCGGCCGTGAACTTCCCGGCGAGATCGCACGGCTCGGTGGAGCAGCGGACCAGGAGGTCGACGAGCATCGCCGCCTCGGCGTCGGAGAGGCCGAGATCCGGCATCCTCACACCATTGAACTGGGCGAGGAGGTTCCGGGCGCTCGCGTCGGAGTCGAGGTATGCGCTCGGCTGCTTCACGAAGCCCAGGAGCCAGGAACGGCTCTGCCGCTTGTGGGAGTCTTTCAGGTCGGGCCCGACACGGACACCCTTCCCAATGGTGTGGCATGAGCCGCATTTCCGGGCGAAGAGCTCCTCCGCGGGGCCGCGTGCGGGCGCCCCTCCCGCCGGTGCGGGCACCTGGCCGGCAGCTGGCGAAGCCATCGCGAAGACGGCCAGAAACGCCACGGAAATGGGCGCTAGCTTGGGCACAGTGTGTCTCCTTCCGAAGACATGCGCTTGCAACGACCGTACCGATACCCGAATCCGCCGTTCCGCCGTGTAACCGAGCGTCTCCCGGGCGTTGCGGCCGCCCTCGCGACTCTCAGATCTGAGAGGCAGGTCCCGTTCAGGCTCTCAACCGTGAGAGCCGCTCGGGCGAGGCAATGCGTCGGGGAACGTCAACTGGCCGGGATAGCCCGCTTTCTCGAGATGCGGCAACGAGAGGCTGGCTCTGTCCGGGCCGGTGTCTTCTGCCTGAGGTGTTTCGGCGACTTCCGCGCCCCGCGGGGTAGGCTTCGGACCACGGAGGACTCCCGATGCAGCCATTCCGCCTCCACGTCTTCGTCTGTGACCAGCAGAAGCCGGAAGGAATCTCGTCCTGCTCGGCGCGCGGCTCGGGGCGCACGCTCGAGGCGCTCCGGCGCGAGATCGCGATGGCGGGACTCGCCGACGAGGTTCAGGTGACCACGAGCGGCTCGCTCGGCCTCTGCGAGCGGGGCCCGAACATGGTCGTCTACCCGGAGGGGACCTGGTACTCGGGGGTGGAGCCGGAAGACGTGCCGGAGATCGTCGGGAGCCACTTCAAGGAGGGCCGCCCCGTCGAGCGGCTCCTGAACACCGACCCGGCCGCGGTGAAGGACGAGATCCGCGGAAACCGGGACCGTTACCTCGCCTCGCTTCGCGCGAGGGAGACGGCGGGCGCGCTCCCCGAGGAGCTCGACCAGATGATCCGCGCCTTCCGCGAGAGTCGGATCGTCCACACCGCGCTCGAGCTCGACGTCTTCACCGCTGTCGCCGGGTCGGTCGATTGCGGGGCGGTGAAGGAGGAGGTCGCCGCGCGGATCGGCGCCGACCCGCGGGCCACCGGGATGCTCCTCGACGCGCTGACGGCCATGGGGCTGTTGACGAAGGCCGCGGAACACTACGCAACGACGGCCGTCTCGGGGCGTTTCCTCGCGGCCGGCGGGAGGGACGACGCGCGCGCAGCGCTCCTCCACAACTCCAGCCTCTGGGACCGCTGGTCGCACCTGACCGAATGCGTGAAGGCCGGGACGTCGGTCACCTACCGCGAGCTGGCCGATCGGGAGGACAGCTGGACGAAGCCGTTCATTGCGGCCATGCACCGGAACGCGACCGGCCGGGCGCCTCTCGTCGTCAGCGCGGTCGGGACCGCCGCGGGGAGCGGCCCGAGGCGCCTGCTCGACGTCGGCGGCGGCTCCGGGGCTTACGCCATCGCCTTCGCGCAGGCAAACCCGGACCTCACCGCCGAGGTCCTCGACCTTCCCACCGTCCTCCCGATCACGAAGGAGCACGTCCGCGTCGCGGGGCTCGAGGCGCGCGTCAGGACGCGGGAGGGTGACTTGCGTCGCGACCCGCTCGGGAGCGGGTACGACCTCGTCCTCGTCTCCGCCATCTGCCACATGCTGGGCGAGGACGAGAACCGCGACCTCCTCCGTCGCTGCGCCACGGCCCTCACGGCGGGCGGGCGGCTCGTCATCCAGGACTTTTTCCTCGAGGCCGACCGGACGGCTCCGAAGAGCGCGGCCCTCTTCTCGATCAACATGCTCGTCGGGACCGAGCGCGGCTCGAGCTACTCGGAGAAGGAATACGCCGCGTGGCTCGGCGAGGCCGGCCTGCAGGACATTCGCCGCGTGAGGCTGCCGGGCCCGTCGGGACTGATGATCGCGACAAAGGGGTCTCGCGGCTCCGAAGCCAAACTCGACTCTTAAGCCCTTGTAACGATCTCCGGGTCAGACCTTCGCCGGCTTGGCGCGCTCCTGCCCCTTCAGCCCGAAGCGCTCGAGGCGCCGATACAACGTCGCGGGCGAGACACCCAGCTCCACCATGGAGAGCGGCCGTTCCGATCGGCACCTTTCGAAGGACGGGGCACCGTCTTTCAGAAGCGGATGCTCTGGCTCTTTCCGGGTGCGAGGCAGACGGTACGGCCGGCCGCGCCGGCGAAGAGCCCGTAGCACCCCGGCGGAAGGCCCGTGACGATCAGGTTCCCGTCGGTGCGGACTCCTGCGAGGCCGAAAAGCCGATGGGCGGGAAAGCCCTCCGGAGAGAGAAGCCGAACCGGACTCCCGGCGTTCTCGACCTCGAGCACGGCGGGGTCCCGAGGCCACGAGAGACTCACGGAGCGCGTCTCGTCACGGGAGACCCCGATCGGGGGGGAGAACGCCCAGCCGAACGTCGGGTGAAATGAAGCCACCTGAACCGTTCCAGGGTTGTCCAGCCGGTAGCGGACGACTCCTTCTGCATCCGAGGTCCCGGACCGGATGGTCTCTCCGGAGAGGAGAAAGGCGACCGTGTTGCCGGGACTCCGCCCGTCCGCGCCGAGGAGCCTGATCTCGAGGCGCGGCGACGGCTTCGGTCGCATGACGACGCGCCCTTCGTTCGCACCCTCTCGAAGATCCAGACGAATCGTGCCCTCGGAATCCGAGTCCGTTGCGCGAATGCGTACGAGGCCCGTATCGAGTCCGGTGGCGCTGAAGGCGCCGTCCGGGCCGGCGTACGCATGACTCGCCTCGCCACTCGGAGGCGAAATTTCGATAGAAGCCCAGGTCGGGTGAGAACCGTCCTCGAGCTCGACGGTGCCGGCGAGCGTCGCCGCCGGAAGCTCGATCCGCAACTTGATCGACCCGGATTCCGGAATCACGACGTTCTGCGGACGGGACGATGCGCCCTCGGGGGAAAGATAGGTGAGGTCGTAGCTTCCGGGAAGCATGTCCGGCACCGAGAATCTCCCGAGTCCGTCGACTTCGGCCGAAACAGCACGAGGAACGACACCAATGACCTCGGAGGTCGCCTCCAGAGTCGTTTCGGTCCTGTGCTCGAAGTAGATCGCAGGCTGCGTGTCCCGTGACCCCAGACTCCTGAAGAGCACGTCGCCGCCGCCAGCCGGCCGTCCGCCCCTCGTGACTTCGCCATCGACGCTGGCGGCAGGAAGAGTGATCTCCATCTCCGAAGCCGGTGCATCGGAAGCGACCTCTGCCGTCCGTTCCAGGACGATCGCGCCGCGGTCGGTGAGCCGGACCGGGTGCGTGCCCGACGGGACGCCCGAGAGGCGCGCCCGCCCCGCGAGAAGGGGCGCCGAGACAAAGGCCCAGTCGTTCTCGGGCCCGCCGAGAAACAGGCGGACCTCGCCGCCACAGCGACGTTCGGGCCGGCACGAAATCGAGAGGTCCTTCGGTTCGCCAAGCCGGATTTCGCCGAGGTCCTTTCCTCCCTCCGCTCCATCCTCGCGCAGGACCACGCCGGAGCCCAGGTACGGAGCGAAGCCTGAAGCCTCGATGAGAACCGCCACGACGCCAGCGCTGAGTCCGCCGAGGACGAAACGACCGTCCGGATCGGACTCGACCTCTGCCCAGTCGTGCCGTAGGGCCGAGAGCCGAGGACCCTGCGGTGCCGGGCGAGGAACACGGATCCGGGCTCCCGCAATCGGCAGGCCGCTGGAGTCGGCGAGGACGGTACCGGTGACCACGAGGCCCGGAGCGAGACGTACCTCTCCAAGGTCGACCGTCTCTCCCCGGGCCAGGGCGCGCGGGGGGAGGCGGAGCGGTGCCAGACCTGCGGCGCGAAACTCCATCGTCACCGTTCCGGAACGAAGGCCGCCCAGGTCGATCCGGCCGGTCGAGTCGATCTCGACGGTCCAGGTCGCGCCATTCTCCCAGTCGAGGGCCACTCGGCCGGGTCCCGCCGGTTCGCCGGTGTCGGCACGCTGCAGCCAGCCCCGGACGGCCGCGCCCCTGGCCAGACGAAGGTCTACCAGAGGAACGTCCGCCCGGGCCTCCACCGATGTCTCGATCGCCAGGAAGCCGGGCGCGCGAGCTTCGAGCGCCCGGCTCCCCGGAGCGACGGCGTCGAACCGAACGATGCCGTCCTGGTCGCCCGCGATCCAGGCCCCCCTCTCGATCCTGATCCAGGGTGAGGGTACGGGGCTTCCGCTCTCGTCCCTGGCGCGGACGACGAGGGGAACTCCCCTTGCAAGGAGGACGTTCCCGAGATCCGTCGATGTCGCGCTGGCCTCGATTCGCGTTCGCATCGAGGCATATCCGGCGCGCCGGATCAGGACATCGACAGGACCGGGTGCGACTCCGGCCACTGAGATCGTCCCGTCCGCGGCGGATTCGGCTGATCGAACGAAGGCCTGCTTGCCACCTGGCAGCAGGAACGTCGCGTCGACGCGGACGCCCGGAACGGGGAGGGGCGGGTCGTCATCCGAGAGGAACCGCCCCCGAAGCGCGACTCCCGCCGGAAGGACGACCCGGCGGGGAAGCTCCGATACTTTCGCCGTACCCGTGACGGGGACGGAGTCCGGACTCGAGAGCACGTAGTCGACGACGAGGTCGCGAGGAAGCGGCGGAATACCGAGAACGCCGGCATCCACGACGGCCCGGAAGACCGGCACCGATGCCTCCACGACTCCCCGGGGAGCCAGCTCGAGTCTCGTCGCGGGAGGCACGGTGCCAGGCACGGTCACCACGGAGATGTCGACGGCGAGGGCCGGTCTCGCGAACAGGGGTACCGTTGAACCATCCAGAGGAAGCGGGATCCAGCCCGAGGCGAGCCCCGGGCCCGCGATCCTGACGAACGTTCGCTGGCCCCCTGCCTTAGGGAGCGTCGCTCTTCCCTCGTCATCCGTCGTCGTCTCTCGGAGGAGCCGGTCGGGGACTTCAGCGAGCAGCTTCGGCTCGCCCCAGAGGACCCGCTGTCGTCGAGCCGGCCTCCCCTGTGGGTCTCGAACGACGACGGTTCGCTGGACGGACTGGGCGCAACGAGGCTGAATGCCTGGAACCAGACGCTGTGCCGCACATGCGGTCGACCACCACCAGACGGCCTCTCCGTCTTCCGGACCTCTCAGGTGCGTCGGCCCGGCGGGTGCGCCTTTCATCACAGCCTTGTCCGGTGCGAGCAGAACCGTGATGCCGCCGTCGACATCGACGCGGACCGAACGGCTGCCCGGCGGCAACGCCAGGGACGCGGCGAGCAGCAGCAAAGATCCGGTCACAGGTCTCGTTCTCAGCCGCCGGGAGAACCGGCTGTCGAAATCTCGGGGAGGTCGAACACGACCACCTCGTACTTTTCCCGGTAGACGTCAGGGGGAGTGACTTTTGTGGAGAGCGGTATACCGAGAAGGCACGCGAGGGCCCTCCCGCGGATCGCGCACGCGAGATTTCCCAGCGGTCCGCGGCGCTCCAGGCCCAGGGGAACTACGGCCCGTAGACGGTCCTTGGCCGGATACCAGAGGGACCAGGAGACGGAGTTCTCGGAGACCTGTCGAACGACGATTGCGGGACCTTCGGGAGTCACGACGAGGTCGTCGACGGTCGGCTGGACGTTCAGGATCTGCGTGTACCGGCCTACCGGATCCGTCGCCAATTTCCAGTTGAGGTCCTCCAGCCGGCTGATCACGAGCTCTCCGAGGCCCTGTCCCAGGATCTCGACGAGCCTCCCGCCCTTGTCGTAGTGATACAGGCCGGGCTCCGACGCAACCACGACCCAGGCGGAGCCGTCGGGAAGGCCGGCAGCAGCTCCTGCATAGGGAGGGGGCGTATAGAGGAATCCTCTCCTGCTGCTCTCGCTGCCGGCGAGCCGATGGACCGGTCGCAGAGCCGAGAACTCGCCCGCCAGCGTTCCGCGCCAGAGGGCGACTCCGTCGGGATTGTCGGCTCCCGTCTTGTTAACCGGGGTCCCGAGGACCCACAGGGTATCGCCGGCAAGCACCATATCCATGACGCCGAAATTCGGCGCCGCTCGAGAGAGGAGCCGTCTCCCATCCGAAAGCCGTACGATGAATTGCTGCCGGTGGAGGCTGAAGATCGAAGCGATGCCTCCGACGGACCGGACCCGCTCGACCCCCATCGTGCCGGCCGGAGGCATCCCCGGTGGAACAATCGTCACGGGTCGTCCCCCGGAGAGCGGGTAGGAGAGCAGGCCAGCTTTCCCACCCAGCAGGACCGTCTCGTTCAGGCCAAAAGCAATGCCACTGAGGAAGCCGATGTCCTCGATGGGAATCCGCGCTCTCGGCTGGAGCACCGTGAGAACGCCAGCGCCGCTCGGCGGCCCCGCAGCGCACGGGGGGGAAGTGAGCAGAATGATCGCCGCGAGCGCGACGGTTGTACGGGCATGCGTCATCCGTTAATGACGATGACGGTGTGGCAAAACATGCAATCTGTGCCGCCGAACGCGCACCACCAATCGCCTCTCCGGTCGTACGCGTCATGGCCCATCCATTCACAGGAGATCCCGTGTCCGCAAATGGCCGTGTCGGACGCACCGGGCTGACATGGCCATGGACCCTGCTGCTCCAGCGGCGCCTTCTGCGCCGAGACAGCCGAAGCCCCAAGGACGACAAGCATCAGAAGGATCAACACTGAAACGACCCTGCTGGCCACCAATGTTCGTTTAGCCACCAATACACCCCCTGTCGCGTGATTCGTGCCGATTATCCTGCGAGCGTTTGGACGGACTGTCAAGCGATAGATCGCTGCTCGGGGATGGGGGTTCCCTTCCGCGGTGCCGAAGGGCGGTGTCGCCATCGCGCGTCGAACCGTCGAGCCGACTCCCGCAACAACTCCCGAGCTGGCGAGACCGGACCTGCCGGATCCGTCCATCCCGTGCGCGTGTCACACCCGACCGATAGCAAACGGCATTGTAATTCCCTGAGCAAAGTGAAGAACCCAGTTCGGCGAGCGGTACGACGATCTCCGGGTCAGCCCTTCGCCGGCTTGGCGCGCTCCTGCCCCTTCAGCCCGAAGCGCTCGAGGCGCCGATACAACGTCGCGGGCGAGACGCCCAGCTCCTCTGCAGCCCGCTCGCGGCTCCCCCCGCAGAGGCGCAGGGCCATCGTGATGTAGCCCCGCTCGAAGCGGTCGATGGCTTCCTCGAGGTTCAGGTGAACGCTCACCGCGTTCCTCACGTCGGCCGGGATCTGGTCGAGGTCGATCCGTCCCGCGTCCGCGAGGATCAGCGCCCGCTCGAGAACGTTCGACAGCTCGCGCACGTTTCCGCGCCAGGGAGACTGGCAGAGCGCCCTCATCGCCTCGGGCGTCACCACCGGCACCGGAACGGCGGCACGCACGGCGTGTCTCCGGAGGAGATGGCGTACGAGGCCGGGAATATCCTCGGGCCGCTCCCTGAGGGGCGGGATCTCGATGCGCACGACGGCGAGGCGGTAGAAGAGGTCCTCCCGGAAGGTCCCGTCCTCCACGAGGGCCGGAAGGTTCCGGTGGGTGGCGGCGACGATTCGGGCCTCGAAGGGGGCGACCTTGTCGCTCCCAAGCGGCTGGACTTCGTGCGTCTCGAGCGTCCTCAAAAGCTTGGCCTGCGCGGCGGGAGAGAGCTCGCCTATCTCGTCGAGGAAAACCGTCCCTGCACCCGCCGCGCGGAGGATCCCTTCGCGTCGCCGGTCGGCGCCGGTGAAGGCCCCCTTCTCGTGGCCGAAGAGCTCGCTCTCGACGAGCTGCTCCGGTATCGCCGAGATACTCACGGCGTGGAACGGCTCGTCCCGGCCCGGGCCGAAAGAGTGGATGGCCCGCGCGACGACCTCCTTGCCCGTGCCCGTCTCGCCCGTGACGAGGACCGTCGAGCGGGAGCCGGCGGCGCGGCGGACCCACTCGACGACCTCCTTCATCGCGGCGGAGTCCGCGACGAACTCGGTGTCTCTGACCCGTTCCTGAAGCAGGCGGCGGAGGCGGGCGTTCTCCCTCACGAGCGCGCGTTGACCGAGAAGGCTCGCCACCTTCCGTGCGACCTCTTCCAGGATGAGCGGCTTCAAGAGGTAGTCGTGCGCTCCGAGACGGAGCGCCTCGACGGCGGAGTCCACCGACGCGTAGGCCGTGACGAGGAGGACCCCCATCTCTTCGTCGAATTCCCGCGCCCGGCGAACGACGGCCAGGCCGTCGACGTCGGCCAGACGCAGGTCGGTCACGAGGACGTCCGGCGAGAGCGACGGCATGCGGGAGATCGCTTCTTCTCCGGACGACGCCGAGTCCACGGTGTACCCCGCCTTGCGCAGGTACTGGACGAGCGGCTCGCGCTGGGCGCGTTCGTCCTCGACGACGAAGACCCGGCCGGCGCTGAGGGTCACGCCGAGGCCCTCGCCGCCACCATGTGTTTCTCGTCCTGCCGGTCCCGCGAAACCGCGGCCGGGAGCGCCACTATCGCCGTCGTTCCCCGTCCGGAGCTGCTGTGAAGCTCGAGGTCCCCGCCAGCGGCCTGCAGGATGTCGCGGGAGATCGAGAGCCCGAGCCCCGTCCCCTTCCCGGGCGCTTTCGTCGTGAAGAGCGGCTCGAGGCAGCGGCCGAGGACGGCGTGGTCCATGCCGATTCCGGTGTCGTGGATGCGCAGTGCGACCTGGTGCCCCGCCGGGGCGATCTCGATTCTGAGGGTCCCTCCGTTCGGCATGGCGTCGACGGAGTTCAGGAAGAGGTTGAGGACGACCTGAACGATGTGGTCCTCGACGATCTGGACCGGCGGGACGTCGGGATCGAACGACGTCTCGATCTTCACTGCGCGCATGCGCGGGTCGTGGCGGAGGATTCTGAGCGCGTCCTCGACGGCGGATTGGACGGAGACGAGCGTGGCCTCGTCCCGCCTTCGGCGGGCGAAGTCGACGAGCTCGCGGAGGATCCTCCGCAGGCGCCCCACCTCCTGCCTCACGGACGTGATCGCCGCGGTGTTCTCGTCGCCGAAGGAGGACTCGTCGAGGAGCTGCAGCTGCGCCTCTATCGAAGAGAGAGGGTTACCGAGGTCATGCGCGATGCCCGCTGAGAGGAGACCGATCGCGGCCATCTTTTCCTGGTGGAGGAGACGGGCGTGGAGCTTCTGCTGCTCGGTGATGACCCGCTCGACGAGGAGGACGAAGCGGCGTCCGTCCGGGTGGGCGAAGGGATGACTCTCGACGGCGAGGACCTCTCCCGTCCGCGGATCGGTATGGGGACGGAGAACCGTTTGCGAGTCGCCCGTCGAGAAGCTCGCCGCCGCGGGGCAGTCCCGGCAGTGGTCTGCGCACGCGGCCAGAACGTCGGAGCAGCGGTGGCCGAGGAGGTCCTGCCCGTGGACGTGACGGGCCATGCTGTTGGCCTGGACGACGTTGAAGGAGGGATCCAGGACGACGAGAGCGGCCGGAGTGTTGTCCACGACGAGCTCGAGGACGGCCCGCGCCTCGCGGGCCTCGTGAGCCCGGCGCGCCGCCTCGCGTTTCAGCTCGGCGTCCCGCTTTCGGTGCTGAGCCCAGGAGACGGCCAGAACCACCGCGGCCGTCACGAGGCTCGTCGATACGCCCCGGACGAGGTAAAGCCGGTGAAGCGAGACCGCCTCGGACGAAAGGGCCGACTCCACGGCGCTCCAGACGAGGAAGGCGAAGGCGATCGTGAACGCCGCCGCCGCCGCGGGCGCGCCGATCAATCGGGTCATCGAGGGGGCTTCAGGCTCCGCGGTCTCGAAAGGGGCGTCGGTCGCTGAAGCTCCACCGGGCTCCGGCCCGAGAGGAGGGCTCGCGCCCTGCCTCCGGAAGGCACCGCCGGGCTCACTCACGGCCGGCCGCAACGATGGGTCCTGGACCTGCTCCATCTTCGGTCGATGATAGCCGGGCCGCGCTGCGCGGGAATTCGCCTCCGGGTCCTCGGAAACCGCTCAGAGCTCCCGACAGTGACTCCGCAGACACCCCCCGATGGCCAGGGATCCGGGCGCAGGGCAACGCGACTCAGGCGATCGTCTCCGCCAGTGGACGGCTTCGTTGGCGCACGCCTTGCTCTGTTCCTTGCAGCGCCCTCCGGGGAAACGACCCCGCAGAGGCGTCGGCAAGATAATTCCGATCGGCCACGGACCTGGCCGGGTAAGGAGATCCGATGAGCTTCAGCAAGGCGAACGCGCTCCTTCTCCTCGCGGCGCTGAGCGTCGTCCCGGCTCTGGCGGTCGCCGATGTCGCCCAGCCGATTCCGAACGCCCAGCGCCTCTACGCGACCCCCTCGGCAGGGCTTCCGTCCGCGCAGATCGAGACCCTCGTCGCGCCGATCGCTCTCTATCCCGACGCTCTCCTGAGTCAGGTCCTCGTCGCCAGCACCTATCCGCTCGAAGTGGTGGAAGCGCGGCAGTGGCTGGACCGACATCGCGACCTGCAGGGCGAGCCGCTCATGGCGGAAGCGAGAGAGCAGGGCTGGGACGCCAGCGTCCAGAGCCTCGTTGCGTTTCCGGATGTCCTCGACACCCTGAGCCAGGACGTGGGATGGACGTCGTCCCTCGGCGATGCCTTCCTCGCGCAGGAGGCGGAGGTGATGGCGGCCGTCCAGAGGCTCCGTGCCGACGCCCAGTCCAGCGGGAAGCTCGTCTCCACGTCGGAGCAGCGGGTCACCGAGGAGGTGAGGGAGGGGCAGACGATCGTGCAGATCGTGCCGGCGAGCCCCGAGGTGATCTACGTTCCGCAGTACGATCCATACTACGTGTGGGGCGCTCCGGCAGGGTGGGCCTACCCGTCGCTCTCCTACCGTACGGGTTACGGGTTCAGCGTCGGGATCAACGTCGGGTACTGGTTCGGCGGCTGGACGTGGGGCTGGGGCTGGGGCTGGAGCCCGAACTGGTACGGCGGGAACGTCTGGGTGAACGGGGCCTGGTTCAATCACTGCGGATACCGCTATGCCCACTATGACTCGCGTCGCCACGGTTACCACGGCGGCTACGGCCACGGCGGATCGGGAGGCAGATATGGCGGCAGTCCGGGAGGGGGCCACGGCCGTCCCGGCGGGTCGGGAGATCGGATGACGTGGGGTCACGATCCGGGGCATCGCCAGGGCGTGCCCTATACGAGCGGGCGCGTCTCGACGCGGTTCGAAGCGGCTTCGCGGGCGTCGCGGTCGATTCGGAGCGAAGCCGGGGGGAGGAGCCGGAGTGAGGCGGGACCTCTCGCCGGCGAGCGGATGTCGAAATACGGAACACGAGCCCGTGCGGACCAGGGATGGCGCAATCCGGGCGACGCTTCGCGCCGCCGGGAGAGCACTTCGCCGGACCGCCTCGCGGCGCGCGGTTCCACGTCCGAATCGTGGCGGTCGTCCGGCTCGTCCCAACGCTCTCTTGATGCGGGACGGCGAAGCCCGACCTCGCTGCGCTCTACCGACTCGCTTCGGCGGCCCACGGCTCCCGAGCGCTCCGGCGACTCGGGATGGCGCAACCCGGTGGCGTCGCCCCGCGCCAACGGGACGTCGCCCCGGTCCTCGATCACGAAGGACCAGCCCTCCTCGCGCGGGTCGTCGCAGGGATACCGGACGGCGCCGCGGGGCGGCTCGACAGAGGGCTCCGGAGGGTTCTTCGGTGGCGGCAGGAGCGGATCGGCCGGCCCCGGACCACGGAGCTCCTCCGGGTCGGTCGGACCACGCGAGAGTTCACGCGGGCCGAGCGGAGGCTCTTCCATGGGCAGTTCGTCGCGCGGGTCAAGCAGAGGCTCCTCTGGCGGCGGTTCGTCACGCGGGTCGAGCGGAGGCGGCTCCCGTTCGGGCGGAAGCTCCTCCGGTAGCGGGCACCGGGGCGGGGGCGGTCGCCACTGACGCGGTGCTCCTTCTCGCCGGTGAGGCGACCGAAGAGGCGGGAACGGCGCGCGTTCACCTCCCGGGGAGCATCGACAGCAGCGTCCCGTCCGAGGTCGCGTTGTCGTTGACGACGCCGTACGCGACGAAGCGGCCCGCAGCCCTCTCCTGCGCTGCAGCCCGACCCTGGTCATCCGGTCATCAGGACGTAGACTTGGACCATGTCGAAGCGCCGCACCCCAGCTTTCGATACTCGGCGACCACTCGATCTGTCCACCGGTCCTGCACGTTTCATCCATTCGCTTCCTGCACTCGAGAAACAGGGCTTCGCGAAGATCTCGCGGCTGCCGGTGAGCCTCCGGGTGCTGCTCGAATCCGTGCTGCGCAACGTCGACGGCCAGCGCATTCGGGACGAAGACGTCGAAGGGCTCGCACGCTGGCAGCCCGAAGCCCGGCGCGATGCGGAAGTGCCATTCGTCGTCGGGCGGGTCCTGCTGCAGGACTTCACGGGCGTCCCGCTGCTGGTCGATCTCGCCGCAATGCGCTCGGCCGTGCAGCGGCGGGGCCACGACATCGGACGCGTGCAGCCCCTCGTGCCCGTGGACCTCGTGATCGACCACTCGGTCCAGGTCGACCGCTACGGGCGCGACGATGCGCTGCAATTCAACATGGACCTGGAGTTTCGCCGGAATCGCGAGCGCTACCAGTTCCTGAAGTGGGGCGCGCAGGCGTTCGACGGCCTGCGCATCGTGCCTCCCGGCTTCGGTATCTGCCACCAGGTGAACCTCGAGTACCTCGCGCACGTCGTGCTCGAAAGCGGCGACACGCTCTATCCCGACAGCCTCGTGGGAACCGATTCGCACACGCCGATGATCAATGGTCTCGGCGTCGTCGGCTGGGGCGTCGGCGGTATCGAGGCCGAGGCCGCGATGCTCGGCCAGCCCGTCTATCTGTTGCTGCCCGACGTCGTTGGCGTGCATCTGCACGGCCGGCTGCCTTCGGGCGCGACCGCGACCGACCTCGTGCTGCGCATCACCCAGCTGCTGCGCGAGACCCACGTCGTCGGTAAGTTCGTCGAGTACCACGGTGAGGGTGCGGCCAGCCTGCCCGTCCCCGATCGCGCGACGATCGGCAACATGTCGCCGGAGTATGGCGCGACGATCGGCTATTTCCCGGTCGACGAGGAGAGCTGCCACTATCTGCTCGCCACCGGACGCAGCGAAGCGCAGGTGGAAACCATCCGGCGCTACTACCAGGCTCAGGAGATGTTCGGCATACCGAAGTCGGGCCAGTGTGACTACTCCACGCTGATCGATCTCGATCTCGGGACGATCGAGCCCGCGATCGCGGGTCCGAAGCGACCGCAGGACCGGATCGTGCTCGGCAAGGTGAAAGAACGCTTCCTGGCGTTGCTGACCGATACCGGCGCCTGGAGCAAGCCGCAGTCCGAGGTGGGCGAGTACTTCGAGATCGTGCGCGAGGACGGCGCGCCGCGGCCGGGCGGGGGGCGTCAGATCGGCGGCCTGGCCGATGTCACCGCGCGCGACACGAACATCCGCACCGAGCTCGAGATGATGGACAACCGGCCCACTCCGAATCGCGTGGGGCGTGACGTCGGGCGGGGAGCGGATGCCGCCCGACTCGCGCACGGTGACGTCGTCATCGCCGCGATCACCTCCTGCACGAATACCTCGAATCCGGCGGTCATGCTCGCGGCAGGCCTGCTTGCCAAGAAGGCGGTCGAGCTCGGCCTCACGGTGCCGCCGTGGGTCAAGACGTCCCTGGCGCCGGGCTCGCGCGTCGTCAGCGAATATCTCGTGCAGACGGGCTTGCAGCCCTATCTCGACCGCCTCGGCTTCAACATCGTCGGCTTCGGCTGCACGACCTGCATCGGCAATTCGGGGCCGCTCGATCGCGAGATCGAGGAGACAATCACGCGCCACGACATCATCGGCGCGAGCGTGCTGTCCGGAAACCGTAACTTCGAGGCGCGCATCCATCAGAGCGTGAAGGCGAACTTCCTCATGAGCCCGCCGCTCGTGGTCGCTTTCGCGATCGCCGGCCGCATCGACATCGACCTCACGACCGAGCCGCTCGCGAGGGCCGGCGGCCGCGACATCTTCCTTCGCGATCTGTGGCCCACTCTCGCGGAGATCGACGCCTTGCGCGGCAAGGCCTCCGATCCGGCGGTGTACCGACGTATCTACGCGGACTTCGCCAGCGCCAATCCCCTCTGGAACGAGATCCCGACCGATGCGGGCGCACTCTACGACTGGGATCCCTCGTCTCTCTACATCCAGGAGCCGCCGTATTTCGACGCGTCGATGGCGGCGTATCCGGCGGGCACGGTGAAGGGCGCACGCGCGCTCGCGATCTTCGGCGATTCGATCACCACGGATCACATCAGCCCCGCGGGCGCGATCAAGCCGACGTCGCCCGCGGGCGAGTATCTCGGCGCCCGCGGCGTCGCTCCGGGGGACCTCAACAGCTACGGTGCCCGGCGCGGAAGCCACGATGTGATGGTGCGCGGCACCTTCGCGAACATCCGCATTCGCAACCAGATGGTGCCGGGCGTCGAAGGCGGCATGACCCGTTACCAGCCTGGCGGCGAAGTGCTCGGGATCTTCGAGGCCGCGGAGCGCTATCGCGCCGCCGGTGTGCCGCTGCTCGTTTTCGCCGGCAGCGACTACGGCGCCGGCAGCTCGCGCGACTGGGCCGCCAAGGGGACGCGCCTGCTCGGCGTGCGCGCAGTGATCGCAAGAAGCTTCGAGCGCATTCATCGATCCAACCTGATCGGCATGGGCGTGCTGCCCTGTCAGCTGCCGGACGACACGAGCGCCCTCTCGCTCGGGCTCGATGGCAGCGAGGTTTACGAGCTCGAGCTGCCGGTCCGTTTGCAGCCGTGGGCAACCGCGACGCTGCACGTCACGCACGCGGACGGGCGTCGCACGAGCGTACCGCTCACCGTTCGGATCGACACGCCGATCGAAGTGGCCTACTACGAGGCGGGCGGCATCCTCCCCTACATGCTCGAGCAGCTGCTCGCCGGAGACCGACCGTGATCCTCATCAAGCGCGTCTACGAGGCGCAGGCGCGAAGCGACGGCAAACGCTTCCTGGTCGAGCGCCTGTGGCCGCGCGGCGTCCGCAAGGAGACGCTCGAGGGCGTGCCCTGGCTGAAGGACGTGGCGCCCAGCACGGCGCTGCGCACCTGGTTCGGGCACCAGGTCGAGCGCTGGGACGAATTCCGGAAGCGCTACGAGGAGGAGCTCGCCGCCAATCGCGAGGCCTGGGAGCCGCTGCTCGCGGCGAGCCGTCGCGGCGCAATCACCCTTCTCTACAGCGCGCACGACGTCGAGCACAACGGGGCGCTCGTCCTGCAGGACTTCTTGCGCAGACAGCGCTGAGAGCGCGGTGCCGATCCGGCTGACCACCCGAGGGCCGTTTCATCTCGAGGCCACCGTCCGTGTGTTGCAGCGGCGGCCCGTCAATCGGGTCGATCTCTGGACGGGCGGCCGCTATTGGCGGGTGCTCGGCACGGCGGAGCGGCCACTGCTCGCCGAAGTCGTGAATCTCAGGACGATCGAAGCACCCGACGTTCGCTGCACGCTGCATGGACCGCACTCGACGGCCGTGGGGCGCGGAGCCGCCGCGACGCTGCGGCGGGTACTGGGGCTCGACCTCGATCCGGTGCCGCTCCGCCGGGTGACGGAAGGCGGGCCTGCCCTGGCGGCGACGGCGCGTGCATTGCGTGGCCTCCGCCCGCCTCGCTTTTCAGGCCTTTTCGAGGCGTTTGCGAGCATCGTGCCTTTTCAGCAGGTGAGCCTCGATGCGGGAGTTGCCGTGCTCGGGCGCACCGTCGAACGATTCGGCGAGGCGGTCGAGCACGACGGCGAGCGCTTTTTCGCATTTCCGACTGCAGCCGCCATCGCGGCCGCGCCGCCTGCCGCGATGCTTGCCTGCGGCCTGAGCAGACAGAAGGCCCGCACCCTGCAGACCCTGGCCGGCCTGATCGAGACGGGCGAGCTCGACGAACATGAGCTCGAGGGCCTGCCGAGCGACGCGGCGCTCACGCGGCTCGTCGCGCTGCGGGGTGTAGGTCCCTGGACCGCCGGACTCGTCCTGCTGCGGGGCCTCGGCAGGCTCGACGTCTTTCCGTCGGGCGACGTCGGCGCCGCAAACGGGTTGCGCGAATTGCTCGGCACCACGAGCGCGCGTCGGATCGAGGCGACGATGAAGCGGTTCGGCAGCTTGCGCGGCTATCTCTATTTTCTCTCGCTCGGTGGCCGCCTGCTCACACGCGGGCTGATAGGTCCGGCGAGCAGCGATGCAACCCTCGTTTCAAAGGCAAGCCCCCTGCCTCACTGACAGCTTCAGTGCGGATGACGCTGAGCACTCTGGACCCCACGGGCGAAGGGTCAGGCCTTCCTACTCTGCTGGCGGGTGACAACTCCCACCTGGGTCGCAGTAGAACGCGACCACGTATAGGCGAGGAAAGCCGTGCCGGTCTGCTCGTCGGCCCTCTCGACGGGGCACTTCCTGCGCGCCGGGAACGCCTGGGACAGCCGGATCGGCCTCGGCCACGCCTTCCGAGAACTTGTTGTTCCCCGGGGCGCGACAGGGAACAATCCCCGCCAATGGAAAGCGGAGAGGAACGATCCTTCTCGAAGGCCCTCGGCCCCGGCCTCCTCTGGGCCGGTGCGGCGGTCGGTGTCTCGCACCTCGTCCAGAGCACGCGCGCCGGCGCCACCTTCGGCCTCGGCCTCCTGGTCGTCGTGCTGGCGGCGAACTTCTTCAAGTACCCCGCGTTCCAGTTCGGGCCACGCTACGCCGCGGCCACCGGGACGAGCCTCCTCGAGGGCTACCGCCGACAGGGGCGCTGGGCGCTCGTCCTCTACGGTCTCCTCACGGCCGGCACGATGTTCACGATCCAGTCCGTCGTCACGCTCGTCACTGCGGCGCTCTTCGCGGCTCTCTTCGGCTGGACGGCCCCGTTCCTCGGCTTTCCGCCGGCCTTCTGGATCGCCGTCCTTCTCCTCTTCCTCTGCGGGACACTGCTTCTCGTCGGCCACTACCGGTGGCTCGACCGGATCAACAAGGCTGTCGTCCTCGTCCTGACGCTGACGACCTTCTCGGCGACGCTCCTCGTCCTGCCGAAGATCGCGTGGAGAACCATTCCCTGGCTGCCGGACGCGGCCGTGCTCACCGATCCGCGCTCGATCGCCTTCATGGTCGCTCTCGTCGGCTGGATGCCGTCCGCGTTCGACATCTCCATCTGGCACTCCCTCTGGACACTCGCCCGGCGCGAACAGACGGGACACGCGCCCCGGGTGAAGGAGTCGGTCCTCGACTTCAACGTCGGCTACGTCGGGACGGTCCTCCTCGCCCTCTGCTTCGTTCTCCTCGGCGCCGGCGTCATGTACGGCTCGGGCGAGCTGTTCGACGACCGGGCCGCCGTTTTCGCGCAGCAGGTGATCGCCCTCTACACGAGGAACCTGGGAAGCTGGTCCGCTCCTCTCATCGGCCTTTCCGCCGGAACGGTCATGTTCTCCACGACCCTCACCGTCGCCGACGGCTTTCCACGTGCGCTTGCGGGTCTGGCCGCACGGTGGCGCGGCCCCGAGACGCCGGGCGCGGCGACGGCGCGCGGAAGCGTCTACTGGATTTCCCTCCTCGTCCTCGGCACCGGCTCGCTCGCGATCATCGGGTACGCCCTGCGAGGCGGCGCCGCGTTCAAGTCGCTCGTCGATCTCGCGACCTCGCTCTCGTTTCTCACGGCTCCCGCGCTCGCGTTCCTGAACCACCGGGCGATCCACGCGCCGGAGGTGCCGGCCGAGCATCGTCCGTCGCCCGCGCTCTCGGCCTGGAGCGTCTCGGGAATCGTCTTCTCGGCGTTCTTTGCCGGTTACTACCTCTTCATCCTCGCCCGCTGAGGCCTTCGGAAGCGTCCCGGCCAGGAGCTGGCCGGGGGGACGGCCGGGGAGAGTGCCTTCCCCTCCGTGGACTACTATTCCCGATCCCGTCAGATGCGCTCCCCGGTTCTTGCTCTCCTCGCCGTCCTCCTTCCTGCGACGCCGGCGGCGTCAGAAGGGATCGTCGTCGAGTCGGGTGAGGACACTTCGACCGCCGGCATCACGATCTCCTGGCACCTCCCACCCGGCTTCGAGGAGAGCGAGCTCCGTCTCGAGGTCGAAGGCGGACCACGCGTGATACTCACCGATGATCTCCGCGGCGCCTGCCGGAGAAGCCTCTGCGGCTCCCTCGGGTCGAGGCGTCGCGATTCGGGCCACTTTGCTCGTCCGCCTGAGCCAGAAAGGACCACCGCATGACCCATCGGCCACTCCTCGGGGTCGGGATTTCCCGGCTCTTTCAGGCCTTTACTCTCGCTGCGCTCCTTCTCCTGCCGGCCCGCCCGCTGGAGGCGGCGCGCTACCGCGTCGTCGACGAGAACGGGAAACCGGTTCCGGCGGCCCGTGTCTCGATCCAGGGACGCGCCGGCTCGGTTGCTGCGGATGCGAAAGGCGAGCTGACGCTCGACGCCGAGCCCGCCGTGCCATTCGAGGTCGGCGTCTTCGCACCCAGCGGGGCGTGGCTCGGGATCGTCCGCGTCGAGACACGCGCGCAGACCGAGGTCGTCCGTGACCTCGTCCTCCCGGCGGCCCGAAGCACAGAGGTCTCCGTTTCCGCACGCACGGCTGCCTCGCTTCTGGCCCCCCCGGCCAACCCGGTTTCGCTGATCTCGAAGCGGGAGCTCGAAGAGCGCCAGCCGAACCGCCTTTCGGAGACGGTCGAGACCCTTCCGGGCGTCTCGAAGAGCGACGAGACCACGAGCTCCGTCCCCGTCATCCGCGGCCTCGCGCGCGGGCGAACGCTCCTGATGCTCGACGACGGCCGCGTGACGGCGGAGAGGAGGGTCGGTCCTTCTGCCTCGTACCTGAATCCCTTCACCCTCGAAAGCGTCGAGATCGTCCGTGGCCCGGGCTCCGTCGCCTACGGATCCGACGCCTTCGGCGGCGTCATCCACGCGAAGACGGCGATGCCGACGCTCGGCGAGGTGAGCGGCCGGTACACCCTCGCCGCGGGGACGGGCGGTACGCCGGAGGCCGCGGGCGGGGCCGGGATCAACATCCCCGCCGGGCCCGCCGCCTTCTCGCTCGCCCTCTACCAGCGGAGCCAGAGCGACTACGAGTCGCCCGTGGGGACCCAGGACAACTCCTCCGTCCGTGACCGCGGCTTCGTCGTACGCGGCCTCGTACCGTTGGGCGAGGCACGGCTCTGGGCGGGATTCCAGCTCGACGAGGTCCGCGACAACGGCAAGCCCCAGGCCGACCTCCCGACGACGCGAACGCCCTACCCCTCGGAGGACTCTTCCCGCTTCACGCTCGGCCTCGACGTTCCGAACGTCATCGGCTTCTCTTCGCTCGAGCTGCGCGCGTTCTACGGCACCTACGGTATCGCCACGGAGCGGCAGCGTGTGCCGAACGCGACGACGACCCTGAGGAATTCCATCTCCGACGTCGATGCGAACGACTACTCCGTCCGGCTCCTCGCCCGCCGCTCGCTCGGAACCGCGGGACTAAGGGTCGGTGTCGACGTGAACGGGCGAACCGGGCTCGAGGCCCTCAACATCGTCGAGAGCTTCGACAAGGCCGGGAGCCCGACGACGACCACCACCGAGGTCGCCGTCGAGGACGCGAGCCGGACCGACCTGGGGGCTTTCGCCGAGGGCGACCTCCCTCTCGCGGGCGACCAGCTGATGCTGACCGCGGGGCTTCGCGGCGACCACGTTTCGACGCAGAACACCGGTGGCTACTACGGGGATCTGTCGACGTCGGAGGGCGCCTTCTCGGGCTACGGGACGCTCACCTGGACGTTTGCGCAGGACTGGAAGGTTGCCGCGCAGTACGCGAGCGGTTTCCGAGACCCGACACTCTCCGACCGCTATTTCCGCGGTGTCTCCGGCCGCGGGTTCGTGATCGGGAACCCCGGCCTGGTCGCCGAGACCTCGGACCAGTTCGACCTGTCCGTGCACGGGCGGACCGGCCCGGTCAGCCTGGGCCTCTCGGGCTATCTCTACCGGATACAGGATCTAGTCGAGCGGTACAGGGTGGGCGACAACTACGAGTTCCGGAATCGGGGCGAAGCCGAGATCAAGGGCGTCGAGCTCGAGGTCGACGTGAGGGTCGCACCGCGGCTCGTCGTCCACGTCGTGGGCGCGCTCGCCCAGGGCCGGATTCTCGATGACGACACGTGGGCTCCGGACATCGCTCCTCCCACGGTTCAGCTCATCGTCGATCACGAGCCCTTCGCCGGCCTCTTCTGGCGGGCACGACTGCTCGCGGTGGCCCGCGACGAGAGGCCGGGTGCCTCCGAGGTGGTCGTTGCCGGGTACGGACGATTCGACCTGTCCGCGGGCTATCGCGTCTCCGACCTCCTCACCGTCACGATTACGGGACGCAACCTGTTCGACAAGGCCTACGCGGATTCCGCCGACGAGAACAACATCCTCGCGCCGGGGCGCGGGGCGATTCTGTCCCTTTCGGGATCGTTCTAGGGAGCGGGCGGCGCCTCTCCGAGCCGCAGCTCGACGTCCTTTCCGGTAAACGGGTCCTGGAACCCGAGGAACACGGCCGCGAGGCGAATACCCTCGCGGTTCTTGTTTCCGGCCCCGTAGCGGGGGTCGCCGAGGACGGGGTGCCCGATCGCGTCGAAGTGGCGCCGGATCTGGTGGTGCCGGCCGGTCTCGATCGTCACGTCGAGCGTCGTCGTGTCGCGAAGAGGGTCGTACGCGTCGACCCGGAAGAACGTGCGGGCCGGCTTGTCGTCGACGGGGACCTCGATCGTCCCTTCCCTCCCGTGTGCCGCTTCGACGTTCCCGATGACCTCGGCACGGTAGCGCTTCACGACCTTCGCTTCGCGCAGGAGAGCCGAGAGGGCCGCGGCGGCGGTCGCGTCGTGGGCCACGAGGACGAGCCCCTCCACTTCGCGGTCGAGCCGATGGACGGGAAACACCGAACGGTCGAGGAGCTTCTCCACCTGTCTGAGGAGCGAGGCGTGGTCGCCGAACTCCGTCCCCTGCGAGAGGAGCCCCGCCGGCTTGGCCCACGCCGACCAGCGGACGGCGTCGCGCACGAGCCTCGCCTCGGGCGGACGCAGGGAGAGAAGGTCGGCGTCGTAGTGGATCTCGAGGACGTCCCCGGGTCTCACCGTCGCCGTCTCGCGCCGGAGGCGGTTCGGGGAGCGACCCGAGCGGCCGACGTGGACCGCCCCTTTTCGCATCGCGTCCTTCACGACGCCCTTGGAGAGTCCGGTCACGCGGGCGAGGACGTCGGCGGCGCCGGGCGGGTCCCCGGCCACGACGCGGTGGCGGCGGGAGAAGCGGGAGGGTGCGGTCACGGACCCGACGATAGCGCGAAGCAGCGCTCGCTCCCGGCACGGCCTAAACTTCGACCCATGCGACGACTCCTCACCGCGTCCACGCTCTCCCTCGGGCTCCTCTTCGGCGCCTGCAAGTGTCCCTGGGAAGGAAGGAGCGTCTGGCTCGCGAATGCCGCCTCGGAAGGCAAGACCCTCGAGGCCCGCGCGGGCGACGAGCTCCTGCTCGACCTGGCCGTTACGCCCGGCTCGAAGGCGAAGTGGTACGTCGTCGAAGTCGACGAGAAGATCCTCGAGCGCAAGGGACCTGCCGAGGAGCAGCCGAGCGGCGGGAGCGTCCGGATACCCTTCCGCGCACGCCGGCCTGGCGTGACCGACCTCGTCGCCTTCTACGCCACGGCCAGGAGGGCCCCCCCGGAAAAGACCTTCCGGACGACGGTCTGGGTCCGCTGAGGGTGCGCTAAAGCGCCCTCCCGGTGTAACGTCGAGCCGGTTGCCGCCGACGATGAACGGACTTCCCCTCCTCCCGGACGCCGAGTGGCTGGAGACGAACGGTCTCGGCGGTTACGCGCTGTCGACCGTCTCGGGCCGAAACGCGCGCCGGTACCACGGCCTCCTCGTGGCGGCGACGTCGCCACCGACCGGCCGCGCAGTTCTCCTCGGCAAGCTCGAGGAGACGCTCGTCGTCGGAGAGGAGCGGTTCGATCTCTCGGTGAACAGCTACGGCGGGCGCCTCTACCCACGCGGCGACCTCTTCCTGCGCGCCTTCCGGATCGACCCCTGGCCGACGTGGGAGCTCGAGGCCGGAGGCGTACGGCTGAAGAGGACGTTCTTCCTCGTCCATGGGGAGGAGACGGCCGTCGTCTGCTGGGAGCTCGCGTCCGAGCCCGCGGGCCCCGTCCGCCTCGAGGTCCGGCCGCTCCTGGCCTACCGCGACCACCACGCCCTGCGGGTCGCCGGGACTCCGTGCGACCCGGCCGTCTGGCGGGAAGGGGACACCGTCCGCCTCCACCCGGTGCCGGGACTGCCCGAGCTGAGGCTCGCCCATGACGCGGCCTCCGTCGCCGAGACGTTTTTCTGGTACCGCGGGCTCGAGTACGACCTCGACCGTGAGCGCGGCTTCGAGTTCACCGAGGACCTCTTCTCGCCCCTCTCCTTCTCGTGGGACCTCTCGGCCCGTCCGGAGGCGGCGCTCGTCGCCACTCTCGGCGACCGCACGGCCGCGGATGTGCCGGCGCTGCGCGCTGGCGAGGAGAAGCGCCGGCGCCGCGTCGAGGGGGCCGGCTCCGACCGCCGCCTGCTCCGCCTTCTGCGGGCGGCCGCAGACCAGTTCGTCGTCGAGCGCGGCGAGGGATGGACCGTCCTCGCCGGCTATCCCTGGTTCACCGACTGGGGGCGCGACGCGATGATCGCCCTGCCGGGACTCCTCCTGGCGACGCGCCGCTACGAGGTCGCCCGGTCCGTCCTCGAGACCTTCGCGCAGTACGTCGACCGCGGCATGGTTCCAAACCGCTTCCCGGACGAGGGGACCGAGCCCGAGTACAACAACGTCGATGGAACGCTCTGGTTCATCGAGGCCGTGCGCGCCTACCACGAGGCCTCGCGCGACGAGGCGTTCCTGAAGCAGGTCTACCCGCTCCTCGTCGAGATCGTCGAGAGACATCTGCGGGGCACGCGGTTCGGCATCCGTGCCGACGTCGACGCCCTCCTGACCTCCGGCGAGCCCGGGCAGCAGCTGACCTGGATGGACGCCAAGGTCGATGGCCGCGTCGTCACCCCCCGCGCCGGCAAGCCGGTGGAGGTCCAGGCTCTCTGGCACAACGCCCTGCGAATCGTCGCGCTGTACGCCGCGGACCTCGGAGACGCCTTCACCGCGGCGCGACTCCTCGCGCTCGCCGACCAGGCCCGGGAGAGCTTCGGCGCCCTCTTCTGGGACGAACGCGCCGGTTACCTCGCCGACGTCGTCGCGCCCGACGGGACGCGCGACCTCACGCTCCGGCCCAACCAGCTCTTCGCCCTTTCGCTCCACCGGCCGCTCCTCACCGGCACCCGCGCCGCGAGCGTGCTGCGGATCGTGGAAGAGCGGCTCCTGACCCCCTACGGGGTGCGGACCCTCGACCCCGGACACCCCGACTACCACGGCCGATTCGAGGGCGGGCCTGTCGAGCGGGACGGCGCCTACCACCAGGGCACCGCGTGGCCCTGGCTCCTCGGTCCGCTCGTCGACGCCCACCTCGCCGTCCGCGGAAACACTCCCGAGAGCCGCCGGACGGCTTCCGCCTGGCTCGCGCCGCTCGTCGAGCACCTTTTCGGGGCGGGCCTCGGCCAGCTCCCGGAAGTCTTCGACGGCGATCCGCCGCACCGCCCGGGCGGCTGCGTGGCGCAGGCCTGGAGCGTGGGTGAGGTGCTCCGGGCGGTCCTGCGGACCGGGACCTGACGGGACGGACCGAGAAGCCCTCCCCCTCGTCTCGGCCTGGGGGCGCGTCAGGCGCTGTAGGCCGAAGAGGACGTCGATCCACCTCGCCCCGTCCAGTTCGTGTGGAAGAACTCGCCGCGGGGCCGGTCGATCCTCTCGTACTGGTGCGCGCCGAAGTAGTCGCGCTGGGCCTGCAGGAGGTTTGCCGGGAGGCGCTCGCACCGATAGCCGTCGAAGTAGTTCAGCGCGGTCGTGAAGGCCGGTACCCAGACGCCCCCGAGGACGGCGGACGAGATGACGCGGCGCCAGGCCGCCTGCGCTTCCTCGACCTTCCCGCGGAAGTACGGGTCGACGAGGAGGTTCGGGAGGTCCGGCGACGCGTCGAACGCCGCCTTGATCTTCCCGAGGAACGCGGAGCGGATGATGCAGCCGCCCCTCCAGAGGAGGGCGATGCTGCCGTACTTCAGGCTCCAGCCGTACTCGTGCGCGGCGGCACGCATGAGAGTGAAGCCCTGCGCGTAGGAGACGAGCTTGCTCGCGTAGAGCGCCTTCTCGAGGTCGTCGAGGAACGCCGCCTTGTCTCCCGTGAAGGCCGGCTTCGGACCGGCCAGGACCTTTGACGCCGCGACCCGCTCCTCCTTCATTGCCGAGAGGCAGCGACCGTAGACGGCCTCGCTGATGAGCGTGAGCGGAACGCCGAGGTCGAGCGCGGTCACGCTCGTCCACTTGCCCGTCCCCTTCTGACCCGCCGTGTCGAGGATGGAGTCGACGAGGGGACGGCCGTCCTCGTCGCGGTAGGCCAGGATGTCGCGCGTGATCTCGATGAGGTAGCTGTCGAGGTCGCCCCGGTTCCAGCGCGCGAAGACCTCGTGCATCTCGGGCGCGCCCATCCCGAGGAGCTGCGACATGACCTGGTAGGCCTCGCAGATGAGCTGCATGTCGCCGTACTCGATCCCGTTGTGGACCATCTTCACGAAGTGGCCCGCTCCGTCGCTGCCGACCCAGTCGCAGCAGGGTGTCCCGTCCTCGACCTTCGCTGCGATCGACTGGAGGATCGGCGCGACGTGCGGCCAGGCGGCCGGCGAGCCGCCGGGCATGATCGACGGGCCGTGGAGCGCCCCTTCCTCGCCGCCGGAGACTCCCGCCCCGACGTAGAGGAGGCCCCTGGCCTCGAGGGCCTTCGTCCGGCGGATGGTGTCGGGGAAGTGCGAGTTGCCGCCGTCGATGACGATGTCGCCCGGCGAGAGGTGCGGCAGGAGCTGTTCGATGAGGTCGTCGACCGGCGGTCCGGCCTTCACCATGAGCATCACGCGCCGCGGCCGCTTCAGCGCGGCGACGAGCTCCGCGATGGACCGCGTCCCGACGATCTTCTTCCCTTTCGCCCGCCCCGAGACGAAGGCGTCGACCTTTCCGACGCTCCGGTTGAAGACCGCGACGGTGAACCCGCGGCTCTCCATGTTGAGGACGAGGTTCTCGCCCATGACCGCCAGGCCGATGAGGCCGAGGTCCGCGCTCTCCGCGATTCCCGCGATTCCCGCGATTCCGTTCGTCACGATGATTCCTCCTGTACCTCAGCCGGCGGGCGGCCGGGCGCGTTGCCTCGCGAGCCGGTCCCCTGCGCCATTCTCCTTGATCTCCCCAACCGACATCATCCCCGTCCGAACGAGCCAGGCGCGGGAGGAGGAAGGCTCGCAAGGGCTGTCCTTCACATCGCCTTGACACCCTCCTGACATCTGCTAGCGTCCTCCGACGCAAGGAGATAGCGGAGAGGCAGCCTCCTCTCTCGCCATCAAGAAGAGGATGCCGACTCGTCTCGAACTCTCCCTCGAACGCGACATCGACCGAATCCGCCAGCAGCTCCTCGAGATGTCCGGCCTCGCCGAGCTGGCCCTGCGCGACTGCGTCGAGGCGCTCACCGGCGGCAACCGCCAGCGGGCCTATGCCGTCATCCTTCGGGACCAACTGATCGACGAGAAGGAAAAGGAGATCGACCGGCTCTGCCTCGAGTTCCTCGTTCGGCAGCAGCCCGTCGGCATCCACCTCCGCCTCGCCTACAGTGCGATCAAGATCAACCTCGAGCTGGAGAGGGTCGGGGACTACGCCGAGAGCATCGCCCGGCAGGTCCTCCGCCTGGGCGACCTGCCCGCGGCCCCCGAGCCGCTCCGCAGGCGCCTCGTCGAGATGGCCGACATCGCCGTCCCGATGCTCCACGATGCGATCACGGCGTTCGCGACGCAGGACGCCGATCTGGCCAGGACCGCTGCCGTGAGCGAGCCGGCCGTCGACGCGCTCCTCGGCAAGCTCGTCACCGAGCTCGTCGAGGCGGTCCACGGATCGCGGATCTCCCCCGAGATGCTCATGACGCTCTCGACGATCGGACGCCGGTTCGAACGCGTGGCCGACCAGGCCCGCAATATCTGCATGGAAACCCTTTACATGTGCACGGGTGAGGTCGCCAAGCATCCGGGCGCCGAGACGTTCCGGGTCCTCTTCGTGGACGAGCGCAACTCCTGCCGCAGCCAGATGGCCGAGGCCATCGCGCAGTCTCTCGACCAGCCCCGCTTCGTCTTCTCCAGCGCCGGCCTCGATCCGCGGGCCATCGACCCGAGGGCCGTCGCCTTCCTGAAGGAGAAAGGGCACGACGTCAGCCACGTGGCGCCGAAGGGGATCGACCAGGTCCCGAACCTCGAGTACTACAACGTGATCGTCGGCGTCGCCCGGGAGGCGCAGGCGGCCTTCCCTCGCTCCCCGCGGAATCTGGTCTATATGGACTGGAGCATCGACGATCCGTCACGCGTCGAGGGCTCTCCCGAGGAGATCCAGGCCGCCTACGAGGCGACATACGATTTCCTGTCCAGAAACGTCCGCGACCTCGTCGGCGCCGTTCTCGGCATCACCCTCGACTAGACCGCAGCACCTGGAGGAAAGCCCATGAACCGACTCCGTCCCACGGCGCCGATCCGGCTGTCTGTCCTCGTCCTCGCCTCGGCCCTCGCTGCCTCCGCCTGCGGAGGCGGAGGGGCGAAGGACTCGAAGCCGTCGAAGACCGTCATCCAGAACAAGGGCTCCGACACGATGGTCAACGTCGCCCAGGTCTGGGCCGAGGAGTACCGCAAGGCCGCGCCGGACGTCGAGGTCGAGGTCTCTGGCGGAGGCTCAGGCGTCGGGATCGCCGCGCTCCTGAAGGGGGCCGTCGACATCGCCAACGCCAGTCGGGACCTCAAGCCGAGCGAGGCCGAGCAGGCCCTGAAAAATACGGGCAAGTCGCCGGTGGGATTCAACGTGGGCTCCGACGCCCTCGCCGTCTACGTCCACAAGGACAACCCGATCTCGCAGATCACCCTCGCTCAGCTCACCGAGCTTTACGCCGAGGGAGGAACGGTCACCCGCTGGTCGGAGCTCGGCGTGAAGATCCCGGGCGTGGAGGACGACACGATCGTCCGCGTGAGCCGGCAGTCGAGCTCCGGAACCTACGAGTTCTTCCGCGAGCACGCGCTCGGAAACCGGGACTTCAGTCTCGGCTCCCGCGACCTGAACGGCTCCAAGGAGGTCGTCGAGCTCGTCGGCACGACCCCGACCGCAATCGGTTACAGCGGAATGGGCTACGCGACGGCCGCCGTGAAGATGGTGCCGGTCGCGCCCAAGACCGGAGATCCGGCGGTCGCACCGACGGTCGCCGGCGTCCACGACAAGAGCTATCCGCTCGCCCGCTCGCTCCACCTCTACACCCTCGGCGAGCCCGAGGGGGCGATCAAGGCGTACATCGACTGGATCCTCTCCCCCGCCGGTCAGAAGGTCGTCGAGGAAGCCGGCTACGTGCCGGTCGCCGTGGCCGGGACCGGGACGCCGCCCACGGCCCCGGCTGCTCCCGAAGCCGCCAGGCCGACGCCCTGAGGAGGGCCCGTCGAGTGGAGACGCCGACCCCCGCGGCCCTTCCCCGCGGGGGGCCCCGCGAAAGATGAGCGCCGCGCCGAAGGCCGCGACGGCCCGCCCCGTGCGCCCGCGCGCCGCCGTCCTCGGGGAGAAGGCCCTCGAGGCCGTCATCCGCCTCAGCGGCGTCAGCGCGATCGTCTTCGTCGCCGCGATCTTCTTCTTCGTCCTCCGGGAGGCCGCGCCCGTCCTCCTCAGCGAGGGCTTCTCGCTCCGGCAGTTCCTCTTCAGCACCCAGTGGTATCCGACCTCGGCCACGAACGTCCGCTACGGCACCTTCGCGCTCACGGTCGGCACGGTGAGCGTCACCGCCCTCGCCATGGCCATCGCCGTCCCCTTCGGACTCGGTGCGGCAATCTACCTCTCCGAGTTCTGCTCGCCGCGCGTTCGCGAGACGCTCAAGGTCGTCATAGAGCTCCTCTCGGCGATCCCGAGCGTCGTCTGGGGCTTCGTCGGCCTCACCGTGATGAGCAAGCTGATCGTGAGCGCGACCGGCGCGCCCGTCGGCGTGAACGTCCTGAACGGCGGGATCATCCTCGCCCTCATGAGCGTCCCGGTCATCGTCTCCATCGGCGAGGACGCGTTGAAGGCCGTCCCCGACTCGTTCCGCGAGGCGGGTATCGCCCTCGGGGCCACGCGCTGGCAACTCGTCTACCGCGTGCTCCTCCCGGCCGCGAAGAACGGCCTCCTCGCGGCCGTCCTCCTCGGCGTCGGGCGCGCCGTGGGCGAGACGATGGCCGTCCTCATGGCCACGGGCCACGCCGTCCACATCCCGGGGAGCCTCCTCGACTCCGTCCGGACCCTCACCGCGAACATCGCCGCCGAGCTCGGCGAAGCCCCCTCCGGCTCCGACCACTACCGCGTCCTGTTTCTCACGGGGACGCTCCTCTTCCTCATCACCCTCGTCGTGAACCTGACGGCCGACTTCGTCGTCCGCGGCATCCGGAGGAAGTAGCCGTGGCCGGCCGCTTCGCGAAGACCCCGAACGTCGCCCGCAAGGAGATCGCCGAGAAGGTTGCCAAGGGCGTCTTCGCCCTCATGTCGGCCGCGATGGTCCTGCCGCTCCTCCTGATCGTCGGCTACCTCGTCGCGCGGGCGTGGCCGGCCCTGAGCTGGGAGTTCCTCCTCGACGTCCCGCGGCGCGGGATGTCGGACGGCGGTATCTGGCCCGCGTTCGTCGGGACCATCTACCTCGTCGGGATCTCGCTTCTGGTCTCGGCCCCGATCGGCGTCCTCGCCGCGATCTACCTGAACGAGTACGCGAAGGACAACTGGTTCAACCGCCTCGTGAACCTCGCCGTCATCAACCTCGCGGGCGTCCCGAGCATCGTCCACGCCCTCTTCGGCCTGGGCGCGTTCGTCTACGCCGCCCGCTTCGGCTACTCGATCCTCTCCGCCTCGCTGACGCTCGCCATCATGACGCTCCCCGTCATCATCGCGAGCACGCGCGAGGCCCTCGCCTCGGTGCCGATGGCCTTCCGCGAGGCGTGCTGGAACATCGGCGCAACGCGCTGGCAGACGGTTCGCGCGGTCGTCCTGCCGAACTCGATCAGCGGCATCCTCACCGGGGTCATCCTCCAGGTGAGCCGCGCCGCGGGCGAGACGGCCCCCATCATGTTCACCGGGGCCGTCTTCTTCAAGGCCGTCGAGCGGGGAGACCTCTTCCCCTATGCCCTCACCGACCAGTGCATGGCGCTCTCCATGCACCTCTACACCCTCGCGACCCAGGTGCCGAACGTGAAGGAGGCCCTCCCCTACGCGACGGCCGTCGTCCTCCTCGGCTCGGTCCTCCTCGTGAACTCGACCGCGATCGTCGTCCGAATCTGGCTGAGGAGCCGGAAGAGGTGGTGAGGCCGTGACGGGAGCCTCCGCGGTTGCCGTGAAGGAGATCGAGGTCCGGGACCTCCGCCTCGCCTACGGGGGAAAGGAGGTCATCCACGGGATCTCCTTCGAGGTCTACCGCAACGAGATTCTCGCCGTCATAGGACCGGCCCAGTCGGGGAAGACGTCGATGCTTCGCTGCCTGAACCGGACGATCGAGTTCACGTCTTCGGCCTCGGTCACGGGAACCGTGAGGGTCGGTGGCGAGGACGTGCGGAAAACGGGCGACATCTTCGCCCTGCGTCGGAAGATCGGGATGGTCGCTCCGCTCCCGGTGGGCCTCCCCCTGACGATCTACGACAACGTCGCCTTCGCGCCCCGCTGCTCGGGCCTCCAACGAAAGGCCGACCTCGATCCGATCGTCGAGAAGAGCCTCCGGCAGGCCGCCCTCTGGGACGAGGTGAAAGACCGGCTCGGCAGCCTCGGCACGGCCCTCTCCGGCGGCCAGCAGCAGCGCCTCACCATCGCGCGCGCTCTCTCGCACCAGCCCGAGATCCTCTGCCTCGACGAGTTCTCGATCGCGATCGACCCGGTGACGACGATGCGGATCGAGGACGTCCTCAAGGAGCTGCAGGAAGAGATCACGATCATCCTCGTGACGAACCTGACGCAACAGGCCCGCCGGCTCTCCGACCGGACGATGTTCCTTCTCGAAGGCGAGATCGTGGAGCTCGACTCGAGCGAGGTCGTCTTCTCCGGCGACGCCAGGAGCGAGAAGACTCGCGACTACGTGCGCGGGGTGTTCGGATGACCAACGGGCCGAATGCCATCGAGACTCGCGGTCTCTCGCTCTGGTACGGGACGTTCCAGGCCCTCTTCGACGTCTCCACCGACATCCGGAGCGGGATCATCACGTCTCTCATCGGCCCCAGCGGCTGCGGGAAGACGACGCTCCTGCGCTGCTTCAACCGAGTGAACGAGCGCTACGGGAACGTGCGGACGGCGGGCGAGATCCGGATCCTCGGGGAGAGCATCTACGACCCCGACGTCTCGCTCATCGAGCTGCGCAAGGCCGTGGGGATGGTCTTCCAGCGCCCGAACCCTCTCCCCATCTCGGTCTACGAGAACGTCGTCTTCGGCCTGCGCATCCACGCGTCGCGGATCGAGCTGAAGCGCTCCGTCCTCGACGAGGCGGTCGAGAGGGCCCTCACCGAGGTGGGCCTCTGGAAGGACCTGAAGGACCGCCTGGGCACGAAGGCGACGGACCTCCTCCTCGAGCAGCAGCAGAAGCTCTGCCTCGCTCGGCTCCTCCCGCTCAAGCCCGAGGTCATCCTGATGGACGAGCCCGCCTCCGCCCTCGACGTCGGCGGCACCCGCGCCATCGAGGAGCTGATGTTCGAGCTGGCCGGGCGCTACACGATCGTCATCGTGACGCACAACATGGCCCAGGCACGGCGGGCGAGCGACGAGTGCATCTTCATGCTCATGGGCAAGCTCGTCGAGCACGCCCGCACGGAAGACCTCTTCCTCAACCCGCAGGACCCGCGGACCGCGGAGTACATCGAGGGTCGCTACGCATAAACTGGTCGGGCGATGAGCTGCACGCACCGCCTTGCCGCGTTCCTCTTTGCCGCCTCCACGATCTGCGCCGCCTTCCCGACGGCCCTCGCCTCCGACCCGGCCGCCGCGCCCTCCCGCACCTTCGTCATCCGGGTTCTCGACCGTCTCGACAGGCCGGTGCAGGACGTCTCGGCGTGCCTGCTACCGGAGTGCGCGAAGGTCCCGACGGAGATCTTGGGCGAAGTCGTACGAGTCGTTCTTCCGGCGGCGCCGGCCGACGGCGGGGCACGCCGACTTCGGTTTCAGGCACCCGGCTTCGCGCCCGCCGAGGCGGAGGTCCCTGCCGAGGGGGCCGCCCCGCCGATCATCCGGTTGAAGGCGAACGCCTCGGTGACGGTCGCGTTTCTCTCCCTCGACGAGAAGAGGGAGGACTCGCTCGTCGTCTCCCTGGCCCCGGGGCCCGGCATCGGCGCGAACCGGCCCGGGAAGACGATCGCCGAGCGGAAGCTGACGCTTCCCCCGCGTCCGAAGAGCGCGAAAGCCACCTTCGAAGACCTCCCGGCCGGAACGTGGGCGCTTTCGTGGAACGGGCCGAACGTGGCGAGCGGGACGAAGGCGGTCACCGTGGCCGCAGCGCCTCTCGACGCGGGGACGCTCTCCCTCCAGCGGGGCATCACCGTGGAGGGCGCTGTTCGCGACGACCTCGGCTCTGCGGTCGCAGGGGCGCGCGTTCTTCTTTCGGCGAGGGCGGCGCTGGACCGCAGCGATCCGTACTTCGACGAGGTGCGTACTGCAGCCGACGGCGGCTTCGCCATTTCCGGGGCTCCCGCGGGCGAGCCGCTCTCGTGGGCCGTCCGCTCGACCAGCCACATG
>DIAY01000289.1:2957-8119 GCA_002414905.1 Holophagales bacterium UBA5066 | reverse complement strand
GATGGGCTGTCCGACACCGGGATTCCGTCGGGGTGAGGCGCGTGCGACGACGCGAGGCCCCCGACACAAGGCTGCGCGAGAGGCGCGGAATTCCAACAGGCAGGTTTAAGAAAGTTCGTCCGGGCGAGGTCGAGGTTCCGGAAGCGCCCGCTCACGTCAGTGTGGCCGCCTCGCCACTCGCTTCGGCCGCCGGACGAGGATGAGGCGCGAGGGGCGCCCCTTCCCCTCGCAGGCGGCGCAGAGGCGGGCGCGGCCGAAGGGGCTGCGCCGCGTCCACTCCTCCGCGCAGCCGAGACAGCGGTAGGTGTAGCGGGCGTTGCGCGCGCGGATCGTCGCGAGGCGGTCTGTTTCGGGAGCGCTCTTGCGCGTGACGCCAAGCTCGCGGGCGATCTCCCAGAAGCGCGAGGAGTGCCCCTCCGCCACGCCCCAGCGGTCGTGGCAGATGGCGTGGGCCGTCTCGTGAAGGAGCGTCTGGCGCCGGTCGGTCGCCGACATGTGAGCCGAGACGCGGATGACATGGGGCGGACCGTATTGGATGACGCCCCCGGTCGCGCGCCGCGACGAGAGCTCCACCCGGGCGGGCGGAAGCCGGTAGCCCTCGGCGAGCACGTCGTAGAGCGCCTGGAGCGATTTCTGGTCGGAGCGCAGCTCCTCGCGAGTCAGCGGGGGGTCGGAGAAGAGGTCGAGCTGGACGAGCGGTTCACCCTTCACGAGAGCTCCTCCAGCGCCTCGCGGTGAGGCGTGAGCGGCTTGTGGAGGACGAGCGCGACGACCGCCGCGGCGAGGATCGCCGCGAGGATCTCGAGGGTCGGCAGCGGGCTCCCGCGAAACGTCGGGACGATGACGATACGTGCCGTCCAGAGGAGGGAGAGGGCCACGCCGCCGGGAAGCCAGCGACCGGTGGCGAGCGCGAGGAGGCAGAGCGCGAGGGAAAGGGGCAGCTCGACGACGATCGCCTGTCCGACGACGAGGGGCCACGGGACCGCCGGGAAAGGGAAGAGCCAGAGACGCGCGGCGACCGGGGCGACGACCCCGGCGAAGGCCGCGAGCGGGGCGCCCAGCCCGGCCCGCACCCTGCGGCGGAGCGCGCCGTAGAGGACGCCGCGAACGAGGGCCTCGTGCAGGAGAGCGAGGAGGACGACGAACGGGAGGGCGTAGTACCAGGAGGCGGGACGCGTGAAGACGGCGATCGTGGCGTAGTGCAGCGCCCGCGCCGCCGGAAGATAGGCGAGCGCCGCGGCGAGGAAGGCCAGAACGGCAAGCACCGGAAGGACGGACCGCTCCCCTGTCCGCGTCATGGAGGAATGGTAACGAACGTTGACGACTTCGAACAGGGCGCCGACACTGGCGGCATGGATTCGAGCACCCCCCTGCACATCGGCTTCGCCGGCCTCGGCACGATGGGCCTCGGCATGGCCCGCAATCTCGCGTCGAAGGCCTTCCCCCTCGCGCTCACGAACCGGACGATGGAGAAGGCCGTGCGCCTCGCGAGCGACCTCGCGGCCGGTCCGGCGCCCGTCGTCGCGCTCCCGAGCCCGGCCGCGGTTGCCGCGGTCTCCGACGTCGTCGTCTCTTGCGTTTCCGACGGTCCCGACGTCGAGGAGGTCCACCTCGGACGGAACGGCACGATCGAGGGCGCCCGCCCCGGCACCGTCGTCGTCGACTGCTCGACGATCGATCCCGTCGTCGCCCGGGCCGTCGCAGCCCGGTTCGCCGCGAAAGGCGTCGCATTCCTCGACGCCCCGGTCTCCGGCGGTCAGAAGGGGGCCAACGAGGGGACCCTGTCGTTCTTCGTCGGAGGAGACGCCACGGCGCTCGAGAAGGCGCGTCCGGTCCTCGAGGCGATGGGCCGGCGGATCACGCACCTCGGCCCGCCGGGCGCCGGCCAGCTCGGCAAGGCGACGAACCAGGTGATCGTCGCCGGGACGCTCGCCGCCGTCTCGGAGGGGATGGCGTTCGCGAGGGCCGCGGGGCTGCCGCTCGAGGCGATCCACGCCGCGCTCACGGGGGGAGCGGCGAACTCGTGGGCGCTGGAGGTCCTCGGCCGGAAGATGCTCGACCGCGACTTCCGGCCCGCATTTGCGATCAAGCACCAGCAGAAGGACCTCGCGATCGTCCTGAAGACGGCCCGCGCGAACGGGGTCCCCCTCCCGGCCGCGGCGCTCGTCCACCAGCTCCTCTCCGCCCTCGAGGCGAAAGGGCGCGGGGAGGACGGGACGCAGGCGCTCCTGACGCTTTACGAAGAGCTGTCCCGCTGACTCGCAGGACGACCCTTCGCGCCCGTCAACGGGCGGGCGGAGGGATCCGGCCCGGCGCCGCGGCCACGCCGGCGCGCCGTCCGTCGACGAAGCCCTGCCACACGGATCTCTCCTGGTTCCACAGGACCGCGTGGATGCCGCCGAAGGCGCTCGAGTCCCGCCCGGGTGCGGTCAACGCGAAGACCTTCTCGTAGCCCATCCCCTTCAGGATCGCGACGGCGTCCGCCGGAACCGGGGGCGCGACCTCGATCATGACTCGCGGACCCGCCTGGTCGTCCTCCCAGATGACGCGGGGCGTCGCGTACGCCTCCTCCGGCGACTGGCGACCGTCGACGAGGCCCGCGACGAAGTACAGGAGCGTGGACGGGATCCTGCTGCTCCCCCCGGTCCCCGCCACGAGGACGGCCCGGCCGTCCTTCACGAGGAGGAGCGGAGCTGCCGGCGAGATCCCGGCCGCGCCCGGCCTGGGGT
This sequence comes from Holophagales bacterium UBA5066, assembly GCA_002414905.1. Classification (GTDB taxonomy): domain Bacteria; phylum Acidobacteriota; class Thermoanaerobaculia; order UBA5066; family UBA5066; genus UBA5066. The sequence continues at coordinate 5,390 of DIAY01000289.1, read as the reverse complement.
AGCCGGGAGAGGCCGGATCGGTCGAGTCGAGGGACTCGACGAAGGCGTTCAGGAGGAACCCGAGCGACGGCGGAGCCCACGCGGCGCCGTAGTAGCGGCCGAGGCTCTGCGTGAGAGAGACGGCGTTGCCCCGAGCGTCGACGACCGAGACCTGCGTCGTCCCGCGGTCCAGGAACTTCGCCTCCCGCTCGCCCTTCAGCTCGTCGCTCGACAGGGCGTGCCCCGGACGGACCCGCTTCGCCTGGCGCGCGGCCCATTCCTTCGTGAATCGTTCCGAGAGGAGAGGCCCCACTGTGACGTCCTCCTCCCCGGCCCGGGCTGCCGCCTCCGCCCGCGCGAGACGCACCGCCTCCACGACGGCGTGACCTCGCTCGAGTCCCGGCCGGGCCAGGGTCGCGGTCGGGAGCTCGTCCAGGATCTGGAGCGCCATGACGAGGATGTTCCCCCCGCCCGGCGACGGGACCGACAACGCTTTCAGTCCGCGGTACGTTCCCCGGACGGGGGCGGTGTCGATGACGCTGGAAGGAACGCGCGCCAGATCCTGCCGCCGGATGAAGCCGCCCGCGGCCTGCATGTCGGCGTCGAGGCTGGCGGCGATCGTCCCCGTGTAGAAATCGGAGAGTCCGGCCTCGGCGAGGCGCCGAAGCGTCTCGGCCAGACCCGGAATCTTCACGCACGCCCCAATCGGAGCTGGGTCGGGAATCCCCGACTCGCCCGTCGGGCCGGCCAGGTAGACGGGGTAGAGGACCTCGGAGTCGAAGAGGCGTCTCGTGTAGTCGCCGAGGAAGGAACGCTCGAACCCCTGAATCCTGTATCCCGACTCCGCCGTCTCGATCGCCGGAACGAGGACCTCGGCGGCGCTCATCGTCCCGTACCGGCGAAGAGCGTGGTCGAGGGTCGCCACGGTCGTGGGAACGGCGGCAGACTTCGGTCCCCACAGCTGCGTTCCCTCTCGCGCGGCTTTCAGCTTCGCCTGGTCGATCCGCATCGGCACGCGTGCCGGGCAAAGGATGGCCCGCTCCTGGCCCGATGCGAGATGGATCACCATCCACGTCTGACCACCGAGCCCGGAGCCGCCCGGGTCTGAGGCCGTGAGCGTGAACGCCGCGGCGACGGCGGCGTCGACCGCGTTCCCCCCCTTCTCCAGCATGCGCACCGCCGCCCACGAGGCTTCGGGCGAGGAGGTGACGACCATACCGAGAGGGGACGAGACGGCGGGCGGAGGGCGAAGGGAATCGGCGAGAGACGGCGCCGGGACCGGGTCGGAGGGAGGCGTGACGGCCTGGCCCGTTGCCGTCGAGGCTGCGCCCGCGAGGATCAGGAAGGCGGACAGGGCACGCGCCCGGCGGCGCTGGCGGGTGATACGTGGGGTGGGAGTCGTCATCTCGACGTAGAAGAGCCGCTCTGCCCGCACATGTCAATCCATCCCGACGCCTGCTTCGTTCTCTCTTCCGGCCTAGAATTCGAGGAGATCACCCCGTCGGAGGCCCCATGAAGCGGACTGTCCTCGCCCGTGCCTGCATCGCCCTCTCCGCTGCCGCTCTCCTCCTCTCCTCTTCGCCGGCCGTCGGCGGCCCCGGCGACCCGAAGACCTACGTGAAGACGCACGCCTTCGGCCGCGACGGGGAATCGAAGGTCGGGATCCGCCAGGGGCCCGTCACGATCGAATCGGTGAGGATCCGCAACTGGCCCGATCCCGACGACTTCGCCGACGCCGAGAAGGACGGGAACGAGACGCACACGATGGTCGTCGAGTTCGAGTACTCAAACCGCGACGAGGCGCGCGACTGGAAGTGCCGCTACACCGTCACCATCGACGGCAAGGACGGCGGCCTCTGGGCCGAGAACGACCGGACCGCGACGCTCGATGCGGGAAAGGTCGGCGACACGAACAAGATGTTCGTGAAGATGAAGACCCGCTATTACAAGCAGGTCCGCTCGTTCAAGGTGAAGTACGAGATCTGGCGGAAGTGACGCGGAGCGGCGGAGCCGGGGCCGTCAGCGGCCGCCGACCGCGTCGGGGAAGAGGAGCTCCTGGGGCCTGAGCGTCGGCAGGAGGCTTTCGATCGCCGTCTTCGCCCAACCGTCGCGCGCCGCCGGGTCGAACGTCACGAAGGGAACCTCCCACTCCTCGAGCGTCGCCAGGAGGAGCGCGTCGATGTCGTGCTGGAACGCGAGGTCGGTGTCGCGCACGCCGTCGAAGCTCGGGTCGCCGACGATCGGGACGCGAAAGAGGACGTCGTAGGTCGGAAGCCAGGCGCGGACGAGCGCCTCGAGGACCTTCACGTGCGGCTCTCCCGGCGCGGCCCGGCGCAGGTAGCAGTAGTTGTCCAGGACGGCGCGGTCGCAGACGACGACCTCGGCCTTGGCCTCGGCCTGCAGCTCCCACGCGATCTGCGTGTGGAGGATCCACGCCTGCGCCTTCACGGTCGT
>DIAY01000289.1:1948-2730 GCA_002414905.1 Holophagales bacterium UBA5066 | reverse complement strand
GTTCCGATGAACGCGATTTTCATCTCGTCTGATCCTCGCACGAACGGAGCGCGCGGTCCCGTTGCGACGAGACTCAGTACATGAGCAGGCGTCGAGCGGACGTACTGGCGCGATCTGGGGAGTCTGGGGGGCCGCGAGCAGCGCCCCCCGGAGAGCGCGCCCCCCGGGAAGGCTCAGGACCAGATGGTCCGGCGGACGACGATGATGCTCGTATCGTCGGCAGGCTCTCCCTCGCCGACGTGGGTTCGCCAGTCGCCGAGGAGCGCTTCCAGGATCGACTCCGCGGGGCGCCTCCAGAGGCCGACGCGCTCGAGGACCTCGCGTGGCTTCTCGTAGCCGTACGGGTCGTCGAAGCGATCGGGCCCCTCGAAGAGGCCGTCGGAGGCGAGGACGAGGCTCGCGGCCCCCGGCAGCTCGAACTCCGTCTCCTCGTAGATGCGCGCCGGCCCTTTCCCGAGGGGCAGGCTCGAAGCCGTCAGCTCGCGAGCCTTCCCTTCCACCACGAGGAGCGGGTACGGGTGTCCCGCGTTCGCCAGGATGCCGTGCCCCGTCGTCGGGTCGATCCGCGCCAGGACGAGCGACGTGAAGAGGCGGCCCGTGTTCGCCGCGCGCAGGACGCGGTCCACCTCGACGAGGATCTCCGCCGGCCGTCGCCCCGCCTTGACGAGCGTCAGGAGGCACGCCTTGACCATCGCCCCCTGGATGCCGCAGGAGAACCCGTGGCCGGCGACGTCCCCCGCGGCGACCCAGAGCGCTCCTTCCTCGTCGACGAGGAACTCGTA
>DIAY01000289.1:0-1709 GCA_002414905.1 Holophagales bacterium UBA5066 | reverse complement strand
CGCCGGCAGGCGGCGACCCCCACCCAGCCGAGGGCTGCGAGCGAGACTGCGGCGACGAGCATCGGTGCGGCGAGCTCGCCGGGGAACCGGAGGGAAGCGAGGAGGTCGCGCAGAAGCGCCGGCGCCGTCGCCGCAACGAGGAGGCCCGTGAGACCGAGGGTTCGGAAAGCGAGCAGGAGAAGAGCCGCCTCGACGAGATACAGCACGAGCGTCGCTCCCCAGGGCGCGTACTGGAACGAGCAGGCGTAGAAGAGAGCGAACACCACCGCGCCGAGGACGTCGGCCCTCTCGCGGGGAAGGACGTGACGGAAGAGAGCGGCAGCGAGGATGAGCGTCGCCGCGGCGTAAGGCCCTTCGAGAAAGGCATTCGCGATGCCGCCGAACAGCGGAAGGGCATAAGACGGTGTCTCGGGGTAGACACCGCTCAGTCCCGCCGCCGCCACGCCGGAAGCGAAGAGGAGCCGCGCGCCGGCGATTGACGCGCCCAGCCCGAGTCCTCCGAGGATCGCCTTGCCGAGACGGGGCGACAGGCGGCCGGCGACGAGGGCGTCGAGGCTCGTCCGGAAGCCCGGGACCGTGTCGCGAAGCATCGACTCGGCGACGCCCCAGTAGCCGACGAGGACCACGGCCAGGAGGAGCCGTCCCGTGACGATGAACCCCGCCACGATGCCGTTCTGGCCCTGGAGCTCGAAGAGAGAGCCCGAGACGGCCATTGCGGCGAGGCCGAAGAATCCCAGACCTGCTGCGATCCGGAAACCGAGGCGGCGGCGGAAGAGAAGGACGCCAAAGAGGACGACGACGACGAGCCCGACGAGGCCGAAAAGGGGGATCGCGATGGCGAGCCCGCGGAACTTGAGCCGCTCGAAACGGGCGCCGACGTCGGGATCCGAGAGCTCGCGCCCGACGATCAGCATCGCCGGCGTGGGGGCAAGACGCATGAGGACCTCACGGGGTCCGCGACTGTCCCCCGCAAGCTCGTAGACGCGGACGATCGCGTTGCCGCTCTCGAAGTCGGCCGAGCGCCCGATCGCGGCGCCCCGGGCGAGGCGCGCGAGGAGAGCCGCCGCGAGGCGCTCGCGTGCGCCGGCGAGCTCCCCCGCCGGCGCCGTGACGCGGAAGACGCTTCCGCTCGTGAACTCGACACGCCGGATCATCCCGTCGCGGCCGATCGCGATCTCGACGGTACCCGTCCCGACTTCCGGGACCTGGAGGTCCCCCGACACGACCCAGGCCGCGATCGCTCCGTGGCGGGCGAGCCAGCCCGGGGCCTCACGCCCGAGTCGCCGGTAGGCCCGCTCGAGCTCGGAGCTCGCGGCCCCGTTCCTCACCTTCGCCTTCGGCGTGAGAAGCGTCGCTCCCGTGGCGGCCATTTCCTCGCGCGCCGTCCGCAGTGCCGTCGCCTTCGGTACCCCGAGCGGCTGCCATTCCGGGAGGATCCGGAACGCTGTGAGAGCTCCGGCAGCGAGGACGACGAGGCCCGTGACGAGCGGCGCCCAGGGAATTCGCGGGCGCGAAGGTCGGGCGTTTCCGGTCACGACGTCACGACCGCCGCGGAATCACGAGCGCCCGAGCGCCGGGACGAAGGTCTTCCCCGCCGTCAGCTCCAGCATCCGGTCGAGTGACCTCTTCGCCCGGACCCGGACGCTCTCCTCCACCTCGATAGCGGGCCGGAGGTCGTTGAGCGCGTGCCAGAGCTTCTCCATCGTGTT
>DIAY01000127.1:31138-31563 GCA_002414905.1 Holophagales bacterium UBA5066 | reverse complement strand
CGCCAAAAGCTCTCTCGTTCGTGCCTCGGGCGGCGCCGTTGGTCGTGGTGTCTGCTCCGGGTTCAGAAGCAGCTCCTCGACGAGGCGATATGGTCCCTTCGTTGTGACGAGTGACTCGTAATGACGCCGTGCCGCTGCGTCCGGCTCGTGGCCCACTATCGCGACAAATGCTTCCCGGAGGGCGTCGGGAACAGCCAGCCCCTCGATGCTCTTTGAGAATCTGTAGGCGAGCTCGAAGACACCGGCTTCTTCGCGGAGTAGGCTCTCTCGGCAGTCTTCTGATCCGAATGCGCCCTCTATGCGATACCACGGAACTCGGGGAATGATCGGATAAACCATGTCCCGGAATCCTCGACTGGACACGAGTGAGTCGATCACGCCTGGACGATCGTCGTCGCTCGTTTTCAAGAGATCTACGGTCAGAG
>DIAY01000127.1:29749-31021 GCA_002414905.1 Holophagales bacterium UBA5066 | reverse complement strand
ATCTACGGTCAGAGCGACGTCCTCTGAAGCTGGCTCCATTCCCATGAGGGCGCGAACCGCTGCCGCGACGAATTCTGAATCCTCAGCCCCCTTCATTTTCTCTTCGAGAGCCGTGACCTCTCGCCGGACGGTAGTGAGCCCCTGAATCACGGCGTCTGAGGACTGGACCGGTTCGACGACCCCGCAGCGCCGGAACGCGTCTTCGAGCGCTTGCCTAGATAGTTGCCGTGGCCGGATGCGCACGCGCGCGTCTTGACCGGGCTTCATCGCCGTGAACCAGTGGTAGTGAGTCTCAGCGCCCCACTCGGTCAGGACCGATAGGGATGCCTTTCGCAACAACTCGTGAACCTCGGATGAGGACAGCTTCACGCCGTCATACGTACCAGGCTTCCAGTTCGCCTGCTTCTTCAGTCGTAGGCGACCATCGACTTGGAACCGGAACACCCCGCCTGGTCGTAGCGCGCGCGATGCCTCGTTGATGTAGTCGACGACGACCGACACCTCAGGCACGTGTTGAAAGACGATGTACGAGAAGACGAAGTCCTGAGAGCTGTCTTCCACCGGCAGCCGACCGTCGACTACCTCCATCCGCACATTCGGCCGATCGGCGCAGAAGGCTTCTGATTCCGCGATCATGACTGGCGAGATATCGACTCCCACCACATTCCCGACGCGATGGGAGAGTGGGACCACCAGGCGCCCGACCCCCGCGCCGATCTCGACCACGTTCGCCGTGGGCCCTAGCTCACAGCCGTCGAGGACCTCGTTCTCGATGTCATGGAGACCAGACTCACGGAAGGCCTCGTCGGAAACGGCTGCTCCCGTGGCGATGAAGAACCGGAAGTCCTTCCGTGCTCGCTCATCCCAGTCGGCGCGCATGTTCCGGCGCGTTGAGCCTGATCCGATAGCCACTCTTCCTCGAATGTCCCCAGTAGTGTGAGATTCACGGCGATGAACCACAACGACCTCTTGTCCCGGCCCGGTCCTTTCGGCAGCCGCAATGCGCCTCCCGACCCAAGCGCCTTCCCTTCCATGTTAGCCGGTTTCCGGTGTTGGTTCCCTGAGGTTAGTGGCGGATCGGTGTCGGCGGATCTGTGCGGCGGATCTGGGATCTGTGCCTGGCGTGAAGTCATGTATTGTTTTGCAGGATTGTCGGACGCGATGAACGGCAGGGACCGGAACACACGCCCGGAGCGGAGCGCCCACGGCGCCGCGGGCGCCGTAGGAAGGGGACCCGCCTCCACCGGCGCGGGGCGAGGAAGGTACGGGCGC
>DIAY01000127.1:0-29685 GCA_002414905.1 Holophagales bacterium UBA5066 | reverse complement strand
GAGCACGGCGCGCGCCAGAGGCACGTCCCCGACCCTCATCCTGTCGTGCGCCGTGCAGCGCCCCGCGCGCCTGCGGGGTATCGCCTCCGCTCGCTGACGCTCGCTGCGGCGACACCCTGCCGCCGAACAATTTCGGCGGACACCGCCGTGGGCGTACGGAGCTCGCAACGCTCGGTCGCTGAAGGGCTTGGGCACGTCGCTCGCGAACGCGCCGCCGCACGCGCCTCTGGTGCTCGCAAGCTGCGCTTCTCGGCCGGGCGTCGGCGCGGGCGAGCGCCGCGCCAGGCCGTTTTTCAAAGGAGGCGTCGGCGACGCCGACGCGGCGCTGAAGCGCTGGGGATGCGGGCGCGAAGAACGGGGCTCGGGCCTCTCTGCTCCTCGTCTCGCCTGCGGGCCTCGCAGGCAAACGACGTCTGCCAAAGAGGCCGCTTGGCCTGGGAGTCCTGTCAGCTCCGCAGCGGAGTCTCGAGCGACGAGCGGTGGGGCGATGGCCCTCGCGCACGCACGGGGCCTTCCAGGTCCGGCCCGAGCGGCAGGCGCGCAGGCGCGGGGTACCGGGAGGGATGAACCGTGATTACCTCTGCGCCACGCTCACGAAGCGGCCCAAGGGCGTGGAGAAGGGCGGGGGGAGCTGAGGTCCCGGGCGGGGCTATCGCCTCGCCCTCCAGAGAACGGATACGGTGCACGGCCAGGGGCGACCCCGGCCGTGCGTCTTCTGGCGGCCCCGGTGTATCGGCCGTCCGGGGTCCGGCCGTTGGGGAGGTCTTCCTGAACGGAGACCGAACAGATCCGCACTGGCGTGCACGACGGCATATAGAGTGTTCGGCGAATTTTGAGAGAGAGTCGGGCACACTCGGGCCGGGGGGTCGTGATCGTCGGGACATGGCCCGACACGACCGAGGAGCAGCTCGAGCACCTCCGGGCGGCGCTCGCTCTCGAAGGGTTTACGGCGCACGTCTCCCGGGGGGAGCTCCGGACGGTCCTCGTGGCGGTCGGCGAGGTGTCGCCGATGAACATGGCGGCGCTCATGGTCCTCCCCGGCGTCGAGTCGGTGACGCCGGTGCGCAAGCCCTACCAGCTCGCCTCCCGCGAGTCCTCCGCCGGCTCCACGGTCGTCCGCGTCCCGGCCGCCGGAGGCCCGGTCGAGGTCGGGGGAGCGACCCTTGCCGTCATTGCTGGTCCCTGCTCCGTCGAGGGGGAAGAGATGCTCCTCGAGACGGCCCGGGCCGTGGGCGCGGCGGGCGCCGTCATGCTGCGCGGTGGGGCCTTCAAGCCGCGCACCTCGCCCTACTCCTTCCAGGGGCTCGGCGAGGAGGGGCTCGAGATGCTCGCCCGCGTCCGCGCCGAGACGGGCCTTCCGATCGTTTCCGAGGTGATGGACACCCGGCAGGTCGAGAAGGCCGCCGAGCTCGTCGACGTCCTCCAGATCGGTGCCCGAAACATGCAGAACTTCCCGCTCCTGAACGAGGTCGGGCGGACGCGTCGGCCCGTCCTCCTCAAGCGCGGCCTCTCGGCCCGGATCGAGGAGCTCCTCATGGCGGCCGAATACGTCATGGCGCAGGGGAACCGGGACGTCATCCTCTGCGAGCGCGGGATCCGGACTTTCGAGTCGATGACCCGGAACACGCTCGACATCGCCGCAATCCCGGTCCTCAAGCGCGAGACGCACCTGCCGGTGATCGTCGACCCGAGCCACGCGGGGGGGAGGGCCGATCTCGTCGCGGCGCTCTCCTACGCTGCGATCGCGGCGGGCGCCGATGGCCTCATCATCGAGGTCCACCCCTGCCCCGAGGAGGCCCTCTCCGACGGCGATCAGGCGCTCGAGCCGGCGCAGTTCGCCGGGCTGATGACCCGGCTCGACGCCTTCGCGCGCGCCGCGGGGCGGACCCTTCCCCTGCGGAGGACGCCGTGACCGCTTCCCACGACCACCCGGAGCTCCCGGAGCTGACGCGGCTCCGGGGAAAGATCGAGGAGAACGACCGCGCGCTCGTCGACGTCGTCAGGCGCCGCGTCGAGCTCGCGATCGAGGCGGGCCGGCTGAAACGGGCCGCCGGGATCCCCGTCTTCGACCCCGACCGCGAGCGCGAGGTGGAGCAGCACGTACTCGCCTATGCGGTGAAGTCCGGTCTCGACACGGCCCACATGCGCCTCGTCGTGCGGGGGCTCATCGCCCTCGCGCGGTCGAGCCAGGAGAACGAGGAATGAGCGAACGGAAAGACCCGGTAGAGAGCCTCGCCCAGGGATCGGTGGGGGTGGCGGACGTCGACACCATGCCGATGCCGATCACCCCGGGCGGCGTCCCAACGGACGACATTTTCGCCGCGGACCAGACGGCGTCGGACTTCAAGTTCGACGCGCGGACGGTCGGCGTCTTCGACGACATGGTCAACCGCTCGGTCCCGTTCTACGGCGAGATCCAGCGGATGGCGACCGAGCTGGCCGCGGACTTCGCGGTCCCGGGAAGCACGCTCTACGATTTCGGCTGCTCCACGGCGACGACGATGCTTGCCCTCGAGAGCTCCGTCGCCCCGGGCGTCCGTTTCGTCGGCTTCGACAACTCGGAGGAGATGCTCGGGAGGGCACGGCAGAAGCTCGCGGCCGCTGGGAGCCCTCGCTCTCGCGAAGTGCGCTTCCTCGACCTCCACGAGCCGTTCGCCATCGAGGACGGTTCGGTCGCCGTCATGCTGTTCACGCTCCAGTTCGTGCGACCGCTCCACCGGGAGAGGGTCATCCGTTCGATCGCCTCCGGCCTGCGCCACAACGGGGCGCTGATCCTGGTGGAGAAGGTTATCGAAAGCGACACGCTCTTCAACCGGCTCTTCATCGACCACTACTACGCCATGAAGCGGCGGCACGGCTACTCGGAGATGGAGATCTCGCAGAAGAGAGAAGCGCTCGAGAACGTCCTGATCCCGTACCGGCTGGACGAGAACCGGGCCCTTCTCCTCGAGAACGGCTTCTCGCAGGTGCAGGAGTTCTTTCGCTGGTACAACTTCGCCGGCCTGGTGGCCGTCCGTTGACCGGAGCCGAAGCAGCGGCCGAGCAACCCGCGGACAACCTGCTCGTCCGCCTGGGAAACGTCGTCTTCCGCGTTCGCGACGGACTCTTCCCGACGGTGCTCGTCCTCCTCTTCGTTCTCACGAAGCCCGAGTGGCCCGGCAACAGCCAGCGGCTCGACGACGTTCTCGACGTCGTGGGGGTTTTCGTGGCGATGCTGGGGCAGGCCCTTCGCGTCGCGGTCGTCGGAACGGTCTACGTCATCCGGGGCGGCAGGAACCGGAAAGTCTACGCGGAAGAGCTCGTCAGCGGCGGCTTCTTCGCCCACTGCCGAAATCCTCTCTACGTGGGCAACCTGCTCGTCCTCCTCGGGCTCCTCCTCATCTGGAACGGCCCGGTGGCCTACCTCGTGGGCGTGCCGTTTTTCCTCGTCGCCTACTCCGCCATCGTCGCCGCCGAGGAGCGATTCCTTCGCGGGAAGTTCGGCACGCCTTTCGACGAGTACTGCGCCCGGGTGCCGCGGTGGATTCCCAGGCTCCGCGGGCTGAACGCTTCCCTGGCGGGAATGCAGTTCCACTGGCAGCGCGTCGTGATCAAGGAGTACGGCAGCACCGCGTCCTGGACGATCTGTGCGGCACTGCTCCTCCTCGCCGATTCCCTCTCCCACCAGCCGTGGGGGGCGCGGCCGGGGTACCACGTCGCCTGCGTCGCGGCGCTCCCCGTCATCGCGATCGGCTGGGGAACGGCACGCTGGCTGAAGAAGACGAAGCGCTTCCAGGACGTCTGACGAAAACGGTGGAGCGCGTCCGCGAGATTCCCGCGGGGCGGGCCCGGGTGCGAAACTCGTGGGGATGTCCGACGCTCCCGACCCGACCGACCACTACTCCCGCCTCTCCTACCGCCGCCTCATCGCCTGGCCGGCGCGGATAGAGCGCGAAGCTCCGTTCCTGCGCGAGGTCCTCGCCGGCGCTCCGTCGAAGGGCCTCCTCGACCTCGGCTGCGGGACGGGGGAGCACGCACGGTTTCTCCAGGCGGAGGGGTTCGAGGTGACGGGCGTCGACGCGTCCGAGGCCCAGCTCGCCCAAGCGCGGGACGCGGGGCCGGGACCCCGGTTCGTGAAGGGGAACCTCGCGGAGCTGGCCGCGGCCGTGACCGGACCTTTCGGCGGGGCGATCGCAATCGGTAACGGCCTGCCGCACCTCTTTCCGGTGGAGATGGTCCGGTTCCTCGCGGACCTCGCCGGCCTCCTCCTCCCGGGCGCCCCCGTCCTCTTCCAGGTCCTGAACTACGACCGGATCCTCGACCAGCGCATCACGAGCCTTCCCCTCAACGTCCGCGAGGACGACGCCGAGCGGGTCGTCTTCCTGCGCCTCATGGACCCGCGCCCCGACGGTACCGTCCTCTTCAACCCGACGACGCTGAGGTGGCGCCCGGGCGAGGAGCCGCCGGTCGAGGTCGTCACGGGGAAGAATGTCGTCCTGAAGGGGTGGCGCCGCGTGGAGCTGGAGGTCGCGCTCGGGGCAGCCGGCTTCCACATCGAGAACGTCTTCGGTGGGATGAAGGGCGAGGCGTGGGACGCCGCGACGTCGTCCGACACGGTCGTCCTGGCCCGGAGGTAAGTGCGCCGTCGGGCGGGGCTGTAGTCCTTACCGGTCACCCCGCCCGACGGTACTCGACTCTTTACTTCGAAGCGGCGGCCTCACGCACGAGACCGTCGGACTCATCCGAGGAGAGCGGCACGATAGAGGCGATCCTGACCTTCGCCGGAGTGTCATCGAGAATACCCGCGACGCCGTCGATCAGAGATGGAGACGGACCGTTCGCTTCGGAGAACTCGGGTTGGCTGAGTAGCCTCAGGTCGCGAAGCGACTGCAGAAACTCTGCAGGCATCTTCCGGAGCTCACTCTGCGCCGCCTTGAGGGCCTTCGGGTCCAGGACCTTGGCGCCGGTGGAGACCCACGTGTGGACCTCCTTACCGACGAAGAGCTTCTGCATGACTGGCATCGTGGCGAGCGATTCAATCGAGGAGGATCCGGTGAGGGCGGGGAAGTACGTCCGCAGTTCCAGCCGGTTACCGCTACAGCCGATGCTCAGGCTCGATTGCCACCAGAAATAGTCTTCCTTCTCCTCGAAGGTACAGACCGAAGAGGTGGAGAGGTCCTTGAAGATCCCTCGAAAGTGATTGCCAGCGGCCGAGCCGACGGCGTGGATTCGCACCTGGAACTCCGTGCCGGTCGCAAGTTGAACCTGCCAGGACCGTGTGCGTCCGGCCGGCTTCTCTGGCTCCGCGAAAGCGGGCGAGGTGCTCGAGGCGATGGCGAGACCGAGAAGTATCAGGGTCTTTTTCATGAGTAGACTCCCTCTCCGCCTACGGGCAGGTGCTGGTCCCTCAGCACACCCGTCGCGCAGGTCGCGCAGGTCGAGAGACTGTGCCTTCTGGTAAGGGACACGGTCGTGCAACGAGGCGGTGAGGTGTCTTTGGAGGGGGCATCGCTAACCATTGATTGATCGTAGCGTGGAACGGGCCTGGGTCCGAGTGCCCTCGCGGGGCGGCCGAGGAGCGGATCGACTCAGAACCGAGCAATCCGAATCCTGGTCTTGAGGAGCATGGAGGTAGGATCTCTGAATCGGAGCAACAGCGAGGATGCCCATGAAGACCTCCGTCGATCTCGCCGGCCTCTTCCCCCGTCTCGAGGAGATTCCCGCTGCGTATCGCCTGCCGACGCTCGTCGTGCAGGACGAGTACCTCTGCGGCGGGGAGCTGCGCCGCTGGACGGGTCCGTTCAACGAGGTCGTCTCGCCCGTCTGCGAGCCGGACGAAGCCGGCGCGCCGCCCTCGCCCCGGGTCATCGGCCGGACGCCGTCACTCGGCGCCGACGAGGCGCTCGAGGTCCTCGCGGCGGCCGTGAAGGCGTGGGACCTCGGGCGCGGAGCCTGGCCCACGACGCCGGTGGAGGCGCGGATTCGCTGCGTGGAGGAGTTCGTGCGCCGGATGCGGGAGCGTCGCGAGGAGGTCGTCCGCCTCCTGATGTGGGAGATCGGCAAGAGCCTTCCCGACGCCAGCAAGGAGTTCGACCGGACGGTCGACTACATTCGCGACACGATCGAGGCGCTGAAGGAGCTCGACCGGGCCTCGTCGCGCTTCACGATCGAGCAGGGAATCGCCGCCCAGGTCCGCCGTGCCCCGCTCGGCGTCGTCCTCTGCATGGGGCCGTTCAACTACCCGCTGAACGAGACCTTCACGACGCTGATCCCGGCACTGATCATGGGGAACCCGGTCGTCTTCAAGCCGCCGCGGCTCGGTGCTCTCCTCCACGCGCCGCTCCTCTCCGCGTTTCGCGACGCCTTCCCGCCGGGCGTCGTCGGTTCCATTCACGGCGACGGCCGGACGGTCGTCAGTCCCCTCGTGGCGTCGGGAAAGGTCGATGTCCTCGCCCTCATCGGGACGAGCGCCGCGGCCGACGCGATCCGCAAGCTCCATCCCAGGCCGCACCGGCTCCGCTGTGTTCTCGGCCTCGAGGCGAAGAACCCGGCCATCGTCCTGGGCGACGCCGACCTCGACAACGCCGTCTCCGAGTGCGTCCTCGGCGCCCTCTCGTTCAACGGCCAGCGCTGCACGGCGATCAAGATCGTCTTCGTCCACGAGAGCGTGGCGGACGAGTTCACCTCGCGCCTCGCGGCCACCGTCGAGGCGCTCAAGCCCGGAATGCCGTGGGACCCGGGCGCGCAGGTGACGCCGCTTCCGGAGCCGGGGAAGGCGGGCCGCCTCGCTGCCCTCGTCGCCGACGCCGTCCGGAAAGGCGCTCGGGTGGCCAACCCGAGCGGCGGCGCGACGGCCGCGAGCCTCTTCTTCCCCGCGGTCGTCTCGGGCGTGACGTCCGAGATGAAGCTCTACCACGAGGAGCAGTTCGGGCCTGTCGTCCCGGTCGTGACGTTCCGCTCGGTCGACGAGCCGATCCGCGCGATCGCCGAGTCGGACTACGGTCAGCAGGTCGCGCTCTTCGGTCGTGACCCGGAGGCCCTCGCAAGGCTCATCGACCCGCTCGTCAACCAGGTCTGCCGCGTCAACCTGAACACCCAGTGCCAGCGCGGCCCCGACGCCTTCCCGTTCACGGGACGAAAGGACTCGGCCGAGGGGACGCTCTCGGTCACCGACGCGCTGCGCGTCTTCACGATCCGGTCCCTCGTCGCCGCCCGGCAGACGCCTGCGAACACCCGGATCCTGAACGACGTTCTCAGGAATCGGAGATCGAGCTTCCTCTCGACGGACTTCCTGTTCTGACACCGCGTTCCGCCAGCGCCGCGCCTATGATTCCGGGCAGGAGAGATCCGGAACCGTGGAAGACGAGCGACCCGATCCGGGTGACGCCGACACGGCGGCCAGTGAGATCACCGTGCCGTCCGTGCGCCTCTTCGCTCCCGGGACCGAGATCGGCCGGCGCTACGAAGTGCGCGGTGTCCTCGGGATGGGCGGCTCGGCGGTCGTCTACGAGGCGTTCGACCGCCAGCTGAAGCGGCGCGTCGCGCTGAAGGTCCTGCGGACCGACCGGACGTCGGAGGCTTCGCTCAAGCGATTCCGGCGCGAGGTGGCCGTCGCGCGCGACGCGGCGGGAGCGAGGCTCGTGAGGGTCTTCGACATCGGCCAGGCGGGCGACACCGTCTTCCTGACGATGGAACTGGTCGAAGGGGAGTCGCTCCGGGAGCTCCTGGCGCACGGGCCGCTTGCGCCGGAACGCGCCATCCGGATCGGTATCGAAGTGCTGTACGCGCTTGCCGACCTCCACGCCCTCGGTATCGTCCACCGCGACGTGAAGCCGGGGAACATCCTCCTCGCGACGTCCGGCGAGGTGAAGCTCGCCGACTTCGGCCTCGCACGGCACTGGGAAGGGACGGAAACCCGCGTCACCCAGACCGAGGGGCTCGTGGGCACCGTGGAGTACCTCTCGCCCGAGCAGGCGCTCGGCGACCTCCTCGACGCGCGGAGCGACCTCTACTCCTTCGGTGTCGTCCTCTTCGAGATGCTCGCGGGAAAGGTGCCGTTGCGCGGCGATTCCGCCATCGGGACGATCGTGGCCCACATCCGCCAGGAGCCTCCCGACGTCCGCAAGCTCCGGCCGCAGGTCCCCTCCTGGCTCGCGGGCGTGGTGACGCGTCTCCTCGCGAAGGACCGCGAGAGGCGGTACGCGACGACCGCCGACGTCCTCGCGGACCTCGGGGCCCGAAGGGCGCGGCACGCGCCGCTCCGGATCAGCCGGCCCGTCGTCCTCGGAGGGGCGGCGGCGTTCCTCTCGTTCCTCCTCGTCCTTGCGCTCGTTCCCGTGTTCCCGTGGAACCGGCCCCGGTTGACGCGCCTCGTTCCCGACGGCACGGGCGGCGTGCGGGCTCTTGACGGCGAAGGGCGCCTTCTGTGGGCTCGGAAGGGGGCGACCGTGGGCAAGAGCGTCGCCCTGGTGCGTCTCGAGGGAGGTCGCACGGCAGCCGTGGCCGTGAGGGGCGGAATCCACGAACCGAACAAGACCCTCGAGCTCCTCGACCCGGCCACGGGCCGGGCCATCTCCGAGCTACAGATACCCGACCCGGGATCCTCCGTCCAGGGGCCCGTGCCATTTTCGTCCTTCTCGAACACCTTCCTGGCGGGAGCGCTCTTCCCGTTCGACGTGGACGGAGACGGAACCGACGAGGTGGCCGTGAGCCTGGTCCAGGTTCCGCTCTATCCCGGCGCGACCTACGTCTGCGACCTGAAGCGCCGGCGGGTCGTCAGCGCGTTCTTCGGCTCCGGGCACCACTACGCCAGCGCGGCGGCCGACGTCGACGGGGACGGCCGGAAGGAGCTGATCCTCGCCGGTTTCAACAATCGCATGGGCTACTCCGGCGCGGTCGCGGCGATGCGGATCCCCCGGGACGAAGGAGGAACCGCTCGTGACGAAGGTCTCCCGTACGCTGAATCGCCCGACCGTCCCTCGTGGATCGGCCAGGAGAGCCTCCTCGCGTGGTACGCGCTCCTGCCGAGCGAGCTTTTTGATGGCGGGCACAGCCCGTCCGTCGAAGTGACCGCGGACTCCCTGAGGGTCGGTGCCTTCGGGCCGAAGCGCGTCGAGCTCGCGTTCGACGGCTTCCGCCGCGGTGCGCGGGGGCCCGGAGAGCCGGAGAGGAGAGCGCTCGCGCGGCGCGAGGCCTACCTCCACCTGCGCGAAACCGCCCGGCTGCGCGGCGTGGGCCAGGCGCAGGAGGCCGTTACCCAGGTGGAGCTGGCCGTCGAGCGTGCCCGGGCCGCCGGGGACGTCCCTCTCGACCGGTGGGTGGCGCGGGTCCGGGCCGCGACGCTCCTCGACGCCGGGCGGGCGGACGAGGCGGACGGCGCCTGGAGAGCCGTGTACGAGCGAGCGTCGGAGCCGACCCCCGTCGCCTTCGAGGCGGGGCGATCCTTCCACCTGCGGGGAGACCTCGACCGGGCCGTCTCGTGGTACCAGCGGGGCCGCTCGGGACGCGGGGAATACGCCCGGATCGGATCGTACCCTCGTGAGCTGCTGGTCGGGGAGGTCCTCGCCCTGGGCGAGGCCGGCCGGTGGGACGACGCCGCTGGCGAGGTCGACCGGTTCGAAGCGGCCTATCCCGACCGGGATTTCGACACCGCTCCGCTGCGGGCCTGGATCGCCTGGCGCTCCGGGCGGCGCCCGGCGCGATTCGAGGAGGGAGTCGCCTCGATCGGCCTCTACCGTTACTGGCGCCTCGAGGTTCGCCTCGCTCTCGGCGACGATGCGGCGACGCTCCTGGCCGAAGAGGAGCGCGTCGCTCTCGACGCCCTCGACGTCGCCCCGCTCTTCGCCTCGCTCCGCGCCGAGCTCCTCGCCGATCTGGGGCGAAAGCCGGAGGCGAGGGCGCTCGCGGCCGAGGCGCTCTCCGGCGCGAGGGCGCTCGCCGCGTCCGACACCGGCGTGCGCGTCCACCTCGACCTCGTGGTCGAGAGAGCGAGGCGGCTCGGCGTCAGGCCCGCTGCAGCAGCAGGACGACGGTGACGCCGAGGCCGATGATGACGACGGCCGCCCGCGCTTTCTCCTTGCCGATCCTCCGCGCGAAGCGCGCGCCGGCGTAGCCGCCCACCGTCGCCCCCGCGATCATCACGAACGCGATCGGCCAGAGGACGGCGCCGTTCAGGATGAACCAGACCGCCGCGACGGCGTTGATCATGATCCCGAAGAAATTCTTCAAGCCGTTCATCGCGTGGATGTCGGTGAGGCCGAGGAAGCCGAGGAGGACGAGCATCAGGATGCCGATGCCGGCGCCGAAGTATCCGCCGTAGACCGCGACGGCGAGCTGCGCCAGCGTGGCCACGCCCCAGCGGGTCCTCGTGGGGCCGTCCGGCGCGTGTACCTCGAGGTCGCCCTTTCGCTTCGAGAGGACGATCTGGAGCATGAACAGGAGCGTCGCGAAGAGGACGAGGAACGGTGCGAGGCTCGCGAAGAGCTTCTCCGGAGTCCTCAGGAGGAGGACCGCCCCGATCCCGCCGCCGACGAGGCTCGGGAGGAAGAGCGTCTTCAGCCAGGCCCGGTGGGTCCCGACCTCGCGCCGGTAGCCCGCGAGGCTCGCGGCGGCCCCGGGGAGGAGCGCGACCGTCGACGTGGCGTTCGCCTGGATCGCCGGGACGCCGAGGAGGATGAGCGTGGGAAAGGTGAGGATCGTCCCGCCACCGGCGAGAGCGTTCATGACCCCTGCGCCCGCCGAGGAGGCGAGGAGGGCGGCGATCGCGCCCGGCGTCACTTCGGCTCCGCCAGGACGAGGGACCGGGCTGCCCCGGAGAGGACGGGTGCAGCCGCGAAGAACGACGCGGGAGACGCGTTCGAGCGCATCGGAAGCCTCATGGGGCGAATGATGACAGCAGCCGGGCTATCCTTCGCCCCGCATGCGCGGACGAATCGGCCTCTGGATCCTCGCCCTCCTCCTCACCCTCGCGTCGGCCGTCTTTCAGCGGCTCACGGGACCGACGCATCCGGCGCGCGGGACGGTCGACGTCGGCGGGACGAAGGTGAAGCTCCGCCTCCTGCGCTCGCATGGCGGCGAGGGCGACCAGCCGGTCGTCGTGAGGGTTGCCGACCCCGCCGTTTCCGGCAGCGTCGCCTGGCGCCGCTACCCGACGAGCGACCCGTTCGCCGTCCTGCCGATGGTCCGCGAAGGGGAGGTGCTGATGGCGGCCCTGCCGCACCAGCCGCCCGCGGGGAAGCTCGAATACCAGGTGCGCCTCTCGAAGGGAGATGCGAACGCCGAGTTTCCGCAGCGCCCGGCCATCACCCGCTTCAAGGGGGCCGTCTCGCCCGTCATCCTCGTGCCGCACATCTTTGCGATGTTCACCGGAATGCTCGTTGCAAACGCGGCCGGGCTCCTCGCCCTTCGCGGCGAGAGAAAGCTCCTCCGGATCTCGCTCGTCGTCATCGTCCTCCTCTGCATCGGCGGCCTCTTTCTCGGCCCGCTCGTCCAGAAACAGGCCTTCGACGCGTACTGGACAGGCTGGCCCTTCGGTGGCGACCTGACCGACAACAAGACGGCCGTCGCCGTTCTCGCGTGGGTCGTCGCGGCGGGCTTTGCGCGCAGCGGGCGCGGCGCCCGCACCGCTGTCGTCGTCGCGGCCGTGGTGACCCTCGCCGTCTTCATGGTCCCCCACAGCGCGTGGGGCTCGCAGGTCGACTGGTCGAAGCTGCCGCCGGCGGGATAGGGCCCGCCACAACACGTCGCCGGGAATCCCCGGTCCGTGTCGTCGGTGGGATGCCTTCCAAGCCGGGCGAGAAGGAGCTTCCGCCCGGCACGCTCCTCTGCTTCGACGAGTACGGCCAGCCGAAGGAGCCCCGCGGTCTGATGACGCCCTGATCCGCTCCGGGCACTGGACTGGCGGGCGCGCGTCAGGCCGCAGGGGAAGAGGCTCCTCGTGAAGCAGCCTGGCAGGGTTGGCCTGTGGCCGAGACAGACCTTCTCCCTGCCGCGCTGGCCGTCGAGGGTCCGGGCGGGCCACCGGAGAAGGGGATCGCGGCGCCGGTGGCTCCGCCCCGCTTCGCGGTTTCAGCCTGGCGAGTCCGCCAGACGGAGAGAACCGGTCAGGGGTTCCTGGTCCCCGGGCTCGCCTCTGGGAACCCGACACTGACCTCGAGGCCGCCTCCTCGCGCGCTTGCGCCGAGAGAGATCGTCGCGTCGTGAACCTCGGCGATTCTCGCGACGATCGACAGGCCGAGGCCGCTACCTCCGCCGCGTCCAGGGAGGCGGTGGAAGCGATCGAAGACGCGCTCGTGCTGCGAGTCAGGAATCCCCGGTCCGTCGTCGACGACACGCAGCACGGCGCGGCCGCCCATGCGGTCAATCTCGACACGAGCCTCGCCACTCTCGACACCGTGTCGAATGGAATTCTCTACCAGGTTGCCGACCATCGTCGCGAGAAGTGGCCGGCTGCCGAGCACCGTCATCGCGGCCGCGCCCGTGCGGTGGAGGCGCACGCCGCGCTTCCGAGCCTCTCCCGCGAGCTCTGCCATCACTTCGTCGGCCACTTCCACGAGGTCGATCGCCGCGAGCTCCGAAGCGGCCTCGGGTTCGAGACGCGCGAGAGTCAGGAGCTGGCGGACGAGATGGGTCATGCGGTCGGTGCCGCGCACGACCTGGTTGAGAGCGTGCACCCGCTCTTCCGGCGAGCGCGCCCCCAGTGCCACCTGGGCCTGCGTTTTCAGCGCGGCGAGCGGGGTGCGCAGCTCGTGGGCGGCGTCGGCGGTAAAGCGACGTTCGAGCTCGAGACGCCGCCGCAACCGTTCGAGGAGTCCGTCGAGGGCCCGGGCGAGCGGCGCGAGCTCGCCCGGGCGTGGCTCGTCGGTGAGCGGCGCGACGTCGTCGGGACGGCGCTCGGAGAGCTCCTCGGCGAAACGCTGCAACGGGCGGATCCCCGCCGTGGTCGCGAGCCAGATGAGCAGCGCGAGGACGGGCAGCACGCCCGCCACGGGCACCAGCATGTTGCGCGCGACGGCCGCAGCGAGGCTCGCGCGCAGGTCGGCACGCTGGCAGATCTGGACTTCGATCTTCTCCTTCGAGTCCGCCAGAACCAGCACGCGCCAGCGCGTGCCGTGCAGAGTCCGGTCGAAGAAGCCTCGGGAGCCGTGAGGAACGATCGGCTCGCGGGGCAGGTCGGGCGAGGACTGGTAGAGCAGCCGGCCGGCGTCCGACCAGACCTGGAAGTGCAGGCTCTGCTCGTAGAGGTGATCGCGCTTCGGAGCGGCCTCGACTCGGTTCTTCCGGGCGTCTTCGAGCATCTCCTCGGCGTCGTTTCCGGCGTGCTCGAGCGCGATGCGGCCGGCTTGCGCCAGCTGCGCGTCGAACAGCTCGGCGAGGTTGCGGCGCGCGTCGACATAGCTCCAGGTGATCGCCACCAGCCAGCAGAGCGCCGTGGCGCCGACGAGCAACAGGAGCAGCCGGGCGCGGATGGAAACGATGTGCCGGGGATGCCGGTTCACGGCGGCGTCTCCCGCTTCCCCAGCGCGTACCCGGCGCCCCGCACCGTGCGGATGCGCTCCGTGCCGAGCTTGCGGCGGAGGTTGTGGACATGGACCTCGATGGCGTTGCTGGCGATTTCGTCCCCCCAGCCGTAGAGGCGCTCCTCGAGCCGCCCACGCGAGAGGACCTCCCCGGAATGGGCCAGTAGCTCGTGGAGCAGCGCGAACTCACGGGGTGAGAGCTCGACCGGCCGGTCGCCCAGGGTCACTGCGTGCGCCACCGGGTCGAGCGTCAGGTCGCCATCGCGCAGCTCCGGCGCGGCACGCCCGGTGCCGCGGCGCACCAGCGCACGCAGGCGCGCCAGCAGCTCGCCGAGGTCGAAGGGCTTGACCAGGTAGTCATCGGCGCCGCGATCCAACCCGCCGATGCGGTCGGCGACCGTGTCGCGCGCGGTGAGGATCAGGACCGGGGTCGAATCATGCGCGGCGCGCCGCCGCGCCAGCAGCTCCAGGCCGCCGATTCCCGGCAGCCCGAGATCGAGCACCACGGCGTCGTAGGTGGTGAGCTCGAGCGCGGTCTCCGCCTCTCGGCCGTCGCGCACCCAGTCGACTGCGAAACCGGCCTGCTCGATTCCGGCGCGCACGCCGTCACCAAGCAGCTCGTCGTCCTCGATCAGCAGCACGCGCACGGAGCGGCTCCCTCCCTCTGGATGTTCGCTCCCGAGGATACTCCGGCAGCCGGGCGTTAAGCCCGCCTTAAGGTTCAACGTGCACCCTTCACGCTGGAGTCTGGAAAGGAGACGAGCGATGAAGAAAATTCTGGTTTGGGACTTGCCGGTTCGACTCGCACACTGGCTGCTGGCGGCGTTGGTGTTCGGTGCGTTCGCCCTTGCCAACCTGACGTCCGACGAATCGGTGGCGTTCGCCTGGCATGCAATCGCCGGGCTCCTCGCCGTCTTCGTCGTCGTGCTGCGTCTGGTCTGGGGGCTTCTCGGGACGCGATACGCGCGGTTCGGCGACTTCTCGTTCCGCCCGGCGGCACTCGCACGCTACCTGCGCGGCGTCTTCTCGCACGACGCGGAAGGGACCGGTGTCGGCCACAACCCGGCCACGAGCTGGTTCGCGATCGCACTCTTCGCGGGGATCATGGGTCTGGGCTTCACCGGCTTCCTTACGGCGCGCGGCAGCAAGAGCGCGAAGGAGATCCACGAGGTGCTGGCGTGGTCGGTGATCGGCCTGGTCGCGGTGCACCTCGCCGGTGTAGTGCTGCACATGGTGCGCCGGCGAGAGAACGTGATCACGAGCATGATCACCGGGCTCAAGACAGGTCCCGAAGTGGCGGGCATCCCCTCGTCACGGATTGGTTCCGCGGGCCTCCTGGTCGCCGGCGTGTTCGCTTTCGGCGCGCTTCTTCTTTCGGGGTTCGATGCGGGCACGCGAAGCCTGACGCTGCCCTTCGTCGGCAGCACGCTTACGATCGGCGACACGGACGAGAAGGTCAGGAGCGAGCGCGCGGTTGAAACCGGGCAGCGGCACGCGGATGGCCGCGGCGACGACAGCCACGAACACAAGAACGAAGACAACTACAAACACCGACACAAAGACTGATCGGGCTCGAGAGGCCGATCGAATGACGGGAATGGAGGATTCGAGATGAGAACGTACGACGTGAAGATCTTGCTGGTCGCGGCGATGGTGGCCGCCGTGGCGCTGCCGGCTGTCGCCGGGGACGATCGGCCGACGGCGGGCTTTCGCGCCGAACACGCCGGGATCAAGGAGCACCTCCGCCACCTCGACAGCAAGGTCGGAGCGCTCGCTGGTGCGACAGGGGCGGAGCGGCGGAAAACAATGGTGTTCGTGGTGAAGTTCCTCACGGAACACATCCTCACCCATGCCGCCTGGGAAGAGGCCCATCTCTACCCGGTCGTGGATGAGCGTGCGGGCCGGCAGGGCGAGGCGTTCACCGCTTCGATGCGCTACGAGCACGGCATCATCGGGCGCGCGATCGAAGGACTGTCCTCGCAGGCCGGCGCGGCTCGGCCGGATACGAAGGCCTTTGCCCGCGCCGCCGACCGCACGCTCGGCATCATCGGTGCTCATTTTGAGAAGGAAGAGGAGGTCTTCCTGCCGCTGCTCGACCGCTCGATGACCCGGGCGGAGGTCGACGCGGTCCTTTCGGCGGCGCCGGCGCACTGACGGCTTCGGGGCCGCCCGGATCAGGGGCCTGCTGACAACCCGTGCCTTGCGCGTCCCGAGGCGCAGTCGATGCAGGTATCGCGGACAGGGTCCGGGCGGCGCGCCCGAGAGGATGGAAACGGGAGTCGACCGAGGGCCCGGATTCCTGACCAAGGATCTCGTTATTTCTATCCCGGCCCTTGACAAGCAGTTTTCCGGAACCTATAACTAACTAGTTAGCTTAACCGACCGGTCGGTCGGACGAAGAGAAAGGGACGCAGCGGATGAACGAGAGGTCGACGGGAACGAAGGTCGGTGAATCCGCCTCGAGGGTGCCGATGGCCATTTCGGATCCAGGCAACGGGAACGAGCCCTTCCACAGGGTGCTCGAGGCCGCGGCGGTGATCTTCGCCGAGGAGGGCTTCGCCGGGGCCCGGGTGGACTCGATCGCCGAGCGGGCGGGCGTCAACAAGGCGATGGTCTACTACCACGTCGGCGACAAGGCGCGGCTCTACGAGACGGTCTTCTCGGACGCTCTCGATCACGCCAGGACGGCCCTCGAAACCTCCTTTCAGGAAGCGAAGACGCCGGAGGAACGTGTTCGGGCCTTCATCGCCACGGTGACCCGGGTCGCGCGGGAGCACCCGCACCTGCCCATGCTGGTCCTTCGCGAGTTCGCCGGCGGCGGCAAGGGCCTTTCCGAGGTCGTTCTGAGGAAGATCGGCGGAGTCTTCAGGTTCGTGAAGCAGGCGCTCGAGGACGGGCTGGCGGACGCGACCTTCAGGCCGGTGAACCCGCTCGTCACGCACCTCGTCATTGCCGGAAGCGTGATGTTCCTGACCGCCAGCCACCCGATCATGAAAAGAGTGGCCGAGCTCGAGGGCATCCCCTCCCCGGCTCAGCCGCCCGAGGACCTCTGCGGAACCCTTTCGGACCTTCTTCTGGAAGGGCTTCGTCCCCCCTGCTCCGGCCCGTCGTTCGAGAAGCTCCGCAGGGCCGGTCAACGAACCGGGCGAGACGCGAAGTCCGCCCCTGGAACGCGCAAGGACCAATACAAGGAGATGCCATGAACAAGCGTGTCATCGCGCTTTCTGCCGTCGCAGCCGTCGTCGTGGTGGCCGTCATCTTCACCCGCGCCACTTTCCGCTCCCGCTCCTCATCGGCCTCGGACGTCCTGAAGCTCTCCGGAAACATCGAGGTCAACGACGTCGAGCTGAGCTTCAACATCCCGGGGAAGATGGCCCAGCGGGTCGTCTCGGAAGGAATGGCCGTGAAAGCCGGCCAGGACGTCGCAAGGCTCGACACCCAGGAGCTGGAGCAGGAGCTCGAGCTGCGTCGTGCCGAAATCGGCGGCGCGCAGGCCACCCTCGCGGAGCTGACCGCCGGCTATCGGCCGGAGGAGATCGCCCAGGCCGAGGCGGCGCTGGCCCGCACGGGCGCAGAGGCGGCGCGCGCGGAGGCGGAGCTGATTCGTCAGAGAGGACTCCGCGAGCAGGACGTCATCTCGAGCCGCGAGTTCGAGGTCGCCGAGGCCACCTCCCGGGGGGCCCGGGCGCAGCGCGAGGAGGCCTCGCAGCGGCTGACCCTCCTCAGGAACGGCCCGAGGAAAGAGCAGATTGACCTGGCACGGGAGCGGGTCCGTCAGGCCGAGGCGGCGCACGAGATCGCCAGGACCCGGCTCGAGTACACGACCCTCGTGTCGCCCCTCTCCGGTCAGGTCCTGGCCGATCACGTCGAGCCGGGCGAGCGGGTCGCAGCCGGGACGCCCGTCGTGACGGTGGCCGATCTCGGCAACGTCTGGCTGCGCGGCTTCGTCGACGAGACCGACCTCGGCCGCGTCAAGGTCGGCCAGCCGGTCCGCGTGACGACGGACTCCCGCCTGGCGAAGACTTACGAGGGTCGCGTCTCGTTCATCGCTCAGGAAGCGGAGTTCACACCCAAGAGCGTGCAGACGACCAAGGAGCGCGTGAAGCTCGTCTACCGGATCAAGGTCGACATTCCCAATCCCGGCCACGAGCTCAAGCCCGGCATGCCAGCGGACGCCGACATCCTCGTCGGCGGGGAGTGACGGCCGTGAAGGACGTGAAAGAAGCGACGAAAGGAGCCTGGCGATGATCGCCGTAGCGGCGACGGGGCTCACGAAGGCCTTCGGTGCCGTCGTGGCCGTCCGTGACCTCAGTCTGAGCATCCAAACGGGGGAGATCTACGGGATCGTCGGCCCTGACGGCGCCGGGAAGACGACGACGATGCGGCTCCTGACCGGCAGCATGGACCCGACGAGTGGAGACGCCTTCGTCGTCGGGCACCACATCGTGAGGGACGCCGAGAGGATCAAGGAGGAGATCGGCTACATGAGTCAGCGGTTCGGGCTCTACCCGGACCTGACGGTCGCCGAGAACATCCACTTCTACGCCGACATCTACGGCGTGCCGCGGACGGGGCGCGAAGAGCGCATCGACGAGCTCCTCGCCTTCTCGAGCATGAAGCCGTTCAAGAAGCGTCTCGCCGGCAACCTCTCGGGCGGCATGAAGCAGAAGCTCGGTCTCGCCTGCGCGCTGATCCATACGCCGAAGGTCCTCTTCCTCGACGAGCCGACCAACGGCGTCGACCCGGTCTCGCGGCGCGACTTCTGGCGCATCCTGTACAAGCTCCTGAAGGCCGGAGTGACGATCGTCGTCTCCACCGCCTACCTCGACGAGGCCGAGCGCTGTACGCGCGTGGGGCTCCTCGACAGGGGCCGGCTCCTGGCCGAGGGGACGCCCGACCAGGTCAAGGAGCTGATGGAAGGCGCGATCCTGGAGGTGACGGCCGCGAAGCCGAGGCCGGCTGCCGCCGCCCTCAGGGCGGCCGGCGTATCGCCGTCGGTCGGCCTGTTCGGCGACCGGATACACGTCGTCTCGCCGGAGCCGTCCCGGACGATCCCTGCCATCGAGGCAGCGCTTTCGGAGCAGGGGCTCGTCCTCTACGGCATCCGCGAGAAGAAGGCCTCCCTCGAGGACGTCTTCATTTCCGTCATCGGGCGGCAGACGGAAGAAGGACGCCATGTCACGTCATCCTGACGAGCTCGCCGTGACCATGACGGGCCTTACGAGGCGCTTTGGCGATTTCGTGGCCGTGGACGGGATCAGCCTCGACGTGGGGAAAGGCGAGATCTTCGGTTTCCTCGGCCCGAACGGAGCCGGGAAGTCGACCACGATCCGGATGCTCTGCGGCCTCCTCAGGCCGTCGGCGGGAACCGGGACCGTGGCGGGCTACGACGTCATGACCCAGACGGAGGAGATCAAGGCTCACATCGGCTACATGAGCCAGAAGTTCTCGCTCTACGAGGACCTGACGGTCGAGGAGAACATCGACTTCTACTCCGGGATCTACGGCATTCCCGAGGCCCGGCGCGCCGAACGGAAGGATTGGGTCGTCCGGATGGCCGGGCTCGACGAGCACCGGAAGATGCGGTGCGGGACCCTCTCGGGGGGCGTCAAACAGCGCCTCGCGCTCGGCTGCGCGGTCCTGCACGAGCCGCCCATCCTCTTCCTCGACGAGCCGACGTCGGGCGTCGACCCGATGAGCCGGCGGGCCTTCTGGGACTTGATCTACGAGCTCTCCGCACGTGGAGTGACGGTCTTCGTGACGACCCACTACATGGAGGAGGCCGAGTACTGCGACCGACTGGGGCTCATCTACAGCGGCGCGCTCATCGCCCTCGGCACTCCGACGGAGCTGAAGACGCAGCTGATGAAGGAGGCCATCCTCGAGGTCGTCTGTGAGAGGCCGCAGGAGGCGCTCGAGCTCGTCGAGGCCCTGCCCGGCGTCAAGGAGGTCGCACTCTTCGGCAACACGCTCCACGTGGTCCTGATGGAGGAGCATGACGCCGAGGCGGCAATCCGGGCCGCACTTGTGCAAGGGGCCATTCCGGTGACGTCCATCGAGAAGATCACGCCCTCGCTCGAGGACGTCTTCGTCTCGCTGATCGAGGCCCGGAGCCGCCAGGCGGCCTCGGTCGAGGTGAAAGCATGAGCCCGCGCCGCCTTCTCGCCGTGGCGCGCAAGGAGCTCATCCACATCCTGCGGGACCCCCGCAGCCTGGGGATGGGGATCGCGATCCCGCTCCTGCTCCTGGTCCTGTTCGGTTATGCCCTTTCGCTCGACGTCGACAACGTTCCAATTCTCATCTGGGACAGGAGTCCGTCGCCCGAGAGCCGCGAGCTGGTCAGCCGTTTCACGGGCTCGAGGTACTTCTCGGTCAAGGGGCAGCCGAACAGCTACCGCGAGATCGAGCAGGCCATCAACCGGGGAGACGTCCTGATGGGGCTCGTCATCCCGAGCGACTTCAGCGACGCGATGACGTCGGGCCGGTCCTCGTCCCTCCAGCTCCTGGTCGACGGCAGCGACGCCGGGACGGCGGCCATCGCCATCGGATACGCTGAAGGCATCGCGCTGGCTCACGGGCTCGAAGCGACGCAGAAGGCGCTGCGGCGCGTCGGGACGCGGATGGTCGAACGGCCGCTCGACGTCCGGCCGCGGGTCCTGTTCAACGAGGACATGGAGTCGCGCAACTACATCGTCCCGGGCCTGATCGCCGTCATCATGATGGTCATCGCGGCCCTCCTCACCTCGCTCACGGTGGCGAAGGAATGGGAGAGCGGGACGATGGAGCAGCTCATCTCCACGCCGCTGAAGGGGCCCGAGCTGATCCTTGGCAAGCTCCTGCCGTACTTCGGCATCGGGATGCTCGACGTGCTCCTCTCGGTCCTGATGGGGGCCTTCGTCTTCCACGTCCCGCTCCGGGGGAGCGTCGTCCTCCTGTTCGTGCTGACAGCCGTCTTCCTGGTGGGTGCTCTCTCTCTGGGGATGCTCATCAGCATCGTCACGAAGGGCCAGCTCCTCGCGAGCCAGCTCGCCATGGTGACGACGTTCCTCCCGGCGTTTCTCCTGTCGGGCTTCATGTACGACATCGACAGCATGCCCCGCGCGGTCCGGCTCATCACGCTCGCCGTGCCCGCCCGCTACTTCGTCACCCTCCTCAAGGGTATCTATCTGAAGGGTGTCGGGCTCGACCTGATGGGGCTGGAAGCGGGGCTTCTCACGGTCTTTGCCGTGGTCATGCTCCTTCTCGCTCTCGGGAAGTTCCAAAAGAAGCTGGGGTGAAACCGATGTGGGAACGTGTCAAGCGGATGCTCATCAAGGAGTTCATCCAGATCCTTCGGGACCCGCGAATGAAGGGCGTCATCATCATGATGCCGATCCTCCAGGCGCTCGTCTTCGGCTACGCCGTGTCGACCGACGTGAAGAACGTCTCGACGGCGATCCTGGACCTCGACGGCAGCCAGGAGAGCCGGGAGCTGATCTCCCGCTTCACCGACTCGGGCTGGTTCCAGATCGTGGAGCGCGTGGCGAGCGACGCTCGCGCCCAGGAGCTCGTCGACCGAGGCGAGGCACGCGCCATCCTCCGGGTGAACGCGGGGTTCGGGGCGAAGGTGCGAACGGGCCGCGGGGCCGAGGTCCAGCTCCTCGTGGACGGGACGAACTCCAACACCGCGGGCATCGTCCTCAACTACGCCGGTGCCATCACCGGCCGCTACAACGAGACTCTGGCGGCAAAGCGCCTCGCCAGGGCGACCGGACAGAAGCCCGCCTCGACAGGCGTCACCCTCGTCTCCCGAGCCTGGTTCAACGAGAACCTCGAGAGCCGCAACTTTTACGTGCCGGGCGTCATCGCACTGATCGTGATGCTGGTGACGCTGATGCTCTCGAGCATGGCCGTCGTGCGCGAGAAGGAGATCGGGACGATCGAGCAGATCATGGTCACGCCGATCCGCCAGGTGGAGTTCATCCTCGGCAAGACCCTCCCCTTCGCCCTCATCGCCTACCTCGACGTCCTCCTGATCACGGCAATCGCCGTCTTCTGGTTCGACGTGCCGATCCGCGGCAGCCTCTTCCTCCTCTTCGTGGCCACGACGTTCTTCCTGATGAACACGATCGGCATCGGCCTTTTCATCTCCACGGTCAGCCGGACGCAGCAGCAGGCGATGATGAGCGCCTTCTTCTTCTATTTCCCCGGCATCCTCCTCTCCGGCTTCATGTTCCCCATCGCCAACATGCCGGTGGTCGTTCAGTGGCTGACGTACCTGAACCCGCTCCGGTATTTCCTCGTCATCATTCGCGGCGTTTTCCTCAAGGGCGTGGGTCCGGGAGTCCTCTGGCCACAGATGGCGGCGCTGGCCGTCCTCGGGACCGTCCTGCTGGGGCTCGCCTCGCTCAAGTTCAAGAAGACGCTCGCCTGAGGATGGAAATCATGCACACCCGCTCGACCCGCGCATTCGGCAGACCACTACTTCTGATGACCCTCACGCTCGCCGTGACGTTTCCGTCGTCGCTGCTCTCCGGGGCGCAGCCGTCGCCCGAGGGGCCGCTCGACGTCGAGGCCTGCGTACGGATCGCTCTCGACAAGAGCCCGCTCTACCGAGCGGCCCAGGAGGGCGTCGTCGCCGCCAGGGAGGCGGTCGGCATCTCACGGTCGGCGTACTACCCGGAGGTCGGCCTCGATGCCCGCTATCGCCTCTTCGATACGCACGCCTTCCTCCCGCAGGGGCTGACGGCCCCGTCGACGACGCTGGGTGCCACCAACGACTGGTCGGCCGGCCTGAAAGCGAGCTGGACGCTGTTTGACAGCGGGCTGCGCCGGGCGGAGGTCGGCGTGGCCACGGCGGGCCAGGCGGCCACGGAGGAAGACGCCACGCGGGTCCGCCAGGATGTCGTCCTCGCCGTGCAGGAGGCCTACTACAACCTCCTCGCCGCACAAGCGGCCGGCGAGGCCGTGGAAGCCCGCGTCGTGCGGAGTCGTGACCATGCCAGGCTCGCCCAGGCGCGGAAGGCGGCGGGCGCCTCGCCCCAGGCCGAGGTCCTCCGGGCGAGAGTCGAGGTGGCCGATGCCGAGCTTGGCCTCGTGAGGGCCGAGGGCAACGCTCAGATCGCCAGAGGTGCGCTGAGCATGGCGATGGGACTTCCCGTCGACCTCGACGTCGCGATCAAAGGAGACGAGCCGTCACCTGGTCCGGAGCCCCCCGCCGTGGCCGCCTCTCTGGAACGCGCCCGGGAGCAACGTCCCGAGGTGAAGGCGTTTCGACAGAAGGTCGCCGCGGCAAGCAGCGCCGTGGCCGGCGCGAAAGCCCTCTTCGGACCACGGCTCAGGGCGGAGGGGGCTTTCGGCTGGCGCGACGACCAGTTCCTGCCTGTCGACAAGGACTGGTCGATCGGCCTCGCCGTTCAGATTCCCGTCTTCAACGGTTTCGCGTCGACGCACCGGATCAACAAGGCCGTGAGCGAGGCCGCATCGAAGGAGCTGGAGCTCGCGCAGCTCCAGGCCAGGATCGCTCTGGAGGTCTGGACGGCCCACGCGAGGCTCACCGAGGCCCGCCAGGCCGTGACCCAGGCCGACGAGCTGAGGAAGGAGGCCGTGGAGACCCTGCGCTTCGCACGCGCCCGGTACGAGGCGGGTGCCAGCAGCATCACGGACCTTCTCGATTCCGAGGCGACGTTGACGCAGGCGGAGTCCGGTTTCGTGCAGTCCGTCCTGGGTCTCCAGCTGGCCGGCGCGCGCCTGAGGTGGGCCGAGGGAGACCTTTGATTCCCTCGTGGGACACGTCTCCCCGGGGCCGCGACTACGGCGCGGGCGGAGGAGAGGGGGCGGGTGCGGGCGCGACAGGGGCAGGAGCAGGTTCCCCCCTTGGAAACGACTCCTTCGCGCAGAAGTAGCATTTCACTTTGGGTTGGGCATTCCCCGCAGCGACCCAGTAGGTGAACGTCCGGCTGCACGAAGGGCAGGAGAAAGACTCGCGAGCGCCATCCATGATGGCACCGAGGATACCGCGCTGGGGGCCGGCTCCCTTCGAGGAGAGCGAGAGTAGCCGCGACCAGCGCCGGAGTCGCGGTCGTGCCGAAAGCAAAACGCCCCGCCGTGAGGCGGGGCGTCCTGTTACGGAGAGGTCTCAGCGACCCGGTGTCGGCCTCACCCCTGATTCACTCCGACGAAGCGGCGGATGCTCCAGACTGCGGCCCACACAATCAGAAGGCCTGCGAGGCCAAGACCGGCACTCGAGAGCGTCGGGATCGGCGCCTCGCCGAGGGCAAGGAATGTCGTAGGGTCGTTCGCAGCAACACCAGGTGCGTCGGTGAGGACGGTCGACTCGTTCGAGCCATTCCCGTCCGGCGCCTGGAGGGAGATCTGGAGGTCGCTGACGAAGCTGTGGTCGATTCCGACAGTCGCCGAGCAGGTCGCTCCGTCGATCCGGAGGTCGATCGATGGGGGAACAACAGGTCTCGGAGGGTGCTCGGCACGGCGGAGGGGTACTTCTCGTCGAAGTCGCGAATCTCGGCACGATCGGAGCACGCGATGTGCACCGCACGCTGCATGGGGCGTGGTCGGCGAGCGGTTCGGCTGTTGTCCACGATCCGGAGCCCGACCCTCTGGCGGGTCGGGCTCCGGGTCCGAGGGCTTTGGTGGACGGCGAAGGCTACTCGAGCCTCGTCGCCACGATCGTCTGCGTTCCCTTCGCGGTCACGTCGATCTGTCTCACGACGAGAGAGTTGTCGTAGGCCACCCACGTCTCGGTCGTCGTCAGGTCGTCCCGCTCGACGAACGTGCGGTAGGTCCTGAAGGTCCCCGCGGGGACGGTGATCGTCTCGTCGGTGGAGACGACACGGCCGCGAGAGGGGACGGAGGCGGTAATCATGGTCGAGCTGCCATAGGGGGTCGTTGCCGTCGTCGTGATCTGCACGGAGGGCGAGGTCCAGGTGAAGGCGGAGCAGACCTCGGGACCGGGCCCGCCCACGAGCTTCGGGTTGAACGTCACGAGGGTCCGTATCGTCCCGACCTGCGTCTGCGCGGAGTCGTCGACGCTCACGACGCCGATCAGGTTACCGGGGAGGTAGGCGATCGTCTTCGTCGCCGTCGAGACGGATGTGACTCCTCCGCCGGTCGACTCGGTCCGCGACGTGGAGACCGTGTCGGCCACGGAGAGGAAGGTCGTTGTGGAGTCGAGGGTTCCGTCGGGGGCCGAGGTGCGGAAGGCGTAGACCGTTCCGACGTTCGGGAGGGAGGCGCGTGAGCAGGAGCCGGACGATGTCATGGCCTGGATGCTCGGTGTCACCTGGAAGGGGTCGTTCGAGACGTTGTGGATGACCGTCGCCAGGACGTAGAACGACGGACTCGAGCCGGCGAGGCGGGCATCGGCCGGGGGGCCGAGCTCGAGGAACCCCGAGTTGCCGGACGGGAAGACGTCGTTGGCCTGGACCATCGCCCTCGGCGCGATCGCAAAGCTCCTGGTGGAGAGGACGATTCCCGAAGCGCCCCTGAATGAGGCGGAGAGATCGAGCGTCGTGTTGCCGAGGTTGACGAAGAGGAGGTTCGTCCGGAACCCGTTTCCGGAAAGGCCGGCGAAGCGGAGGGTGTCGCCGGGAGCGGCGAGCGAGGTGGCCGGGACGCCGGGGAGCTCCTGCCCGGAGGTTCCCTCCGGGGCGTCGTTGTAGGTATTCGTCAGGGCGAGGACGGCGACGGCGGAGGTTATCCGGAGCGCCCCGTAGTCGCTCGTCAGACCGAAGGTCCCGGCGAGGAGGTCGTCGAGCCCCGCGAGGCCTCCGGCCGGAACCGAAACCGTGCGGGTCACGGGGTTGGTCGTCGTGACGCCGTAGGGGTAAACCGCTCCGGGATAGAGGGAGAGGGTGACCGTCGCCGCCTGGGCGGAGGGGTTGAAGATACGGAGGTCGGAACGGTATCGGGCGCTGTTGGCGCCGTCGCGATGGACCACCGAGGGGACGACGAGGTCCGTGGATGCGGTCGAGGCGCGCTGGGCGACGACGGCGAACGGATCGCCGGTCTTGCCGTCGATGACCGAGGCGAACGCGACGAAGGGGGTGTCGCCCGTCACCTCGGCACGCGCGACGGTCGTCGCGGCGGCGCCGAGCGAGCCGAATATGTCGTCGATCTGCGTCTGGCCGTACGGTTTCAGGCTGCGGGTGTCCTCGCCGATGACCGCGCCCGCGGCGTTCTTCAGCCGGACGCGGACCGTGCCGCCCTGTGCCGTCGTCCCGGCGAAGCTGACGTTCGACCGGTAGCGGCCGGACTTGGCAAGGAAGATGAGGTGGCCCGTCTCGCCCGGCGTGATCGCCTGCGTGACGGGGACGCCGGGAAGGGCCATGCCGTATTCGCGGTCGGGGAGCTTGTTGTACGTGCGGCTCGCGACCGTCAAAGTCGTCTCGGACGACTCCACGAGGAGGGCGCCGCCACCCGAGCGACCGAAGAGGCTGTCGAGGGCATCGGGAACGACGAGCTGGCCGCCCGCCGGGACGCTCCGGGTGGCCGGCGAAGGGAGCGTCGAGTTGTCGGCGTTGGCCGGGAGAAACCAGATGGTTGCGGAAGCCGCCGAGGAGGACGGGTTTACGAGCGTCAGGTCGGTTCTCCAGTTCGTCCCGCCAGAGCCTCCCGCGTGGGCCGAGCCGGGAACGATCCAGCGAGCGGCCTGGGCCTCGAGAGCCACGACAGAGAGCAAGGCAGTCACGACGGCGGGAATCGTCTTCTTCAAGTCCACTCCTCGTTGAAAAATTGAGTACACGGCCTGTTGATAAAAGTCGGGATAGTAGGGCATGCCGCGCCGTGAGGCCATAGGGCCAGGAAGCTTCGGGTCCCCGGCCGTCCTCGCGGTGCTAACCTGCTGCACCGTGTCTCGAGCGTCGAGGTCCCGTGTCGTCCTTCTGTCCGTCGTCTCGCTCTGGGCCGCGATCGCCTGTACCGGTGCCGGCGGGAAAGGGTCGATGAAGATGCGCGTCGTGCGAAATGAGAAGGCCGTGAGCGTCGAGGCCGGGAGCGCGATCGACCTCGTCGTGGTGCGGCCCGTCGCGATCCCGTCCGAGCTTTCGTACGAGTGGCCCGCAGCCCCGACGATTGTGGGAGATGCGGTCCGTTTCGTCCGCCTGCGGATCGAACGGCCACCCCCGGACATCGACGGCGGCGTGACGACGCACCACTACGAGCTTGCGGCGGTGAGTCCGGGGACGGCGCGCATTGCTCTCGTGCCGCGCCCTGCACGTCCCGAAGCCGGACCGCCGCCCGTGCTCCTCGACGTCACGGTCCTCGCCGCGGAGCCGGCGCGCTGAACGAGGTCGAGCCGCAGCTCTCCGCGTCGTTCTCCACGTCGTTGGCGTCCGTTTCGCGGTTCCCGCCTTGCCCGGATGCGACGGGTTCGAGGTGAGGCGAACGGTCAGGGTATCGGGGCCGGCGCCTTGCCGCGCAGAACGAGGGCTGCGACGACGGCGGCGAGACCGATGAGCCACTGGATCGGGGGAATCCCTGCGAAGAGCAGAAGGAGAACGAAGTTCCGGTGCACGACGGCATCGACGTAGACGACGCCACCGAGAAGCGTCGCCACGAGGCTCAGCGCGAAAACGACGCTGGCCCCCGTCCTCGTCCGCGAGAGCCCCGCCGCGAGAAAGAACGCGGCGTAGGGACTCGCAATCCAGAGCAGCCCCGGGACGAGGACGCCGAGGTCTTTCAGATCCGTGCCGGTCCAGGTCTCGACGCCGCCGAAGACGAGGAGGCAGACGGGCCCCACGAGGGACCCGACGGCCGAGGCGACGACTGCGGCCACCTTCACTGGGTTCCAGCCGCCCGTCCCGCAAAGGCCGGCCCGGAGAGAATCGCGGTCGAGTGCAGCACGACGGGGAGGAATCTCCTCAGGGGGGGACCTCCTTCGGGACGGCGCCGGGCCGCCGCTACGTGCAACGGCCGATCGCTGCGGCCGGCCGACGATCCTGCTACGTTACACCGCGAAACGTGCTCGCAACGTGACCTTCGTCGCCGGGTCGCCAGTTGCCCGGAGTGGCCGATGCGCCCTGGCAGGAGGTATCCTGCCCGATGCGACTCCCGCCGTCCGTACCGGCGACACCTGCGACTTCCTTCTCCGGTCAGAAGAGACCGACGGAGGCGCTCATGAAGCTCTCGAAAAGCATCGTCCTCCTCGCAACCCTCGTTCTCACGCCGGTTCTCGCGGCCCAGACGCCCGACACCCGCGGCTTCGATCCGACCGGCGTCTGGTACGGCAAGCACGGTCCCGTCGCCCTGATGCGGGCCGGAGACACGCTGACCTTCTCGTACTCCGGCGTCTTCGGGGCGACCGCGCACATGTGCGACGGCATCGGCGTGGCCGGGTTGGTCGGTGACGCGACGTGGGAGTACGTCGACGAGGAGGGGACCGTCACCTTCACGACGAGGGGCGGGAAGGTCACGATGCAGACGACGAAGGGGATCGCCTCGTTCTGCGGCGCCAACTGGCCGGGTGACACGTTCACGAAGGAGGGATGGAAGCCGGCCTTCAATTGCACGGTCGTCGCGCCGAAGGCTCATTTCCTCACCGCCACGCCCTCGCCCGAAAAAAGGAAGGGGTTCGTCGTGAAGGGAAACGTCGTCGAGGCGATCGGCCTCGTGAACGAGGGAACCCCCACCTGGCTTCTGGTCCGGTACGTCGGGAAGAAGCAGACGACAGCCGGCCTCCTCCAGCGCGACGCGCTCGAGTGCCGCGAGGAATAGAGTCGTCCGAGCTCGGCCTGGAGTCGGAGAAGGCGACGCTCGTCGAGGTCCGCGACACCCGGGTCTGCGCATCTTCGACGTCGTCGGAGCCGACGAAGCGTTCACGTCGGTCGAGGCCTGGCCTCGGAGGACCAGGGGAAGCGAGCTCAGCTCGCCTTGCGAAGGAAGAAGACACCGCAAAGGGCGGGAGCTGCCGCGAGGGCGAGGAGAACCCCGAAGCCGAGAACCGGGACGTTGTCGGCCAGGGCGACGGCGACAACGGTAGCGGTGGCGGTAGCGGTGGCGGTGACGGTGCGACGATCAGCAGGGCGACAGGACCCTGCCGTCTGCACCCGTCTCTACATTCGACCCGATCTATTCGTTCATCCGGTCAAGGTACGAATAGCCGTGGTGGCTGTATCGGCAGCACACCACGGCATCTCCACCATCTTTCAGGTTACATCGCTCAACCAAACCGCAGACGTATTGCGCCGAACAGTCCGAACAGGCCGGCCAGCAGTGCCAGTCCCCAAACACCCAGGGTGGGCACCGCCATGCCTGCTGCCGCAGTAATCCGGATTGTAACGGTGGCCTCGGCCGATGTGCCACCCGGGCCGGTTGCGGTATAGGTGAAACTGTCCGTGGGGAAGAACGCTCCCGTTGGTGTGTACACGATGGACAGGCCATTGACCGTGGCCGTGCCGTGCGACGGCGCTTGCACGATATTGACGCTGGTGATCACGCCGGTGTCGTTGCTGGTGACGTTGATCGTGACGGGTTGGTCCCCGGACGTGAAGGCGGTGTCGCCGACCACGACCGGCGGGCTCGCGACCACACTCAGGGTATAGGCCTGGCTCCCGGAGTAGGGACCACCGCCGGTACTGCTGTCCGTCGCGGTCACCGTGAAGCCGGCGTTCTCGACCGCGGTCGGCGTGCCACTCAGCAGCCCGCTGGAGGAGAGGCTCAAGCCAGCCGGGAGCGCGCCACTGGTGATCGCGTAACTGTACGGTGCGGTGCCGCCGCTGGCACTGAGCTGAGTCGAATAGGCCGTGCCGAGGGTCGCCGGCGGCAGGGTCGCCGGTGAGAGCACGATGGCGCCCGTCGCATCCGAGACCTCGACGTCGTCGACCTGTACGTACCAGTCCCAGTCGCCGGTGTTCGGATCGTAGTAGCGAAACCGGAACATGACGTTCGCCTGGCCGACGACCGAGGAGATGTCGAGATTTACGGCCACGCCGGGGAGCGAACGGAAGCCACCGTGATCTTCATTCCAGGAGAGCAGATTAGTCCACGGCGACCTCGGCACGGTCTCGGCCCAGCTCGCCTCGCGGCTCTCGAAGGTCAAGCCTCCGCCGGGCGGCTCGATCGACATCGGCGGTCGCATCGAGAGCGGGAGAGCGACGCAGGCCGACCTCGCGGACGTTTTCGCCCTGGGCCTCCTCGCTCATCGGCCTCGGGGCGGCGGGAGAGATGCAGCAGCCGCTCGCGCTCGCCGTCGTCG
>DIAY01000075.1:6060-6867 GCA_002414905.1 Holophagales bacterium UBA5066 | reverse complement strand
GGCGGGATCGAGGCCGAGGCGGCCCTCCTCGGCCAGCCCGTCTCCATGCTCATCCCCGAGGTCGTCGGGATGAAGCTCTACGGAAGGCTCCCCGACGGAGCGACCGCGACCGACCTCGTCCTGATGGTCACCCAGATCCTCCGCAAGAAGGGGGTCGTCGGGAAGTTCGTCGAGTTCTACGGGCCCGGGCTCGCCGCCCTCGCCCTCACCGACCGCGCCACGATCGCAAACATGGCGCCCGAGTACGGCGCCACGATGGGCTTCTTCCCCGTCGACGGCGAGACGATCAAGTATCTCGAGTTCACCGGCCGCAAGGCCCTCGCCCCGCTCGTCGAGGCCTACTGCAAGGCGCAGGGCCTCTGGCGCGCCGAGAACGCTCCCGAGCCGCGCTTCTCCGACACGCTCGAGCTGAACCTCGCGGACGTCGTCCCCTCGATCGCCGGCCCCAAGCGTCCGCAGGACCGCATCGCCCTCAGCGACGCCAAAAAGGTCTACCAGTCGAGCCTCGTGGGGATGCTCGCGAAGGGCACCTCCGCCGATACGACCGTGCCGGTTACCGAAGGGCGCATCCAGTACCAGCTTCCCCAGGGCGCGGTCGTCATCTCGGCCATCACCTCCTGCACGAACACCTCGAACCCGTCGGTCCTCGTCGCAGCCGGCCTGCTGGCAAAGAAGGCCGTCGAGCGCGGCCTCGCAACGAAGCCCTGGGTGAAGCCGTCGCTGGCGCCGGGCTCGAAGGTCGTCACCGACTACCTCGAGGCCGCAGGGCTCATGCCTTACCTCGAGGCGCTCGGCTTCCACCTCGTC
>DIAY01000075.1:0-5915 GCA_002414905.1 Holophagales bacterium UBA5066 | reverse complement strand
CATCGGCAACAGCGGCCCGCTTCCGGAAAAGGTCGCCGAGGCGGTCCGGACGGGCGACCTCGTCGTTGCCGCCGTCCTCTCCGGCAACCGGAACTTCGAGGGGCGCGTCAACCCGCAGGTGAAGATGAATTTCCTCGCCTCACCGCCGCTCGTCGTCGCCTATGCCCTCGCCGGTGAGATGGACCTGGACCTGACGACCGACCCCCTCGGCAACGATCGGAACGGCCAGCCCGTCTACCTGAAAGACCTCTGGCCGACGCCGCAGGAGGTCGCCGAGACGATCGCGAAGTCGATCGAGCCGGGCCAGTACGCCAAAGCGTACGGGGCCGTCTTCGAAGGCGACGAGGGCTGGCGCGCGCTCTCCGTCCCGAAGGGCGACACCTTCGCCTGGGACCCGGCGTCGACCTACGTGAGAAAGCCGACCTTCTTCGAGGACCTCGGGAAGGAACCGAAGCCGCTCGCCGACGTGAAGGGCGCCCGCTGCCTCGCGCTCCTCGGCGACTCCATCACGACGGACCACATCTCCCCCGCCGGCAACATCGCGAAGACCTCGCCGGCTGCGAAATATCTCGGCGACAACGGTGTGAAGCCGGCCGACTTCAACCAGTACGGTGCCCGCCGCGGCAACCACGAAGTCATGATGCGCGGCACCTTCGCGAACATCCGCCTGAAGAACCTCATGGTCCCGGGAACGGAGGGGGGCGTCACCGTCCACGTTCCGACTGGCGAGCAGATGTCGATCTACGACGCCGCGATGAAATACCAAGCCTCGGGGACACCGCTCGTCGTCGTCGTCGGTGCCGAGTACGGCACGGGCTCCTCGCGCGACTGGGCCGCGAAGGGGACGATGCTCCTCGGCGTAAAGGCCGTCATCGCGAAGAGCTTCGAGCGGATCCATCGCTCGAACCTCGCAGGGATGGGAGTCCTTCCGCTCCAGTTCGCCGCGGGAGAGGACGCACAAACGCTTGGCCTCACAGGCCGCGAGACCTTCGACGTCGGCAACGTCGCCGAGGGACTCGCCCCG
This sequence comes from Holophagales bacterium UBA5066, assembly GCA_002414905.1. Lineage (GTDB taxonomy): Bacteria > Acidobacteriota > Thermoanaerobaculia > UBA5066 > UBA5066 > UBA5066. The sequence goes on along the minus strand of DIAY01000075.1, from coordinate 4,891 downwards.
CACAAGAAGATCACCGTCACCGCGACGGCCGAGGACGGCACGAAGAAGACCTTCACCGCCCTCCTGCGCCTCGACACTCCGAACGAGGTCGACTACTACCGGCACGGCGGCATCCTTCAGTTCGTGCTGCGGCAGATGACGGCGTAGGGCCGGCCCGGACGACCTTCACCTTCGTGAAGAGGGCCGCGGGAGCGATCCCGCGGCCCTCTTCCATTCGGATTGCAGGCCCAGGGCGGCCGGCGTCGCCGTCGACCGCCCCGCCGGCGTCCTGCAGACGGCGCTCCCGGCATGTAGAGTTCCCGTCGATGGGACTCTTCTCGGACGGGCCACTGGGCGAGTCCGCGGCGGTACGGGAGGTCGTCGAGGCCGCACGGAAGCGGCTCAAGGACAATCCCGCCGACACGGGAGCCGTGCTGAAGCTGGCGGATGCGCTCGCCGGGAGCGGCCGGAAGACCGAGGCCGTCCGGATCCTGAACCGGTACGGTCCGATCGTTCAGTCGCGGGGCCGCCTCGAGGAGGCGATCGCCATCTTCAAGAAGGCGACGCAGCTCGACCCGGACAGCAGCCTGACCTCTTCCACCTACCTCTCGCACATCCAGCTGCAGAAGATCCTGGAGGCGGAAAAGGCGGTCCGGGCCGCCACGACTGCGGCCGCAGCTCCGGCCGCGATTCCGCCTCCTTCCGGCTCCTTCACCCGTCCGGGACCCGACCCTCCTCCGGCGAGCGGCTCCTTCCCGCTCCCGACACCGGCCGCGGGTCCGCCGCCGAGCGGCTCGTTCGAGCTGCCCGAGCCGGAGCCGCCCGGGCCCTCCGCGTGGAGCCAGAAGAAGGAGGCCGTCCACGCCGCGACGCCCGGGATTCCACTGCTGCGGGATATCCCCCCGCTCCTGATCGACCTCGTCCTGCAGAAGATCACGCTGGTCACCCTCGCCCCGGGCGAGGTCCTGTTCCGCGAGGGGAGCGAGGGGAACTCCGTCTTTTTCGTAGTCCAGGGGACCCTGGCCCTGACGGCCCGGCACGACCTCGGTACGGAGGTCGTCCTGCGAATCGCCAGGGGCGGAGAGGTCATCGGCGAAACGTCGTTCCTCACCTCGATGCCCCGCTACGCGACCGTGACCGCCCGCGAGCAATCCAATCTCCTCGAGCTCGACCGCAACGCCCTGGTGCCCCTCGCACGAAAGCACCGCGCGCTGGCGGAGGCGCTGAACCGCCTCTACGAGGAGCGTGTTCTCGCGGCAGCCCTCGCCCGCTCGCGCGTCTTCGGCGTCCTGCCGGAGAGCGAGCGCCTGCAGCTGACGCAGAGGCTCGAGACGCTGCCGGTGCAGGCGGGGACGCTCGTCGTCCGCGAAGGGAGCCCTGCGAAAGGCACGTACATCGTCAAGCGAGGCGCGTTCCGCGTGGCGTTCCGCTCGAGTGACCGCGAGGTCGCCGTCGCTCTCCTCCGGCCCCACGAGGTCTTCGGCGACCTCGGCGAGAAGCTCGGGCAGCCCCAGGCCGAGTCGGTCACTGCAGTGATCGAATCCGAGCTCCTCTGCCTGGCAGCCGGAGATCTCGCCGCACTCCGAGCCGGTAACCCTCCGCTCTCCGCGGCCCTGGACGCGCTCCGGCTCGATCGGGCCGAGAGATGCGTGGCCGCGCTGCGAGCAGTCCGCAGGTAGGCGGGACGGGAAGCCCATGAGCCGAACCCCGGCCCCGGCGTTCCTCGCCCTCGTTGCGGGCCTTCTCGGGGCCGCACCGATCCTCGGAGAGGTTCGGTCGGCGCAGGTCGTGCAGGAAGGCACCGATTTCGCGCGTGGCCGATTCGACCCCGGAATCTCGCTCCGCGGTGGGAACCTGCGGGCCTTGCGGGACGCGTCTTTCGAGTCGTCCGTCCTCGATGCCGGCCTGACCTTCTCCGCGATCGGGCCACACTGGCAGGGCGCCGCTCACGCCGCGCTCGAGCTGAGCGTCAGCCCCGACGGCGTGCGCTGGGGAGGCTGGATCGCCGTGCCGCGGGAGGGAGAGATCGGAGAGACGTGCGAAGACGGCACCCCGAACCCGTTTTCAGGAGACTCTCTCGGCGCCCTCGTCTTCGTCGCTCCGAACACCCGCTTCGTGAGGTACCGCGTTCAGCTCCCCGAGACTCCGTCCGGAGAGGCCGGGCTTGGCCGCGTGGCGTTTCACGTGATCGACCCGGGAACCGGACCCGAGCTTCCGATCGCCGGGCGCCACGGAATGGAGCCGGGCGAGACGGCCCTCGTCCGGCCTGCCGTCGCCGGCAGAGCCGGGCGCCGGGCCAGCGCCCCGCCGCCGGAGATCCCGAACCCGGTCCCGGGCGCAGGCAAGCCCCCAATCTCTCTCCGGGCGACGTGGGGCGCAAGGCCTCCAAAGACCGGCTACACGTACACCCTCGCCGCACACCTCGCCTTTCACCACACCGCCACGGTCGAAGACTGGTCGGCGACGACGTGGGACGAGTGCGCGGCGCGTGTTCGCACCATCCAGACCTACCACATGGACACGAATGGCTGGAACGACCTCGGCTATGCGTACGTCATCTGCAAGCACGGCGATGTCTTCCAGGCCCGGGAGGACGACGACGACGCGACGGACGTTCAGGGGGCTCACGACGGATTCAATCGGGGGAGCGCGGGAATATCGCTCCTCGGCTACTTCCACCCTCCCGTCGACCACCAGCCGACCGGGGCGCAGGTCTCATCGCTCGTCGACCTGATGGCCTGGATTGCGGGCCGGAGGGGAATCGACCCTCTCGGCCGGAGCCTCTACGACGCGTTCGGCGCCCCGGTCGACAACCTGTACGGCCACCGCGAGGTCAAGGCGACGGATTGCCCGGGCGATCACCTGTTCGCTCTCAAGGAGATCATCCGGACTTCCGTCAGCGATCGGCTCCTGCGGATGCCCTTGTGACGGGCCCGCCTCCCGCTACCAGATCCTCACACGCTCCTCCGGGGTGAGATAGAGCTTCTGCCCGGGCTTCACGTCGAAGGCGCCGTACCAGGCGTCGAGGTTCCTCACGCAGTCGGCGCGGTACTCGGCGGGCGCGTGCCCGTCCGTGACGATCCGCTGACGCTGGGCGGCCTCGCGGGTCTTCGTCCGCCAGCTCTGCGCGAAGCTGAGGAAGAACTGCTGGTCGCCGGTCAGCCCGTCGACGACCGGCGCCTCGCGGCCACCGAGGGAGAGACGGTACGCGTCGTACGCGATCGCGAGGCCGGCGACGTCGGCGATGTTCTCGCTCACCGTCAGCTTCCCGTTCACCGCCACGTCGGGGAACGGGTGGTAGGCGTCGTACTGGGCGACGAGCCTTTTTGCCGCCGCCCCGAAGTGGGCGACGTCTTCCTTCGTCCACCAGTTCCGGAGCCGCCCCTCCTCGTCGAAGAGCGCGCCCTGGTCGTCGAAGCTGTGGCTGATCTCGTGGCCGATGGTGGCGCCGGCGGCGCCGTAGTCCATCACTTCCGGCCGGGTCGGGTCGAAGTCGGGCGGCGCCAGGATCGCGGCCGGGAAGTTCAACGCATTCATCGCCGGGAGGTTCACGGCGTTGACGAGCTGCGGGTTCATCACCCACTCGCCCCGGTCGACCGGCTGGCCGAGCTTGGCGAGGTTGCGCCGGTACTCGAAGAGCCCGGCGCGCCGCGCGTTGCCGAGGGCGTCGCCCACGACGACCTCGAGACCGGAGGTGTCGCGCCACTTGTCCGGATAGCCGACGTAGACCTTCAGGACCGCGAGCTTGGCTTTCGCCCTCGCCTTCGTCTCCGCGGCCATCCAGTCGAGGCGGTCGATCCGCCTGGCGAAGGCGGCGATCTCGTTTTTCACCATCGCCTCGGCCCGCGCCTTCTCGGCCGGGGGGAAGTACTTCGCCACGTAGAGCTTCCCGACCGCCTCGCCGAGAGCCCCCTCCGTCACGTCCACGGCCCTCTTCCAGCGGTCGCGCGGCTCGGGCGTGCCGGAGAGGACCTTGCCGTAGAAGGCGAACTGCTCGTCGACGAACGCCTTCGGCAGGTACGTCGAGGCCTCTTCGACGGCGTGGAACGCGAGGTATTCCTTCCAGGTCGGAAGCGGCACGTCGCGAGCGGCGGCGGCCAGGCCCGTGACCGCACTCGGGTGCCACACAATGAAGGCGTCCTGCGACGCGAGGGAGGCGGCCGAGAAGTACGCGGCCCAATCGAGCCCCGGAGCGCGGGTCGCGAAGTCCCGGCGCGTCCAGCGGTTGTTCCCCTTCGTGACGTCCGCCGAGTCCTCCCGGGTGGCGTGGGTGCGGGCCAGGCGCGTCTCCAGCGCGACGATGCGCGCCGCCTTCGCCGCTGCGTCCGTCTCGCCCGCGAGCGTCAGGACCTTCGCGACGTGCTCCTCGTAGCGGGTCTGGATCTCTCCCATCCTCGGAGACTTGTCGAGGTAGAAGTCGCGGTCCGGCAGGCCGAGCCCTCCCTCGAGGAGGTACGGCGCGTAGCGGGCCGGCTCGTCGAGGTCCTGCGCGACCCAGAGGCCGAGGACGTGCGGGGTGTAGAAGTCCGTGGAGTTGAAAGCGTCGACGTCGGAGCGCAGCGACTCTCCGAGGGCGCGCGTCAGGGCCGGCACATCGGCGATCGCCGCGATCTTCTCGAGCTCGGGCTTCAGAGAAGCGAGCCCCTTCGCCTCGATCGCCCTCTCGTCCATGAACGTCGTGTAGGTGTCGCCGATCTTCCGCGCCTCGGAGCCGGCGGGAGCTTTCGAGGCGGCGGCCTCGGTGATCAGCTCCGCCACGCGCTTTGCGGTGCGCTCGGCCATCATCCCGCCCGAGCCCCAGGAGCTGCGGTCGGCGGGGATCTCGGTCGTCTTCATCCAGCTCCCGTTCGCCCAGGCAAAGAAGTCGTCCCCGGGGACGACCGCGCGATCGATGCCGGCGAGGTCGATTCCC
>DIAY01000055.1:19923-21384 GCA_002414905.1 Holophagales bacterium UBA5066 | reverse complement strand
AGATGTGTATAGCCGCGCCCCCTCGTGCCCGGGTTCGACGGCGAGCACCTCGCGCAGTCCCTGCTCCGCCCGGCGCGCGTCTCCGGCCCGTCCCCACGCGAGGGCCGTGGCGTAGCGCGGCAGGACCGACCCTCGCTGGGTTGAGGCGGCCCTCTCCAGCGTCGCCGCGACCCGCCCGGGGTCGGGGGCGCCCTCCGGCCACGGCGTCTCCATCAGGGCGGCGATCCCGCGCCAGGGACGGCCGTAGGTGGGGACCCGTTCGAGAGACCTGACGAGGTGGTGCAGCGCCGGCCCGCCCTCGCCTCGTGCGTAGAGCAGGTATCCGAGGTTGTTGTCGGCGAGGCACGAGCCCGCGTGCGCGAGGACGTGCCGCCAGAGCGTCTCGTCGCTGTGCCAGACGAGAGTTTGCCGCCGGGTCGCGAGCGCGTTCGTGGCGAGCAGCGCCAAGAGGGCGAGCGCGAGCGCCCCCCGCGTCCAGCGCCGCCAGGGTCCTACCAGGGCCCCCCAGAGGGCGGCGCCGGCACCGGCTGCGAGAAGCACGAGCGGCACGGTGGCGAGATAGGCATACCGGTCGGCGACCAGCTGGATACCCGACTGCGCGATCCCGAGCACCGGCAGCGCCAGAAGGACATACACCCCGGCAGCTGCCGCCGCCGACGGGGCGCGACGGCGCAGCTTCCAGAGGCCGAAGAGGGCGACTGCGGCCGACAGCGCCGGCAGGAGATACCGCGGCTCCGTCGGGTCGAACGGGAATGGCCGTTCGTGCAGGGGGAGCCAGGTTCTGCCGAAAAGGAGGGCGGCCGGGTAGAACGCAAGCCCGTATCCCGCCTGCACGAGCCGGTCGAACGCGCCGTGCTCGCCCATCGCGGTGAGCGCCCCGGAGCTGGCCTGTGCCCAGATCGCCGCGGCCGCGGACGCCGCAGCAATCGCGAGCGAAAGGCCCTTCTCGCGGACGAGCCGTGCGAACCGGTGCGCGCGACCCGGTCCTCCGCCGAGACGCCGGAGCGGCCAGAGGTCGAGCAGAAGGAGGACGAACGGCAGCGTCAGCTGCGCCCGCGAAAGCGCCGAGAGCGCGTGCAGAAGAGCCACGCCGCCGCGAGCCGGGGAGAGCGACGCATCGGCCGGGCTCGTGCGGAGATGGAGCGCGAGGGCCGCGAGAGCGAACACGGTCGAGAGCAGGTCGCGCCGCTCGGTCGCCCACGCCACCGATTCCACGCGGATCGGGTGGAGCGAGAAGAGGGCAGCGGCGACCCAGGCCAGGCCCGCACGCCAGCGCATGTCCATTGGTGGGTCGGGCGGCCGGACGCGAGAGAGCGCAGGGCTGCCGGCCACGAGGAAACCGAGCACGGCGACCATCGCGGTGGCCACGAGGTGCAGGAGCAGGTTCGTGGCGTGGACGCCTCGCGGTGTGGCCCCCCAGAGCCGCGCGTCGACCTGGTAGGAGAGCCAGGTGAGCGGCTG
>DIAY01000055.1:14062-19803 GCA_002414905.1 Holophagales bacterium UBA5066 | reverse complement strand
CCGTCGTCCCAGACGAAACCGTTGTCGAGGACGGGCAGGTACGACCAGACGATCGCGCCGCCGAGACCGGCGAGAAGCGACGCGGCGAGGAAAAGAACGCAGAAGGAGGGCCGCCGTCCGTTTGCGGCGGCACGACCGGGATCGTTTCCCGCCGTCACGGCTGCGTGGCCTCTTCGACCTGCGCGTCGCTCAGGCGGAACAGGAACAGGGAGGTGCCGACCCGCTCGTCGGGCTCCCGCAGCGCGAGGCGCGAGAGAAGCTTCAGCCGGCGAAGGGCCTCGAAGCTCTCGATCGCCGATGGGCTCTCTGGCGCCTGACGACGCGCGTGGCGTTCTTCGGTCATCGCCTCGTACCGGGCGGTGAGACGGGGATCGCGCCAGGACGAGACCCTCGCCAGAGGACGGTAGACGCCGAGCAGGTCGGTGGCGCTGATCACGTAGAGCCCGCCAGAGATGGGCTCGGGCGAGGGAGCGTGACTCCCTTCTCCCAGGAACCACCGAACCGCCAGGCCCCGCGGCAGGGGGGGATCGCCGGCTTGCGAAAGCCAGACCTTGCCGCCCGGGGGCTCGGCGCGGAGCCGCGCCTCCAGGCGCAGGAGATCCTGCCCCCAGTCGAGGTTGCTGTCGGCGAGAAGGAGGTGACCCTTCCGCCAGCCGCCCGCCGCCTCGTTGAAGTACCCGAGCTGGTGAGGCAACGCCCGCCACGTTCCGAGGACGAGCCAGAGGAGGGCTGCACCGACTCCGAGCGCGACCGGCAGGCGCCACCGTTCTGGAAACCGCACTGGGAGAAGTCCTCCCGTGACGGTCATCAGGACCGAGGTAACCGGTAGGAGATGGCGATAGCCGATGTTGAGACCGCTCGACACGAGCGCCGCGAGGGTGACGAGAGCGAAGATCGCGAGACCCGCCGCGAGCGGCGAAGGGCGGCCTCCACGGACCGCGGCACCGAGGGCGACCGCGAGCCCCGTCCCTACGAGAAGAAGCGTCGGCAGAGGCGTTTTCACCGCGAACGCCCAGGCGAAGTACTCGGGGAAGCCGTTCGTCGAATACCGGCCGCAAAGATAGGCGGCACGGGCCCCCGCCTTCTTCTCGACGTAGGCCGCGCCGTAGAGGTAGGCCTCGGGTAGGAGGCGCGCCGAGCGGGCGGCCCGCAGGAGCGGCACCACCAGGCCGGGCCGATCGGCGGCGGTGGCGGGATCGTGCAGGACGCTCTCCCACGCGCCGGCCGGAGTCGTGGGGAGCGGCCGGCCGCGGTCGCCGAGGACGTGCATCGTGGCGGTTTCCGCGTCGCCTCCCGCCGCCGCGGCGAAGCGAAACCCGTAAACCGCCCAGATGCCGAGCGAGGCGGCGAAGGCGAGCGTCACGCTACCGACCGCGAGAGTGCGCGCGAACTCCCGAGCCGAGAGCTTCCCCTCCTGCCAGTGTGCGACGACCGCCATTCCGACCAGCGCCGGGACGAGGCCGAACCACGAGAACTTGACCAGGGTCGCGGCCGTGAAGGCGGCCGCCAGGAGCGCGAGCCGCGGCCCGGTCGGCCGGGCGAGCCAGCGGTGCGCGCAGAGAAGGGTGAGGAGGGCAAGGAGCGACAGGGGGACGTCGAGCGTCGCCAGGTGCCCGTGGGCGATCATCGCCGGATCGAACGCCGCGGCGGTCAGCGCGACCAGTCCCCCCGCGGCGCCGAACAGCACGCGAGAGACCGCACCGATCGTGAGGAGTAGCGCGAGGAAGAAGACGACAGCGACCGCACGGCTCGGTAGCACCAGCCGCTGGCCGTCGTTCCACTCCTCGAAGAAGCTCCTGCCGAGGCTGAAGAAGTCCCCGCGGTGCCAGGCATGGGTCCCTTCCGCGCGCCAGGAGACGGACTGCGCCAGGAGCGGCAACGTGAGCACGAGACGCCCGAGCGGCGGGTGATCCGGGCTCAGCCGGTAGTCGCCGGCCACCAGAGCCGCGTAACCGGAGACGAGGTGGCTCGGCTCGTCCACGGTCACGCTGTCGCGGGTCGCTCCGCCCCACGCGAGACCGGCCGCGCAGACGAGCACGAGGGCGGCGATAGCGGGGAGCCGCCAGGTATCCGCGGCCGCGGAGGGTGACATCGCGAATAGAATACCTGCGGCTTTCCGCACGCCGATGCCCGATTCCTCTACACCTCCTCGCTCGCGCCTCCGGCGTTTCGCCAGATTCGCGATTGATGTCTCGGTCTCGCTTCTCCTGATCGAAGGGGCGGCGCGCCTCGTGCTCTCCTCCGACGCCCTCTTCAAGCGCATCGCCAGTCCCTACGATGAGCCGTCCTGGCGCCTGGACTGGCTCCGTCGCCACCGCGGGGACGAGGCGCCGTACCGGTTCTCGTTCGACGCGCATCACCCCGTTCGCGGCTGGACGCTCGCACCCGGCCTGAGATCCGTCGAGGTCTTCCAGGGAAAACGGCTGAGCTCCAATTCCCGCGGGCAGCGCGGCAAGCGCGAGTTCGCCGCACAGAAGCCCGTCGGAATCACGCGGATCGCGCTGCTCGGAGATTCCTTCACCTTCGGGGAGGGAGTGAGCGACGAGGAGACCTTCGCCCAGCAGATCGAAGGCCTGCTCCCCGGTGTCGAGATCCTCAATCTCGGCGTCCACGGATACGGGCACGACCAGATGCTTCTCACCCTGCGGGAGGCAATCCCTCTCTATCGGCCGGACGTCGTCCTTGTCGGGCATGTCACCGACGACTCCCTGCGCAACGTGACGACCTTTCGTGACTTCGCCAAGCCCAGGTTCCGGCTGTGGAACGGGCGTCTCGAGCTCGAGGGGACGCCAGTCCCCACGCCCGCGGAGGTGCTCGCGAGGGCGCCCTGGCGCTCGCGGCTCCTCGATCTCCTGACGATGGCACGCGCGCGCGTCGCGTGGAGATGGGGCGACCGGATGGCCGAGGTCGACCGGCTGACGGACGCTCTCCTCTCGGCGATCTTTCGCGAAGCGAGCGCCGCGGGCGCCCGGCCCGCCGTCGCTCTGCTGCCTGCCTGGAACGAGCTGGGGGCCTCCCAGGTCGCGCCGCTGCCCGGCGAGGCTTTCGTGATCGAGGTCGCCAGGCGCGAGGGGGTGCCCTGCCTGCGCCTCCGGCCCCTGTTCCTCGAGGGGGCGCGGCTCGGCGCCGAGTACGAGCGCGTCGGCCACTGGGGCCCGGTCGAGCACCGCCTCGCGGCAGGCGGGCTCGCCGACTTCCTGCGCCGCGAGAAGCTCGTCCCCTGAGATCGCGCGGCCGAGCAGACCCACGCCCACCCGAGGACGACTTCGCTATCATCGCCGCCGTTCGAGCCTCGAAAGATACGGGTGTCATGAAGAAGAACCTGCAGCTCTGCACGGCGAGCCTCGTGCTCGCCCTCGTTACCATGCTCGGTTGCCGCAACCCGCCGACCCCGGCCGGTCCGCGATCCGATCCCGGCACGGTGATCGCCCGGTACAAGGGGGGAGAGATCCGGCGCGGCGACATCCAGGCCGCGGTCGAAAGACGTCTCGCCACGATACCCCCGCCAGCCTCGCCTGAAGCCCGCGTTCTGGCCGTGCGGTTGGTGATCGAGCGTCGGGTTCGCACCGCACTTCTGCTGAAGGAAGCGTTGAAGAAGGGGTACGCAGAGAGGCCGGAGATCCTGACCCTGCAAACGATCGCGGAGGAGAAGCTCCTGGCCGAGGACCTCCTGGCGCGAGAGACCGCCGCGACGAAGGCAACCGATGCCGTGGTGGCCGCGGAGGTCGAGCGGCGTCTCGCCGCCGCCCGTCCGGAAGAGGCGAGGAAGTTCAGCCACATCTTCCTCCGTGCTCCGGAGTCCGATTCCGCCGCTCGCGCCCGCGCGAATGCGCAGATGGAGAAGATCCGCCAGGAGCTGGCGGACGGCGCGGGCTTCGGCGACCTGGCCGAAAAGAACTCCGATTCGGTCACGGCCCGCGGCCGGGGACGCATCGACTGGACTCTCCGGCGCTCGCTCAGCCCCGACGCGGGCGGCGTGGTCTTCGCCCTCAAGGAAGGAGAGCTCAGCGCGGTCATTCGCGCGAAGGACGGCCTGCACCTCTTCCAGCTCGACGGAGTCCGTCCGGGCGCACCCGTCGACGCGGCCGCGATCCGTCGTAGCGTTCGCCAGGAGCTGGACGCCGAGGCAGCAGCAGTCGCCGTCCGTGCCCGGCGCCAGCAGGAGCTGGACGCCCGCGGAGTGGAGCTCGCCTCCGCGATCGACCTCGAGCGGCTGGAGAAGTCAGGGCAGACCTCCGGCGCCAGACCGCCCGCCCGGTGGAAGGGTGGGGAGGTGACCGTGGCCGAGCTCCTCGCTTTTCGCGGTCGCGTCGCCGCCACGCGCCAGCCGGCGGAGGTCGAAGTGCGGCTGGTGGCCCAGAACCGGCTCCTGGCGGAGGCGCGGCGCGCCCGGGGGCTGACCCGGGAGCTCGAAGACGGGATCAGGGAGGCGCGCGAGCAGGCCGTGATCGATTCCTACCGGGGGAGCCTGATTTCCGAGCTCGAGACCACGCCGACGGAAGAGGAAATCGCCCGCTTCCACCGGGAGCAGGGGCAGACGATTCTCTTCCTGCGCGACTTTCAGGTCGACGTCCTCTTCTTCCCCCAGACAGGGGAAAGCGCCGCGGAGGTCTACGCGGCGGGCGCTACGGTCGGAACCGCGCTGCGCGACGGGGTTCCGTTCGACGACCTGCTGAGCCGTCCGGCCCGGCCCGATGCCCGCCTCTGCCGAAGGCTCGAGGGCGCGGACCTCGACGCGATCGGGCACACCTCGATCCGCCTGCGCAAGGCGATCCTGAACCTCGCCGTCGGCGAGGTCTCCGCGGCGATCTACCTCGACGGGCCGCGGACCGAGGTGGTGCCCGCGACGTGCGTCCTCGAAGGGAGAGGGGTGGTCTTCGTCCGCCTCCGTGCGATCGGCACCAAGCCTCTTTCGACCACCCGCGCGGCGATCGAAAAGGCGCTCGTCGCGGAAAAGGTGGCGGCGGGGGTCGGGGTCATCCAGACCCGGCTCATCCGCGAATCGGGCCTCCAGATCCTGATCCCCGAAGGGTAGACGGGAGAACGGACATGGTCCCCGCGATCGCATCGGCGGCTACGGCTGCGACGGTGGCGACCGCCGCATTGATCGGCATCCCGCCGTCGGCGCTCGCCGCGCTCTCCGCCGCTGTGCTCCTCCTCGTTCTCGAGCACCGGCAGGCGAACCTCGGCGGCCGCGCCGCGATCGTCTTCCTCTTCGCGACGGCGGTGTACGGACTCGTCCGCTCGCTCTCGATCCGGGCGCTCGCCGAAGCCCACCTCGGCGGGATGCCGTACCAGCTCGGGTCGCCGCTCGCCACGATCGCCGGCGTTCCGCTCCAGGAGCTGGTCGGCTGGACCGCCGCCGTGGGCCTCTCCTCCTACTTCGCCGACCGCCTGCTCCGCCGCCTTGGCCAGCCGACCGACCCGTTCCGCACGACGCTGGTCGCGGGGCTCGCGATGGCGGCGATCTGCCTCGCGGTCGAGACCGCTGCGGTCGTCGGAGGATGGTGGTCCTGGAGCCTTGCCCACTCGTCTACGGGTCCGATCCGTTTCCCCCCGATCGCCCTCGTCGACTGGGGGTTCGTGGCGATCGACTTCCTCCTCCCATTCGAGCTCTGGCGCCGGCGCGCGCCTCTCTCCTGGAGGCTGGCCGGGCTGCTGCTCTTCCCCATCCACCTCGCCGGGCACGCGCTCACCGTTGCGCTCCCTGGTCCCATCCCTTTCTCCGGCTTCGACCTCGT
>DIAY01000055.1:0-13797 GCA_002414905.1 Holophagales bacterium UBA5066 | reverse complement strand
CACGGCGGCGGCGCAGCTGGTCCTGGCACGGGAGGCCGGCCTCCTCTGGACGGGCATGCCGCTCGCGGCTCTCGCTCTCATTGCCTTCAGAGTGCGCCGCGAGCCGGGCGTGGTGCGGCGCCCGCGCCCTCGCGCTCGGGTGATCGCGGTCTTCGCCTCTCTCCTGGTCCTCGGCCTCGCGCTGCGCCTCCCGTCGGCGCGTCGCGCTCGGGACTTCGAGACGCTCCTCCGCCGCGCCGCGGGCGAGCTGGTGGCCGGCCGGCCCGACACTGCGCTCCCCTCCCTGGAGGTCGCGCTCGAGCTGCGCCCCGGACACTCGGAGGCGCTCTGGCTTCTCGGCTGGGCCGAGCTCCAGAAAGGGAACAGGTCCCAGGCCCGGCTTCGCCTTCAGGAGGCGCTCGCGAGGCGCCCGGATTCCGTCGAGGCCGCCCGGCTGCTGGCTCTTCTGGATCGCCAGGAGGGGAAGCGCAGAGCGGACGCGCCGCTCCCCTGACCTCAGCGGGCGGTGCGGTCTCGGAGGGCTCTCGCCTCGGTCGCCAGGTCGCCGGGCACGTCCTCGTCCGACGTGATCGTGTCGAGCTCGCGGTCCGCCTCGGTGCCTCGCCGGGTCGCCATCAACAGGCGGGCGAGGCCCAGGCGCAACCAGCCAGAGCGTGGAGCGGCCGCCAGGCCCCGGCGAAACTCCGCCTCGGCTTCGGCCGGGTCGCCCGCGGCGATGAGTGCCTCGGCCAGGAGCCGGCTGGCTCCGCCGTCGGCAGGCGACAGCTGGGCCAGCTGCCGGGCGCGCTCGACCTCGGTGCGGTGATCGCCGCGCTCACGAGCCAGCCGGACCAGCTGGGCGAGCGGCCCCGGCGCTTCGGGTTCCTGGGCGAGCAGGCGAAGGTAGAGCGCTTCGGCTTCGGCATCGTCGCCCTGCAACCGCGCCAGCCGGGCGAGGCCTTCGAGCACTGTCGGGGACGGGAGGTCCGAGCGGACCAGGAGAGCGCGGAGACGCGCCTGCGCCTCCTCCAGCCTCCCCTCGGCAAACAGCTGGAACGCCCGGTCGAGCTCGCCCACGGAGCGGATCACGTCTTTCGGATCGGGGGATGCCGAGGCGGTGGACCGGGGCCCGCTCACGTACCCAAGGGCCGAGAGCCGGGCCCGGGCCTCGTTTCCCGGCTCGGCGGCGCTCCGGGCCGCGAGGCGAGTACGTAAGGTCGTCTCTATCCTCCGCGCCGCGCGCGCGAGGCCCACTGAGCGCCCCGGCTCGTCGGCGATCCGGTCGACCTGCTCGCCCGGGTCCTCGGCGATCCGGTAGAGCTCTGGCCGCGGCGCCGCGACGAACTTCCAGCCGGCCTCTCGGATCGCGATCAGGGGCGCCCACCCGAACCGGCGGCGCGGCGCCTCCGAGATGGCGCCCAGCGGCCGGAGAGGCGGCCCGCCCGGACCGAGCAGATCACGGCCATCGACCCCTGGCGTCGCCGGCAGGCCGGCGAGCGCGAGTACCGTGGGGGCGACGTCTGCCAGGGTCACCTCTTCCTGACGCACCTCTCCCGCGGAGATCACCCCCGGCATGCGGAAGATCAGCGGCACGCGGAGCGTTGCGTCGTACAGCAGGACGCCGTGAGTCTCCTCGCCGTGCTCTCCCAGGCTCTCGCCGTGGTCCGAGAGGAGGACGACGAGCGTCCGGCCGGCCTGTCCTGATCGATCGAGGGCGGCGAGGAGACGCGCCACCTGGGTGTCGACGAAGGCTACTTCGCCGTCGTAGGGGCGGTCGGCATAGCGGGCGCGGAAACCCGCGGGCGGCTGATAGGGCGCGTGAGGATCGAAGAGATGGAGCCAGAGAAAGAACGGTCGCGTGCGCTCGCGCCTCAGCCACGAGAGGGCCCGGTCGACCCGCTCGTCCGCCGGGGCGGTCGCGTGCAGCAGCTGGTCGAGCGCGGCATCGGCGGCCGGGCCGTCGTCGTAGCGGGCAAACCCCCGGTCGAGCCCGAAGGTGCGGTGCAGGACGAAGGCGGAGACGAAGGCGGCGGTGTCGTAGCCGGCCGCGGCGAAACGCTCGGCGAGGGTCGCGACCGGCGGCGCGGAGAGGGTCATGCCGTTATCCACCACGCCGTGGTTCCACGGCTCGACGCCGGTCAGGATGGTCCAGTGCGCGGGCAGGGTGAGCGGTACGGGAGTGAACGCGTTCTGGAATCGCACTCCCGCAACAGCCAGGGCGTCGATCGCCGGGGTCTCGACTTTCACTCCGCCATAGCAGCCGAGCCGATCCGGGCGCAGGGTGTCGATCGAGACGAGGACCACGTTCGGAGGCGGACGAACGGCCGGCCGACACCCCCCCGCCAGCATCGCCAGCCCCGCAGACAGGACGACCGCACGCGCTCCGCTCACGGCGGAAGCTGTTCCGGAGGCCTGAACGCGAAAGGCCCCCGGCGGATCGTGCCGGGGGCCGCAGGGAGCTTCACGCCCTATTCGATGCGGGCCGCAGGGAACAGGAAGAGGCTAGCTGATCTCCAGGGTCATCAGCTCGACCGGAAGCGGCGGCGTGCCGTCGAGGGTGAGCGACCAGGCGTTGAGGGTCCCGGTGCAGATCGTCGAGTCGTCGACGACGTTGAGCGTCCAGACCCCGCCCGAATCCGATCCGTTAAACGCAGTCATAGTGCCCGAGGCGGCGGCGGGCGCGGCCCCGGTTCCGTCGGTCGGCTGGAAAGACCCGGTGAATGGCGCCCCGGCGAAGGTGCAGGGCGAAAGTCCCGCCGCCTGCTGGTCGATCACGGTATTGGTGAGGTTGTCCCCGCTCCCGCCGCAGTCCTGCCAGAGGAGCTGCGCGGCGATGCTCGGGCTCGAGAGCCTCAGCTCGATGTCGTCGTTCCAGGTGTGGCTGATGTTGACCGTCAGGTTGGCGTCGGAGATCGTGCCGTTGACGCTGAAAGTCAACGTGCTGTTGACGTTTCCGTTGTCGGGAATCGCGAGCGGCACGTTGGTGCTCGATTCGGTCACGGCCGCAAAGACCCGCAGCGCGCCGAAAGCGACGAGTGCGAAGCACAGCAGCGAAACGGAGAACTTCCTGTTTTTCATGTCGAACTCCCTGATTTTGGCACGATAGACGGTCCAATCCGGTTTTTCAAGAGCCCCTCGACTCGGGTGCCGGAGCTCCAGGGAGATACCGCAACACCGGCTCGAGAGAGCGGGTCCCTGTTCGGACGCCGCCGCCCAGCCGATCGGACAGGGTCTCTCGCCTCGAAGCGCGGCCGGCTCCTCGCCCGCACCCCTTCCGGGAAAGGCAGTGATTCCCGGAGCCGGCTCTCGTCCCGGCGTCGATCGCCGGATTCCGTAAGGATCGGTCGGGCGATCTCCCTTCCCCGCCCGACCGCGAAATCGTCGTCCGCGACCCGCTCACTTCGGCACCGGGGCGCCTGGACTGTTTTCGGCGAGACCGCCCCCTCGGATAGCGAGGCGCTGCGGGCTTCCCGCGGGGCCGTTGCTCAGCCTCCCGTTCCCATCGCCGCCATCCGCTTCTGCATCTCCTCCGGCGAGACGTCCTCGACGTGGGTGGCGAACGCCCACTGGTGGCCGAAGGGGTCGGTCACCTTGGCGAACCGGTCGCCCCAGAACTCGTCCTTCGGCTCCTGGGTCGACGCGCAGCCGGCTTCGACGGCCCGCTTGAACGCCACGTCGCAGTCCTCGACGTAGAGCATCATCGTGCAGGTCGTCCCGCCCCTCGAGATCGGGCCGAGCTGCCCCCAGTCGGGGAACTCGTCCGACACCATGACGATCGAGCTGCCGATCTTCACCTCGGCGTGCATCACCATGTCCCCCGGTCCCGGCATCCGGAAGAGCTCCTCGGCGCCGAGCGCCGTCTTCCAGAGCTCGATCGCCGCCGCGGCGCCCTTGACGCAGAGATAGGGGGTGACGCTGCCATACCCATCGGGAATCGGGTTCGCCTTTCCAGCCATGGTCGTCTCCTTTCGTTCCGCCCCCGAAGGGGCACTCTTCCCCGCCACGGGCTCTCCCCGCGTACGGTGTTCTCCCGAAGTGTCGTTCCGTCTTTCTACGCGGGACGGCCTTCCGGGTTTCGTTCCGGGCCGCCCTTCCCGTACCGCGCCGTCACGTATCCGGTGATAAGGCCGACGAGCGCGCCGGGAAGCATCAGCTCGAAGTAGTACTTGCCCATCTGCGCGGCCACGAGATACGCGAAGAAGCCGCTCACGACGACGCCAAAGACGACCGTCGCCGGGATCGAGGCGACCTTCCGCGAGAAGAACCCGATGAGGAGGCCCGCGACGAGCCCCTTGAACGTCGATCCCATCACGATCCCGAGGATGTCCTTCCGGACCTCCGGCGTGAACCACGCTGTCAGCCCGTCGAGAACACCGAGCCCTCCTCCGAGAAGCAGCCCAAGAAGCAGCTTGTTCATCGTCGATCTCCCTTCATCTCACCTGTTCAACGGCTTCGCCGTTTTCATTAACGCCCGTACACGAGGAGGATCGCGGCCCGCGCCGCGAGGTAGGCCGCCACGAGGAGGAGTGCCACACGGTGCCGGGTGACGAACCGCGCGGCTCTCTCCCAGAACCGCTCGCGATAGGCCGTGACCGGCTCTCCGTCCAGGAGGAGGGTCACGTCCGCGGCGAGAGACGAAACGTCGGAGTACCTCTCGCCGGGCCGGGCGGCCGTCGCTCGGGCGACGATCGCCGCGAGGCGGCGGCTCGCGGGAACCGCCTCCCCGACGAGTGCGGCGAGCAGCGCGCCGAGAGCGAAGACGTCGGCGCGGTGGTCGACCCCGCCTTCGCCCCTGGCCTGTTCCGGGGCCATGAAGCCGGGCGTCCCGAGGACCGACCCGGCAGCGGTCCCGGGCCCCGCGGCGGGCCGCGCCGCTCCTCCTTCCGGCGTTCCCTCCGGCGCCGCCTCTCCGACGACGCGAGCGATCCCCCAGTCGAGGACGAGGACCTCGCCGAACGGCCCGACCATGACGTTGTCGGGCTTGAGGTCGCGGTGGACGACGCCCCGCGCGTGGGCGAAGGCGACCGGCTCGCAGACGCGCAGAAAGAGCCGGAGCTTCTCGGGAAGCGTCGCGAGGCGCGCCGCGGCCACGTCGAGCCGTTCGCCCCGAACGAGCTTCATCGCGTAGAAGGGGCGCCCGTCGGGCAGGGTCCCGACGTCGTGGACCGGGACGATCCCGGGGTGTTCGAGCCGCGCCAGGACGCACGCCTCGAGGCGCAGTCGGGCGGCGAGATCCCCGGAATCGTCGGGCAGGTCGAGGACCTTCACCGCGACGATCCGCGCCAGCTCGGGGTCCTCGGCCTCCCAGACGCTTCCCATCCCTCCCCGGCCGATCTCCCGAAGGAGGACGAATCGCGTCCCAGAGAGGTCGGGAGCCCGAAGCGCCCGGGCGAGTCGCACGACGTCTTCGCCCGCCAGCGGCCTCACGGCCCGTCCACCCCGAGGAGGGCCCGCGCCTCGAGCCGGAACTCCTCCTCGCTCCCCGTCATCTCGCCCAGGAGGCCGAGGACGATCCTGCGAAGCTCGCGCCGCGCCAGCGAGAGGCCGTTCGTGACGTCGGAGACGGAGACGCCGAAGCGCTGGGCGAGGGCGGCGTAGGGGGGAGGAGGGTCTCCCTCCGCACCCAGGTCGTAGATCTCGAAGAGGCGCGCCGCGATCCCCTTGCCCCGCCCGGCGAGGGCGAGCTCGAGCCGCGCGAGGCCGAGCTCGAGGACGCTCCGCGCCCACTCCTTCTCGAACTCGCGCTCCGGCGACTCCCCGGGGGCGGCCAGGGCGCGCTCCAGCTCGTCGCGAGCCCCCTCGAAATCGAGGGAGAGCAGTGGCATCCCGCCCCCCCGCTTCTGACGCACCGCCGCCTTCTCCGAGTTGGCGACGAGGCCGTCGACACAGACGCGGAGGTAGGTTCTCAGCTTTGCTTTCGACGGGTCGAAGCGGGCGAGGAGGTCGCGCTCGAGAAGCTCGGCGAAGAACTCCTGCGTCGAGTCGGCCGCCTCCTCGTGACCCTTTCCCCACTTCCGCCGCACGTGTCGGTAGATCGGCCGCCAGTAGGCCGCGACGAGCGTCTCGAGCGCGCGCCGGCGCTCCCCCGCGTCGCCGCTCCGGGCCGCCTCGATGACGGAAACCCGCGTCGGCGGGAAGAAGCCTCCGCTCATCCCTTCGGACGGAGCCTCTTCAGAAGCTGTACCTGGCCGCAGTGGTAGAGGTCGTGAGCCGCAACTCCGCGAACGAGGTGGAGCGCCTTCGCGCGGGCGGCACCCGTGAGCGCCGGAAGACGTTCCGCGACGGCGGCGACGAGCGCGCGGTGCTCGGCGGTGAGAAGGGAGAGATCGGCTTTCCAGGCATCCTCACCGGGTTCACCCTCCGGACGCCGGAACCAGTTGCTCCCTTCGAGGGCGAACGATCCTCTCTTCTCCCCGGTCAGCTTCCGCCTCACGGCGTACTTCCAGTAGGCGGTGTGCAGGGCCAGCTCCCAGGCGTTCGGCCGCCCCTCTTCGGGGCGCCAGGCCGCCTCGGCCGCCGTCATCCCGCGGAACGCGCCGCGCAGGTTCGTGCCGTGCCACGACTTCCTCTCGAACGCCTCGGCGAGGAGGTCGAGGAGCAGAGACGTCTCGGTATCGCGCACTGTTTGCGCCATCGGGCCACCTCTCGAACGGGAACGAAGCCGGAGTCTAGAGGAAGGACATCGCGTCTTCGAGCCGCTGGAGGGGTTCCGGCCTGGACCCCGTCATGGCCGGACGCCGGACGGTCGTTTCGGCCGGGATTCGGGCTTCGACGTCGATCACCGGAGACATCGTCCGGCCATCGGTCTCCCACGATCCCGAAGAGCCAGCCGGCTACTCGGCCACGACGAAGGGGTCGATGGGGAGAAGGCGCCGGGTGATCGGCTCCTTGCGACGCTGGGAGGAGAGGACGCCCCCCGGAAGGCCGCCAGCTCGAAGGCCCGGTGGAAGCGGAGCAGTCCCGTTCCGGGGCGCCTCCCGGCAGCTCGCGGCGCCCATCCCCCCGGTGAGGGAAGGATTCTGCGCGGGCCGGCCGGGAGGAGGGCGGCTCGCCGGAGAACCCCGAGCGTCCCCGCGGCGCACCAGCGCACGACACGGCGTGGACTTCCCGACCCCCTTCGAGCCGACGACGACGGAGTCCGTCCCGAGCCGGACGGCCGATCCGTGCAGGACGAGCAGTCTCTCGAATCCGAGCTCGGCGAGGAGGGCCCTCGCGGCCCCTTCATCGCGACGCGTCGAACGCGACCTTTCCTCCGACGATCGTCGTCAGGACCCGCGTCGAGAGGATCTCCTCGTCCGGGATCGTCGAGAGGTCCTTCGACAGGACCACGAGGTCGGCGAGCTTGCGGGGCGAGAGTGTCCCCTTGAGATCCTCCTCGAACGCGGCGTAGGCGTTCGCGACGGTGTAGGAACGGAGCGTTTCCATTCGCGTCATCCGCTGTTCGGGAAAGAAGGCCGGCCCCTTCGCCGGCTGTCGCGTCACCGAGGCGTGGATCGAGGCGATCGGGTCGACGTCCTCGACGGGCGCATCGGTCCCGTTCCCGATTCGAGCCCCGGCATCGAGGACCCGGCGCCAGGCGTAGGCGCCCTCCTTCGCCCGCTTCTCGCCGAGACGGGCGACGACGAACGAGGCGTCGGAGGTGCAATGGATTCCCTGCATCATTGCGAGGACCGGAAGCTTCGCGAACCTCGGAACGTCGGCGGGGTCGAGGTGCTGGGCGTGCTCGATCCGGAAACGGAGGTCCTTCTTCGGGTGCCGGGCGAGGACCCGCGCGTAGACGTCGAGGACCTCGCGGTTCGCCCGGTCCCCGATGGCGTGGACGCCGAGCTGGTAGCCGTTCGCGACGGCAATCTCGGCCGTTCGCTCGAGGTCCTTCATGGAGTACGTGTTCAGCCCGGTGCTCCCCGGGGCATCGGTGTAGGGCGCCAGGAACCACGCGCCCCGGGAGCCGAGGGCACCGTCGGCAAGCCGCTTGACTGCGCGCACCGTGAGGTGGTTTTGCCCCGCGCCGACGACGCGGACCTTCGCGGCGTTCTTCTCGAGCTCCTCGTTCGAGGCGGAGAGCATCGCGTAGACGCGCAGGCCGAGCGTTCCCGCCTCGGCCCGCTGCCGGTAGCGTCTGACGACGCCGAGCGAGCTCCCCGCGTCGTGGAGCGTCGTGATTCCCTTGCGGAGGCATTCCTCGACGGCGAGGTCGATACGCCGGTCGAGGTCCGCCGTTTTCTCGGCGGGCGTCCGTTTCGCGAGATCGGCCTCGAGGGCACGGTAGACGAGGTCCTCCGCCGTCTCGCGCAGGAGTCCCGTCGGCTCGCCCGCCGCGTCTTTCAGAATCTCTCCCCCCGCCGGGGGCTTCGTGTCGCGGGAAACACCGCCCCGCTTCAGCGCGGCCGCGTTGGCGAACGCGGCGTGGCCGCTGGCGTGGGAGAGGAGGACCGGGTTCAGCGGCGAGACGGCGCTGAGACCCCCGTGGAGCGGGAACCCCTCGACGTTCGGCTCCGGCTGCGAGACCCAATCCTTCTGGTGCCAGCCGCGCCCGAGGATCCACTCGCCCGGGCGCGCCTTCTTCACGGCGGCCGCGACGCGGGAGACAACCTCGTCCCAGCTCTTCGCTCCGCGCAGATCGAGCGCGATCCGCGCGTCGCCGATGCCGACGAGGTGCGCGTGCCCGTCGATGAAGCCCGGCATCGCGGTCTTGCCGCCGAGATCGATCACCCGCGTCTTCGGCCCGCGCCGCTTCGCGACCTCCGCGGCAGTTCCGACGAGGACGACCCTGTCGCCCAGGACCGCGACGGCCTCGGCCACCGGCTTCGCCTCGTCCATCGTCACGACCTTCCCGTTCGTCAGGATCAGATCGGCGGGCTTCTCCGCCGACGCCGCCACGAGCGCACCTCCCAGGAGGATCGCCAGTCCACCGCCGAGTCTCCTCATGCCGTCACCTCCAGAGAGGCGCATTCTGCCTCTTCCTCACAGGCGGGCGAGAGGATCCGGGCCCTCTCCGGCCTGACGGGAACGGAGGACCGGCCGCTGCGCCGGCAGCCTCCGCCTCGTTCAGTGCGGTACGAGCCCGAGCGCCTTCGGCCAGGTGCCCGTCGGCTCCCACGGGATCGGGTGGAGCACACGCTCGACGAGGGTCTCGGCCATCTCCGTTACGATCCAGCGAAAGGTCTCCTCGCCCAGCGAATGGAGATCGGCGTCGGGGGCGCAGTTCATGAAGTCGATGGCGTACGGCACACCGTCGCGGACGGCGAACTCGACCGTGTTCATGTCGTAGCCGAGCGCGTCGCAGAGGGCGAGGGCGTCCCGCGTGACCCGCAGCGCCATGTCGTCGGGCACGGGCTGCCCCGCGACCGCCGAGTATCGCGACTCGTGGGGCTCCTTCGGCGCATACGGGATGATCCGCACTTTCCGCCGGCCGGCGACCCAGCACCGGTAGTAGTCGGTGAACTCGATCGCCTCCTGGGCCATCATCGTCAGGGTGTGGGTCTTGTCGTACGCCTCGAAGAACTCATCGCGGCTGTGGACCTTGTAGACGTCCTTCCAGCCGCCGCCGTAGGCAGGCTTCATGAAGATCGGGAAGCCGAGATAGCGGAAGACCTCGTCCCAGTCGACGAGACCCATGTTGCGGAAGGACTTCTCGGTCGTGTTCGGCGGGTGCTCCTTGTGTGGAAGCAGGACCGTCCGCGGCACGGCGACGCCCACGGCCCGGGCGACGACGTTGTCGAAGAACTTGTCGTCGGCCGACCACCAGAACGGGTTATTGACGACCTGGCTGCCCCGCGCGGCCGCACACTTGAGGAACGTCCGGTAGAACGGCACCTCGTGGCTGATGCGGTCGAGGATCACGTCGTACGTGAACGTCTGTTCCTGGGAGATGTGCCCGATCTGGACGGGCTCCCCCTTGAGGGCGAGACCGCGGCGCCTGGCCAGCTCGTTGATCTCATGGCAGAGGGCCCAGGGAAAGGTGTCCTCCATGCCGAACAGGACCCCGATCGTCTTCACGCTCACGGCTACCTCCACAGACCCGGTTCTTCCGCGACGGGGATCGTATCGGAGCCCTCTCCGAGCCGCAAAGCCCCGGCCTCTATAGACTCCGCGGCATGAGGCGCGAATACCACTCCTGGGTCAGCCACCACCTCGGACGGACGATGGAGTTCCTCTGGTTCGGGGATCGCGGCTACCCCGTCCTCATTTTCCCCACCTCGATGGGGCGCTTCTGGCAGGCCGAGGACTTCGGCCTGACGGGCGCCCTCGCCGACAAGGTCGACGCCGGCTACATCCAGCTCGTCTGCGTCGACTCCATCGACACCGAGAGCTGGTACAACAAGAACGCGCCCCCCGCCTACCGCGTGAGGCGGCACGACGACTACGACCGCTACCTCACGAACGAGCTCGTCCCCTACGTCCAGCACCGCTCCGGACGCAGCGATCTCGGCGTCTGCGGCGCTTCGTTCGGCGCCTATCACGCGGCGAACTTCGCCGGGCGGTATCCCGGCCTCGTCACGAAGGCGGTTCTCTTCTCGGGCCTCTACCACGTCGGTCAGTTCCTCGACGGCTACTGGGACGACCTCTGCTACTTCCACTGCCCCGAGGCCTTCGTCGCCAATGCCGACGAGGGGCTCGTCCAGCGTCTCCGCCAGGTCGAGTGGTTCGTCGCCACCGGCGAGTACGACTCGCTCGTCGGCGAGAACAGGCACTTCGCCGGGCTTCTCCAGGGAAAGGGAATCGGGGTCCACGCCGAGTTCTGGCCCGGCGTCTTCGGTCACGATTGGCCCTTCTGGCGCGACGCAATCCGACGATTCCTGTAGAGGCCGGACCCCGGAGCCCATCGGGCCGCCCCCCGGCACGGAGCGAATCCTGCGATGTCTTCTCATGAGGTGCCGGTTTCTCGCCGGTGAAACCCCCCGGCGCATCGCCTGCGTATCAAACTTTCAAGGTGAGGTGTCCATGACCATTTGCAGACAAGTCCTCCTCGTCACCGCCGCTGCGGCCTTCCTCCTCGGAGGTCCCGCCGCGGCCCAGGAAGTCCGGGCGGAGGAGCACATCCTGCCGAACGGGATGAAGCTCCTTCTCGTCCAGCGGCCCGACGAGCCCTCCGTCTCGGCCGGCTGGGTCGCGAAGGTCGGCAGCGTCAACGAGCGCGTCGGCATCACCGGCATCAGCCACCTCTTCGAGCACATGATGTTCAAGGGGACGACGACGCTCGGCTCGAAGGACCCGGGACGGGACCTCGAGATCATCGCCGAGCAGGAGAAGCTTCGCGACGGGATGCGGGCCGAGGAGTCGAAGATGCGCGCCGCCTGGAGGCGGGGCGAGATCGACGACCTCTCGAAGCCGGAGAGCAGGACCGCCCGGTACAAGGAGCTCGAGGCGAAATTCGACGTGCTCGTCAAGGAGCAGCGCGACCTCCTCGTCAAGAACGAATTCGACCGGATCTACACGAAGAACGGCGCCTCCGGAATGAACGCCTTCACGACGAACGACCTGACCGCCTACTTCATCACCGTGCCGAAGAACAAGCTCGAGCTCTGGTTCTGGATGGAGTCCGACCGGCTGAAGGACCCCGTCTTCCGCGAGTTCTACGCCGAGCGGGATGTCGTTTACGAGGAGCGCCGGCTCCGCGTCGAGTCGACCCCGACCGGGAAGCTCGACGAGGCGTTCGACTCGATCTTCTGGCACTCGACCCCGTATACGTGGCCCGTCATCGGCTACGCCTCCGACGTCGCGAGCATCACGAAGGCGCAGGCCGACGACTACTTCTCGACCTACTACGCCCCGAACAACCTGACCGCCGTCCTCGTCGGCGCCTTCGACAAGACCGAAGCGCTGAAGCTGGCGAACGAGTACTTCGGGCGAATCCCGCGCGGAAAGGTCACCCCCCCCGAGGTCATCACGCTCCCGACGAAGTGGCAGTACGACCTGCTCTTCGAGGGCGAGGCGGACACGAACCCCACCGCCGAGATCCGGTGGCACACGGTGCCGTTCCAGCACAAGGACTCGTACGCCCTTGCCGTCCTCGCCGAGGTGCTGAACGGCCGGACGGGCCGTCTCTACAAGGCCCTCGTCCTGCCGGAGGACGCCGTTGCGACCGAGGCGAGCGCCTCGCACAACTCCTTTGGCGCCCCCGGGAAGTACGCCGGTTCGTTCGCCTTCGGTGCCGAGGTGAAGGAAGGCAGGACGCCCGCCGAGGTCGCCGCCAGGGCCCTCACCGAGATCGATCGCCTGAGAAGGGAGCCTGTCCCCAACGACGAGCTCCAGAAGGTGAAGAACAACATCGCGGCGGGCTCGTTCCGCCGTCTCTCCTCGAACTTCCCGATCCTCCTGCAGCTCATGGTCAACGAGGCCTACGGCGACTGGCAGGAGATGAACTCCGGGCCGAAGAAGCTCGAGGCCGTCACGGCCGCCGACGTGCAGCGCGTCGCGCAGACGTACCTCGTCAAGGAGAACCAGGCGACGGCGCTCATCTCGAGGAAAGCGGGCTCGGCCCCGTCGGCCGACGACGCCGCGCTCGCGGACGTCCCGGAGCAGATCCGGCCGATGATCAAGCAGTCGCTGGCGCGTCTCGCCGCCGAAACGGACGCCGAGAAGCTGAGCGCCAGCATCGAGAAGATGGAAGCCCAGGCCGGCCAGGTGCCCGCCGAGATGAAGAAGGGCTTCGACCTTCTCGTGACGAAGGCGAAGGAACGCCTCGCCGAGCTCGAGAAGGCCGGGAAGAAGTAGGGAGCGGAAGGTGAAAACGATGAAGACCTTCGTGCGGACCTCCGCCCTCGCCCTCCTCGGCGCCCTCCTCCTCGCCCCGGCGGCGCAGGCGATCCCGCCTCACCCGGACAAGCTGACCTACCCGAAGTTCGCCTACCAGCCGCCGGCGGCGAAGGACTTCCGGACGGTGCTGAAGTCCGGACCCGTCGCCTACGTCGCCGAAGACCGCGAGCTGCCGCTCGTCTCGATCAACGTGACGCTGCGCGGCGGCACCTACCTGAACCCCGCCGGAAAGGAAGGGCTCGCCGAGCTCGCCGGCTACCTCCTCGCCCGCGGCGGGACGAAGGCGAAGTCGGCCGAGCAGCTCGAGGAGCGCCTCGCCTTCCTCGCCGCCCAGCTGAACGCCAGCTACGGCGTCGACCGCGGCTCCGTCTCCCTCAACCTCCTCGCCAAGGACCTCGACGAGGGGCTCGCGCTTCTGCGCGAGGTCCTCACCGAGCCCCGGTTCCAGGACGACAAGCTGAAGCTCCGCAAGGACCAGCTCCTGACCGA
The DNA here is from genome assembly GCA_002414905.1 of Holophagales bacterium UBA5066. GTDB lineage: Bacteria > Acidobacteriota > Thermoanaerobaculia > UBA5066 > UBA5066 > UBA5066. The sequence continues at coordinate 570 of DIAY01000055.1, read as the reverse complement.
GATGAAGTCCCGCAACGACGACACCGCCGACATCGAGCAGCGCGAACGGTTCTTCCTTGCCTATGGCGAGGGGTACTACCAGAACCGCTACACGACGAAGGCCTCCCTCGAGGCGATCACCCGTGACGACCTCGTCGCGTTCCACCGGAAGTGGGTCGACCCGAAGAACTTCGTCGTCGCCGTCTCGGGGGACTTCGGCAAGGGCCTCACCCGCGCGCAGATGATCGGCAAGCTCGACGCCCTCTTCGCAAGGTGGCCCTACAAGGGCGAGGCGGCCCCGCCCGTACCGAAGCCCGCTCACGCGATGGTTCCCGGCCTCTACCTCGTCGACAAGGACGTCAACCAGGGCCGCGTCTCCGTCATGCTCCCCGGGCTCCAGCGGACCGACCCCGACTACTACACCGCCCTCGTCATGAACGACGTCCTCGGCGGCGGCGGCTTCACGAGCCGGATCACGAACCGCGTCCGGTCCGACGAGGGGCTCGCCTACTCGGCCGGCTCTGCCCTGACCGGCGGCGTCTGGTTCCGCGGCATCTTCGCGGCCTTCTTCCAGTCGAAGGTGCGCACGTG
>DIAY01000277.1:934-2584 GCA_002414905.1 Holophagales bacterium UBA5066 | reverse complement strand
CCGAGGGCTCGCTCTCCTGCTACCGGCAGGCCGATTTCGTCGACCTCTGCCGCGGACCCCACGTCCCGTCGACCGGGAAGCTCGGCGTCTTCAAGCTGACGCACGCCGCGGGCGCCTACTGGAAGGGCGACGAGACCAAGCCGATGCTCCAGCGGATCTACGGAGCCTCGTTCCTTTCCCAGAAGGAGCTGGACGAGCACCTCCACCGGATGGAGCAGGCGCGCGCCCGCGACCACCGCAAGCTCGGCAAGGAGCTCGGGCTTTTCCTGTTCCATCCGTGGGCGCCGGCGTCGCCGTTCTTCCTGCCGAAGGGGGCGTTGATCTACACGCTCCTCGTCGACTACATGCGGGGGCTCTACCCGAAGTACGGCTACGACGAGGTCGTCACGCCGCAGGTCTTCGACGTCGAGCTCTTCAAGAAGTCGGGGCACTACCAGAACTACCACGACAACATGTTCTTCACGGAGGTGGACGAGCGGGAGTTCGGCGTCAAGCCGATGAACTGCCCCGGGCACTTCCTGATGTTCGCGCAGCAGGCGTTCTCGTACCGCGACCTCCCGGTCCGCTATGCCGACTTCGGACGGGTCCACAGGTACGAGCGGTCGGGCGTGACGCAGGGCCTCACGCGCGTGAGGACCTTCTGCCAGGACGACGCGCACATCTTCTGCTCCCTCGAGCAGATGCCCTCCGAGATGGACCGCTTCATCGAGCTGATCGACGAGGTCTACGGGGCCTTCGGCTTCACGGAGGTGAAGGTGGGCCTGGCGACGCGTCCCGAGAAGTTCATGGGGACGGTCGAGAACTGGGACCTCGCCGAGAAGGCGCTCGCCTCCGCGTTCGAGCGGCGCGGGCGGCCCTACGACATCCACGCGGGCGACGGCGCGTTCTACGGCCCGAAGCTCGACTTCCAGGTGACCGACGCCATCGGGCGCGCCTGGCAGCTCGGGACGCTGCAGGTCGACTTCTCCAACCCCGAGCAGTTCGACCTCCACTACACGGCCGACGACGGTTCGAAGAAACGGCCCGTCATCCTCCACCGGGCCGTTCTCGGTTCGCTCGAGCGCTTCTTCGGGATCCTCGTCGAGCACACCGGAGGCGACTTTCCGCTCTGGCTCGCACCCGAGCAGGCGCGTGTCATTCCGGTGTCCGACAAGCTCCTCGACTACGCCCGGAAGGTCGCCGCCCAGCTGCGCGACGCGGGGCTGCGGGTGACGATCGACGAGCGGAACGAGAAGCTGGGCGCCAAGATCCGAAACGGGGAGCTGGAGAAGGTCCCCGTCCTCCTCGTCGTGGGCGAGAAGGAGCGCGAGGCGGGAACGGTTTCGCTTCGTAAGCGGCACGAGGGGGACCTCGGGTCGCGTGCTCTCGGCGAGGTCGTCTCCGAGATGAAACAGGCCGTCGTCGCGCGTGCGGCGACGTGGGGCGCCCCGGCGCCCGCCAGAATTTAACGCGTCGTCGTAACGAACAGGAGGAAGCGCCATTTTCTTTCGAGGCGGTCCACGGGTCCCCCCCCAGAAGAACTCCCCGATCAACGAGTACATCCTTCGTTTCCCCGAGGTGCGCCTCATCGCCGAGGACGGCGAGCAGCTCGGGGTCGTTACGCCACAGGACGCGCTCGCGAAGGCACGTGAGGTGGCCCTCGACGTCGTG
>DIAY01000277.1:0-584 GCA_002414905.1 Holophagales bacterium UBA5066 | reverse complement strand
GGCGCAAGGTCCTCCAGCGCCTCGTCAAGGACCTCGAAGGGAAGGCCCACGCCGAGGGGAACCCCGAGATGCTCGGCAACCGGATGCACATGATCTTCGGACCGCCGAAGAAACACTGATCTTTTCCGGCCTCAGAACCGCACCCACGGAGCAAGGAGACCCGGCCCATGGCCACCCACAAGAGGAAGACCCACCGCGGCGCCGCCAAGCGCTTCACGATCACCGCCAAGGGGAAGTTCAAGCGCGGCCACGCGATGGCGCGCCACATCCTGACGAAGAAGGCCTCCGGCCGGAAGCGCCAGCTCGCCAAGTCGGGGCTCGTCGCCAAGGCGGACGAGCACACCGTTCGCAAGATGCTTCCCTACGCGTAAGAAGGAAGAGGAGATAAGGCCATGCCTCGCGTCAAGCGCGGAACAAAGAGGAAGGATCGCCGGAAGAGGATCCTGGATCTAGCAAAGGGTTACTACGGAACGAAGCACAACTGCTTCCGCATCGCCGAGCTGCAGGTCGAGCGTTCGCTCGCCTACGCCACGCGCGACCGCAAGCAGAAGAAGCGCGAATTCCGGGGGCTCTGGATCACCCGT
>DIAY01000095.1:10264-20667 GCA_002414905.1 Holophagales bacterium UBA5066 | reverse complement strand
TCTCCCGTCCGGTGAATCGTGACCTCGGCGAAGGATGCGGAGAGGTCGGAGACTTCCTCGCCGAGAAGTGTGTCGAACGCCTGGAGGACTGCCACGAGCGGAGCGTCCCCTTCGAGCGCCGCGGCGCCGGCCCCCTCGAGGGCGAGCGAGGTCGCCGCCGGGAGACCCATTTTGTCGAGCTCTTCCCGGCTGGAATTCACGTTCAGGCCGAGGCCGACGACGGCGTATCCGCTCCCGTCCGGCAGGATTCGCCCCTCCACGAGGATCCCCGCGACCTTCCGCCCTGCAACGAGGAGGTCGTTCGGCCACTTCAGGCGAAGCTCGAGCCCGAACGTGCGAGAGAGGGAGCGCGCGAGCGAGATTCCGGCCGCGATCGGCACGCGGATCCGCTCCGGCCCCTCGGGCCACGGCGCCACGAGAGACACGGCGACGGCCCTTTCTCCCGCCGTTTCCCAGGTCCGGCCGGACCGGCCCTTCCCGGCGGTCTGCCGGCGGGCGACGAGGCAGGTCGGAAGGAGGTCCGTCTCCTCGACCACCATTCGCTCCACGAGCGCGCGCGCGACGTCGTTCGTCGAGGCCGCCTCTTCGAGAAAGACGACGTTGACGACCCTCTCGAAACGCCGGCCTGCGAGCGGAACGAGGGCGCCGAGCGGGCTCGTCACGTGGCCGTTCCCTCCCCCAGGTTCGCCACGAGCTTGCCGCGGCGAGCGGTCAGATCCTCGAGCTGACGGCGGACCTTCTCGACGACCGCCTGCGGCGCGCGAGAGAGAAACGACTCGTCGGAGAGCTTCCGGCCGATTCCCTCGGCTTCCTTGTCGAGGGCCGCGATCTCCTTCCGGATCTTCACCTCGTCGTCCGCCGAGAGCTCCTTCGCCGGCAGCGAGACCACGAGTCCCGCCACGCCGATGTGCTCGTGGAAGGCGCCCGGAAGATCGACCTTCGGAGCGACCGTCAGGCTCGCGAGCCGGGCCATGTGGACGAGGAGCGGCGCGTGAGCGCGGAGCGCCTCGGCCACGGGTCCCTCGGGTACCTCGAGTCCCGCGGCGAGCTCCTCGGTCTGCGCCATGCCCCGCTCGGCGCGGAGGTTTCTCACGCGCGTCGCCGTCTCGCGCAGCGTCTCCACGACCTCGACCGCGAACGAATCGTTCCAGTCGCCACGCCCCTGCGGGTAAGGGAGGACCGGGAGCTTCGCTCCGTCGCCGTTCAACGCCTCGCGGATCTCGCAGGAGATGAACGGCATGAAGGGGTGGAGGAGAGCGAGGGAGTCGAGGAGAACGCGGCGGAGGACGGATCGTGTCCTGGCCTTCCCGTCCTCGGGGACGTCCGGGTCGCGCAGGACCTGCTTGACCATCTCGACGTAACCGTCGCAGAACTCCGTCCAGAAGAATGCGTACAGGGCGTTCGCCGCCTCGTCGAAGCGGAAGATTCCGAGAGACTCGTTCACCTTGATCGCCGTCGCCGAGAGCCGGTCGAGGATCCACCGGTCGACCCGCCCGAGCGAGGCGAAGTCGGGCTCGTCGGCCACCCTTTCCTCACCGAGCATCCCCATGGCGAAGCGGGCGGCGTTCCAGACCTTCGTCGCGAAGGCGCGCGAGGCCGCGACCCGCGTCGTCCCGAACGGCAGGTCCCGGCCCGTCCCCGAGAGGACGGCGAGGGCGAAGCGGACGGCGTCGGCCCCGTACTCGTCGCACATGACGAGCGGGTCGATGACGTTCCCTTTCGTCTTCGACATTTTCTGTCCGCACTCGTCCCGGACGAGACCGTGGAGGAAGACTTCCCGGAAGGGGACGCGGCCGTCGAACCAGACGCCGGCCATGATCATCCGGGCGACCCAGAAGAACAGGATGTCGAAGCCGGTGACCATGACGTCCGTCGGGTAGAAGCGGGAGAGATCCTTCGTCTTCTCCGGCCAGCCGAGGACCGAGAGCGGCATGAGCCACGACGAGAACCACGTGTCGAAGACGTCGGGGTCGCGCACCAGGGCGGTGCTTCCGCAGGTGGCGCAGACGGCCGGGTCGGCGTTCTCGCCTGGCCTCGGCACCGTGACGTGTCCGTCCGGGCAATACCAGGCCGGGATCTCGTGTCCCCACCAGAGCTGCCTCGAGACGCACCAGTCGCGGATGTTTTTCATCCACTCGTCGTACGTCTTCTTCCAGAGCTCAGGCGTAAAGGTGACCTCGCGGGCCTCGGTGGCGGCGACCGCCTTGTCGGCCAGCGGCTTGATCTTCACGAACCACTGAAGCGAGACGAGGGGCTCGAGGACGGTGTCGCACCGCTGGCATCGTCCGACGGCGGACGTGTGCGGCTTCTCGCCCCGGCGCAGGTCCAGCTCGCGGAGGTCGGCGAGGACCTTCTTGCGGGCCGCGGCGCGCTCGAGTCCCGCGTAGGCCTCGCCCGCCTCGGCGGTCATCTTTCCATCGAATCCGATGACGGCGATCTGGTCGAGGCCATGCCGCCGTCCCGCCTCGAAGTCGTTCGGGTCGTGGGCAGGCGTGATCTTCACGACGCCCGTTCCGAACTCCCGATCGACCATCTCGTCGGCGACGACGGGAATGAGGCGGTCGGTGAGCGGCAGGCGGACCTTCTGTCCGACGATCGCCGCGTAGCGCTCGTCGTCCGGATGGACCGCGACCGCCGTATCTCCCAGCATCGTCTCGGGGCGCGTCGTCGCGACGACCACCTCCCCGCTTCCGTCCGCGAGCGGATAGACCACGGACCAGAGGTGACCCTGGTTCTCGACGTGGTTCACCTCGAGGTCGGAGAGGACCGTGGCGCAGCGCGTGCACCAGTTCACCATGCGGCTGTCGCGGTAGGCGAGACCCTGGTGGAAAAGCTCGCTGAAGACGCGGCGCACGGCTTTGGATCGCACTTCGTCGAGCGTGTAGTACTCGCGGGAGAAGTCGCACGAGCAGCCGAGCCGGCGGATCTGGTTCAGGATGTCGCCCCGGCGGGCATCCGCCCAATCGCGACAGATCGCCAGGAACGGCTCGCGGCCGAGGTCGTGGCGGCTCTTTCCCGTCCGCTCCATCAGGTCGCGCTCGACGACCATCTGGGTGGCGATGCCGGCGTGGTCCACTCCGGGGACCCAGAGGACCGCATGGCCCTGCATCCTCTTCCATCGCGCGAGGACGTCTTCGAGCGTCCGGCCGAGGGCGTGCCCCACGTGGAGACGCCCGGTGACGTTCGGCGGCGGAATGACGAGGGTGTAGGGGCGGGCGGTCTCTGAGGCGACTTCCGGACGGAACTGCCCCGACTCCTCCTGGAGCCGGTACCAGGCCATCTCGAAGGACTGCGGGTCGAACCGCTTGTCGAGCTCGGGACGGGGCGCGGAAGACATAAGTCCGCCGAGTCTAATCGAGGCGTTGGCGAAGGGCCGGTCGACGGCTCAGCCGGCCCGCTCGACCTCGGCGATCCGCTCGCGGACGAGACGCTCCGCGTACTCTGGCACGACCTCCCACGCGATGTCGCGGACGACCTTGTCCGAGAGGAGCTGGACGAGCCGGCGGGCGATCCGGTCGACGTCGGCATCGGAGAGCGCGGACCCCGGCACGCTCCCGAGGGGAGCCGTCGTCTCCGCACCCGGAGGCGTCACGTCGTCCGGCGCCGGGACTGCGGCGGCGACGGCCATCGCGGGGACGGTCGCAGACGGGAGGAGCGCCGAGAGGTCCTCGATGCGGGCCGCCGCAGCCATCTCCTCGAGCTCCGAGGACGTCGGGTCCACCATCGGAGGGGTCTCGACCCCGACCGGGTCGACACCGGGGACATCGATGTCGGCCGGGGTCTCTTCACCGATGAGGGCGGCATGCCGCTCCCAGATCTCGGGCCGGCGCCGCACCTTGCCGGACGCTTCGAAGGCCTCGAGGTCGGCTACGAGGTCGCGGGTGACGGGCTCGGTCCCGTCCGTGTCTTCCGGCCCTCCGGAGAGCTCCGGAGGAGGTGGCGGAATCTCGATCTCGGGGCCTTCGTCCCACGGGGCGGTCTCGGCCTCGGCGACCTGAGCGGGTTCGTCCATCTCCGGGAAGGGCTCGACGGGTTCCTCTTCCGCCACGGCAGCCGCCGGACCCGGTTCCGCAGCCTGCGGTACGAACTCCTCGGCCGGAAGCTCGAATTCGGCGCTGTCGGTCGCGGCCGTCTCGACGGGCACGGCCTCGATCGCCTCCCGGGAAAATGCGATCCCGACCTCCTCGGAAGCGGACTCGGGCTCGGGTTCCACAACGGCCTCGAATGGGGCCGGCGCGCCCATCTCCGGCGCGAGGGGCTCGGAGCTCTCCGCCTCCTCGACGAACGGCTCGTCCGCCCTTCCCATTTCGATCTCGAACGGAGCCAGCGCCTCTGAAGCCGCCGGGACCTCCGGTTCGTAGAACGCCGGCGGAGGCGGAGGGGGCGGCGGCACGAATGCCGGCTCGAATCCCCAGGACGAGGGGGGAGGCGGCGGCGGAGGCGCCGAACCGAACTCCCGCTCGGGCTCGTAGAACGCCGGCGGAGGAGGGGGAGGTGGCGGCTCGAATGCCGGCTCGACTTCGTGGAACGAGGGGGGGGGCGGCGCTTCCGTCTCGAGCTGGGATTCGACGTCAAACGGCGCAGGCGGCGGCTCGACGGCAGCAGGCTCCGGCTCGGGCAGGGGGAGCGGCGGCGGCTCGACTGGCGCGACCAGGTCCGGCCGGTAGAACGGGGACGGCGGCGGAGGAGCGAGCGAAACCGGTTCGGGCTCGAAGAACGGCGGAGGCGGGGGCGGTGGTTCGAAAGTCCCGACTGGAGCCGCCGCAGCGAGCTCCGCCGCCGTGGGAATCCTCATCGCTATCGTCCGGTAGCTCGCGTCCGCGCGCGACATCGGCCACTCTTCTTCGGCGGATGGCGAGGGAAGGGCTTCGGACAGGGTCAGGGCCGGCATCGACTGGGTCGCCCCCGTGTCCTCCGCGGGCGGCACCGGGTGCGTCAGCACCCCTTCCAGCTCGGCGGCCGAGAGGATCATCGTCGGAGGCGGCTCGGGAACGGGCGGAGGAGCTGCGAGAGCGGCAGCCTCGGCATCTTCGCGGGCGGCACGGGCCCGGGTTACGAGGTCCCGTACGAGTCCCTGGAGCGCGTGGGAGTCAAACGGCTTGGTCACGATGGCGTCGCTGCCGACCCGCTCGGCCCGAGCCCGGTCAAACGGCTCGAATGTTCCCGTGAGCAGGACGACGGGGACGAAGGCACCTCCGGGACGCTGCTTCACCGTGTCGCACACGTCGTAGCCCGTCAGGCCGGGCATGACGACGTCCGCCAGAACGATGTCCGGCTGGAAGGCGTCGAGCGCCTGGACGGCCCGATCGCCGCTCCCGACGGCCATGAGACGTGTCTCTGCGTCCGAGAAGGTCAACTCGACGACCTTCTGGATGGTGAGGCTGTCGTCCGCGAGAAGGATCTTGATCGCCATTTCGACTCCTCGAACCACCGTTCGACGTGACTGACTTACGTAGCGGAAAGTCTACGTCCCAGAGAGGGATGGGTCAACGCAGGAAGGCTCCGTCAACCGCTCCTGGATAGGCCCCGGAGCGCGGCGTAGACGCGCGACACCGGCGGGCGGCCGGTCGTCTCGGCGAGGACGCCCGAGGCCCGGGCGACGCTCGCAAGGTCGACGCCCGTCTCGTAGCCCATGCCGTGGAGAAGGTAGAGAAGGTCCTCGGTCGCGAGATTCCCCGCCGCTCCCGGGGCATAGGGGCATCCCCCGAGCCCCCCTGCGGACGAATCGAAGACGCGAACCCCCATCCGTAAGCCCTCGACGACGTTTGCGAGCGCTGTGCCTCGCGTGTCGTGCATGTGCAGTGCAATGCGGTCCACCGGGACTCCCGCCTCCCGGAGGCGACCGACGACGTCGGCGACCTGGGTCGGAACGGCGACGCCGATCGTGTCGCCGAGAGAGATCTCCCCGCACCCGGCCTCGAAAAGCCGTAGCGCCACGGCCACGGCCTTTACCGGGTCGACACGCCCTTCGTACGGGCAACCGAAGACGGTCGATACGTAGCCCCGGACGCGGAGGCCCTCGGCTTGTGCCCGGACCAGGACCGGCGCAAAGCGGGCGAACGACTGCTCGATGGTGGCGTTCGTGTTCCTCAGGTTGAAGGTGTCCGTCGCGGCGGTGAAGAGGGAGATCTCGCGGGCTCCCGCCGCGAGCGCCCTCACCAGCCCTCTCTCGTTCGGGACGAGGACCGGATAGCGCACGCCGGGCTTCTTTCTCACGCCCGAGAAGACCTCGGCCGAATCGGAGAGCTGGGGAATCGCCCGCGTCGAGACGAACGCGGTCGTCTCGACCACGGGCAGGCCCGCGTGGGCGAGCGCCTCGACGAAGGCGATCTTCACGGCGGTCGGGACGAAGCCCCGCTCGTTCTGGAGTCCGTCCCTCGGCCCCACCTCGACGACGCAGACTCGCCCCGTCCCCGTCACTCGATCTCCGCCAGCAGGTCGCCCATGTCGACCCTCTCCCCCACGGCGCGGAAGAGCTTCACCAGCCGCCCCGGCCGGGGGCTGCGTATCTCGTGCTCCATCTTCATGGCGGAGAGGACGAGGAGAGGCGTCCCTTTCTCGACGGCCTGCCCTTCCTCGGCGAGGACGCGTGCCACGACGCCGGGCATCGGCGCCCTCAGGCCCTGCTCCTCCTCCTCGCTCGCGCCCGGCCTTTCGATGAGGTGCACGAGTCGCCACGTCTGGCCGCGATAATGGATCCAGGTCGTCAGGCCGTCCCTCACGGCGCGGGCGCCGCGGGGGAGCTCGCCCCGCTCGGTTGTGATCTCGTGAACGGTGCCTGTCGCGAGGTTCTTCAATTTCATCCGAGCACCCGGAACGCCCCGCCCGCGAAGGGGTCGGGAAAGGCCCTCTGCGCCGTTCCGGCGCTCCGGCCGTCTCCGGCCGAGTGGACTCCCGCAGCCGCCGCGAGGATCTCCGCCGGGGGCTCCGGCGAGGGTGGGACCTCGAAGCGGGACAAAAACGACGTGTCGAACTGGCCATGCACGAACTCGGGCGTCTCGAGCAGGCGGCGCAGCCACGAGACGTTGGTGGCCACCCCGAGGACGACGGTCCGGCCGAGGGCGTCGACGAGCCGGCGCCGCGCCTCCTCGCGCGTGCGCCCTCTCGCCACGACCTTCGCGAGCATCGGGTCGTAGTGGACGGAGACCTCGCTTCCCGTCTCGATGCCCGAGTCGACCCTCACGCCGGGACCGCCCGGCTCTTCGTAGGCGAGGACCGTTCCAGTCTGGGGAAGGAAGCCGTTCTCCGGATCCTCCGCATAGAGCCGCGCCTCGATTGCGTGCGCGACGGGCGCCGTCGGCAAATCTTCCGGAAGCGGCTCGCCCGCGGCGACCGCAAGCTGGAGCGTGACGAGGTCGAGCCCCCATGCCTCTTCCGTGACGGGATGCTCGACCTGGAGGCGCGTGTTCATCTCGAGGAAGTAGAACGACCCGTCGGAGTCGAGGAGGAACTCCACCGTGCCGGCGTTGACGTAGCCGACCGCCTGCGCCGCCGCCACGGCCCCCTCGCTCATCCGGGCGCGAAGGGAGGGCGTCACGACAGGCGAGGGGCTCTCCTCCACCACCTTCTGGTGGCGGCGCTGGAGGGAGCACTCGCGCTCGCCGAGCGCGACCACGCGCCCGTACACGTCCCCGAAAATCTGGATCTCGATATGCCGGGGGTGCTCGAGGTATCTCTCGGCGTAGAGGGTCGGGTCGCCGAAGGCGGCTTCGGCCTCGCGGCGGCATGACTCGATCGCCTGCGCGAGCTCCCCTTCCGAACGGACGACGCGCATCCCCTTGCCGCCACCGCCGGCCGAGGCCTTGATCACGACCGGGAGCCCGATGGCAGCGAGGTGCTCGGCCGAAAGGTCGTGCGAGCCGGGAACGACCGGGACTCCCGCCGCCTTCATCCGTTCGCGGGACGGGACCTTGAGCCCCATCGCCTCGATCGCTTCGGGAGGAGGCCCGATCCAGACGAGCCCCGCGTCGAGGACGGCCCTGGCGAAGGCAGCGTTCTCGGAGAGGAACCCGAAGCCGGGGTGGACGGCGTCCGCGCCCGTGGCGCGCGCCGCATCGAGGATCTTCCCGGCGACGAGGTACGACTCCCGGGCCGGCGCCGGTCCCAGAAGGACGAGCTCGTCCGCGAGCCGCGCGTGGCGCGACGAGGCGTCGGCCTCGGACGCGACGGCGACCGTCGCAAGCCCCTGCGTCCGGCAGGCCGTGAGGACGCGGACGGCGATCTCCCCCCGGTTCGCGACGAGGACCTTGCGGAACGGACGTGCGTTCACGTGGCGCTCCGCCCGGCCCAGGACGGACTGCGCCTCTCCAGGAAGGCGCGCATCCCTTCCTGCCCTTCGGCCGAGGCGCGACGTGCCGCGATGGTCCCGATCGCATCCCCGAGCGCCTCTTCCATCGGGAGGCGTCCCATGCGCCGCGCGAGCTCTTTCGAGACGGCGAGCGCCTCGGGTCCGCCGAGGAGGAGAGCGTCGACGATCCGGTCGACCTCGGCGTCGAGAGCCGACTCCGGCACGACCGAATGGACGAGGCCGGCGCCGAGCGCCTCGGCCGCGGAAAATCGCTCGCCCGTCAGGAACCAGCGGCGGGCGCGCGATTCACCGATCTTCCGGACGACGAACGGGGAGATGACGGCCGGGACGAGGCCGAGCCGAACCTCCGTGGTCCCGAGGAGCGCGTCCTCGGCCGCGACGGCGACGTCGCAGACGGCAACGAGCCCGGCCCCGCCGCCGAGCGCGGCCCCCTGGACGCGGGCGACGACCGGCTTCGGACACTCGTCGATCCGGCGGAACATCGCCGCGAGGGCCTCGGCGTCGCGCCGGTTCTCCTCGGGTCCGTACGAGACCATCCGCTTCATCCAGGAGAGGTCGGCCCCGGCGCAGAACGCCCGGCCTTCTCCCGCCAGGACGATCACCCGGACGGATGAGTCCGCGCCGAGCGTGGCGATCGTCTCGGTCAGTCGTGCGATCAGCACGTCGTCGAAGGCGTTCCTCAGCTCCGGCCGGTCGAGCACGAGGCGCGCCACGCCGGGCCGCGGCCGCTCCAGCCGGAGCGGTTCGGTCACTTCATCACCTCGATCGTCCCCGAACCCGCGAGCGGGATCCTCACGTCGCCCGTCCCGAGCTTCAGGACGAGCTGCCCCGTCAGGTCGCCCGACAGTTTTCCGCCCGACGCCACGGCCTTCCCCGCAGCCCCGATCGCCGCGGCATTGGCGACGGTCAGCGGCAGGACGATCTCGTTCTCGCGCCCCGGGCGGACGAGGATTCCCTGCCGGCTTCCGCGCGCGACCTCGCGCCCCCCGGAGGAGAGCTCGTACCGGACGCTGCGCAGCGCCACGTCGAACCGGAACGGGTTGAACACGGCGATACGCGCCTCCCCCTTCGACTCGGCGAGCCCGATTCCCGAAAGGCGGGCGCCGGCGAAGCGTACGAACGTCTCCGCGAGCTCGCGGCTGGCAACGAGCTCCGAGGTCCCCGGGCGGAGCGCCCCGGCGGCGTCGACCGTCACGGCCGTTCCCGCCTCTCCGGACAGCGTTCCCTTCAGCGTGACGGGAACGGCGGTGGTGTTCCCGCGGTCGATGAGCCCCTTCGGGAGAGCGGCCAGGTCGAGGTCCACGAGGAAGGTGGCATCCCAGCCCTGCCCGGACGGCTGCACGGCCACTTTCACCGGGTCTTTCAGCAGTACGGGAACACCCCAGGCCGTCGCCGTCCCGCGGAAGGTCTGCCGGGCTCCCCGGGCAGCGGCGGGCAGGCTCGTCCTCACGAAGAGAAAGACCTTCTGGCGGGTCAGGGACGTGACCTCGACCGTGCGGATCGTCCCCTTTTTCGGGGCCGCCCCCACGGGCAGGGCGGCAACGGACAGGAGGAGGGCGAGAGTGATTACGGGGATTCGACTCACGATCCGCCTCACATCCGGAAGACGCCGAACGGCGTCGCGGGAATCGGTGCGTTGTGGCAGGCCGAGAGGGCGAGAGCGAGGACGGTCCGCGTCTCGGCCGGGTCGAGGACACCGTCGTCCCAGAGACGGGCCGTGGCGTAGTACGGGCTCCCTTCGGCCTCGTACTTCTCGAGCGTCGGCCGCCGGAACGCGGCGTCTTCCTCCGGGCTCATCGGCGGCTGTCCCTGGCGCTCGCGCTGGTCGTTCTTCACCGTCGCCAGGACGCCGGCCGCCTGCTCGCCGCCCATGACGCTGATTCGCGAGCCGGGCCAGCTGAACAGGAACCTCGGCTGGTAGGCGCGGCCGCACATCCCGTAATTGCCCGCCCCGAACGAGCCGCCGACGAGCAGCGTCAGCTTGGGGACGGCGGCGTTCGCCACGGCGTGGACCATCTTCGCCCCGTCCTTGGCGATGCCGCCGTGCTCGTAGGACTTACCCACCATGAAACCGGTGATGTTCTGGACGAACAGG
>DIAY01000095.1:0-10157 GCA_002414905.1 Holophagales bacterium UBA5066 | reverse complement strand
CTGGCAGGCCATCTCGATGAAGTGCGTTCCCTTGAGCGCCGACTCCGAGAAGAGGATTCCGTTGTTGGCGAGGATCCCGACCGGCATCCCGGCGATCCTTCCGAAGCCGCAGACGAGCGTGGCTCCGTAGCGAGGCTTGAACTCGTGCAGCCGCGAGCCGTCGAGGAGACGCGCCAGGACCTCGCGGATCTCGAGCGGCCTCTTCAGATCTCGCGGGAGGACCCCGTAGAGCTCGCTGGCCGGATAGAGCGGATCCTCCGTGGGTGCGAGGTCTCCCGAGAACGTCTTCGTGGTGTTGAGGCGCGCGACGATCTCGCGGACCATCTCAAGCGCCTCGGCGTCGCTCCCGGCAAGGTAGTCGGCGACACCGGAAATCCGTGTGTGGACATCTCCACCGCCGAGATCCTCGGAGGTGACCGTCTCGCCGGTGGCGGCCTTCACGAGCGGCGGGCCGGCGAGAAAAATCGTCCCCTGACCCTTCACGATGACGACCTCGTCCGACATCGCCGGGACGTAGGCTCCGCCCGCCGTGCAGGAACCAAGGACGGCCGAGACCTGCGCGATTCCCGCGGCCGACATCCGGGCCTGGTTGTAGAAGATCCGGCCGAAGTGATCGCGGTCGGGAAAGACCTCGGCCTGGAGCGGGAGGAACGCCCCGCCGGAGTCGACGAGGTAGACACAAGGCAGCCGGTTTTCCAGGGCCACCTCCTGGGCGCGGAGGTGCTTCTTGACGGTGATCGGGAAGTACGTCCCCCCTTTCACGGACGGGTCGTTTGCCACGACCATCACCTCGCGGCCCGAGACGCGACCGATGCCGGTGAGAAGCCCGGCGCCCGGGGCCCGGCCGTCGTACATCCCGTCTCCCGCGAGCGGCGAGAGCTCGAGGAACGCCGTGTCGCGGTCGAGGAGGTGCTCGATCCGCCCGCGAACGGTGAGCTTTCCGAGCTCAGCCTGCCGCGCGGTGCCTTTCGACCCGCCTCCCTCCCGGGCCGTCGCGACCCGGTCTCGCAGCTCGCGGGCCAGCGCCTCGTGGTGCTCGCGGTTCTGTCGGTAGTCGTCTGAGGTGGGGTCGATCCGGCTTGCGAGTACGTCGCTCACGCAGACGATTCTAGCGGCCCGTTCCGCTCCCCCGGCCTACGAGCCTCCCCGCGCCCCGAACCCTCCTCGCGCCGGCCAGCCTCGCGACGAGCCTCAGGAGGTGGCGATCGCCTCCTGCGGACGCGCCAGGGCGCGGACGGACTCGATGACCGTCGTGGTCGGCGTCCCCGGAGGGAAGATCGCCCGGACTCCGGCTCCGGAGAGCCCGGCCATGTCCCTGTCGGGAATGATCCCGCCGACGACGACCGAAATCCCTTCCGCACCCCTGCGCGAGAGGGCGGCGATGACTTCGGGGACGAGGACGTTGTGGGCTCCGGAGAGGATGGAGAGGCCGACGACGTCGACGTCTTCCTGAACGGCGGCCGCCGCGATCTGCTCGGGCGTTTGCCGCAGGCCCGTGTAGATGACTTCCATGCCGGCGTCGCGCAGTGCGCGCGCGACGACCTTGGCGCCCCTGTCGTGGCCGTCCAGCCCTGGCTTGGCGATGAGAACTCTGAGTGGTCTTGCCGTCATGACACGCGAATTCTAACCGGCGCGAGCCGCCGAAACTGCTAGATTCGCCTCGTGCGACGCCGGATCGGAGAAATCCTCGTCGGAGGGAAGGCGGTTTCGGCCGAGTTGAGGGACCGGGCTCTCGAGCGGCAGGTCCGCCTGCGCGGTCGTCTCTGCACGAACCTCCTCGAGCTGGGTGGAATACGGGAGGACCTCCTCCTTCGCGCCCTCGCCGTACAGCACGGGGTCGCCACCTGCACTGCCGAGGATCTCGCTGACATCCGCCCCGACATCCTCCGGCTCGTGCCGGGCAAGCTGGCCGCAAACCTGTTCGTCGTCCCCTTCCGGCGCCTCGGCCGGGATCTTTCGCTGGCGATGCGGGACCCCAGGGACCTTCCCGCCCTCGATGAGATCTCCTTCCTCACCGGCCTCGCCATCAGCCCGTTCGTCGCCCTGGACCTCCGGATGAAGGTCGCCCTTTCGAAGCATTACGGGGTATCGATCGATTCGCGCTATACGGATCTGGCCGCGCGGATCGACGCCGGGGGCGGGATGGTGGCCGTGGCGCCGCCGAAGACGCCGAAGCCGTTCGTGCGCTCCTCGTCGACGGCGCTCCGACCTCTCACACCGGAAGACCCCGCCGCATCTGCCCCGCGGCCGACGCTCGAGCCGGCCCCTGTCGCTGCCGTCTCTTCCTCGATCATCGCGACGCCAGACGCCGTCGAGCCGCCGAATCCCGCGCGCTTCCCCGCGAGCCCCGTCCTCGAGATCGAGCTCGGCGAGCAGGAGGAACGGAGCCTCAGGACAGCCGCCGACTCTCCGGGCGCCGCCCCCGAGCCGACGAGCGCCGTCGGCGGCGAGGAGACCTCGCCCCTCGTCGAGGAGGAGGCGCCCACCGACCTCGTCGCGAGTCTCTCGCGGGCAGAAACGAGGGACGAGATCGCGACCGCCATCCTCGGAGAGGCCGGGACCCTCCTCCAGCGCGCCGCACTCTTCATCGCGCAGTCCGATCGCGTCATCGGCTGGGCCGCCGTTCCGGAGCCGCCCGAAGGCCTCCGGTCCTTCTCGATCACCTTCTCCGAGCCGTCGCTCTTCGCCTCCCTGCGAAATACGGGCGGCTTCTACCTCGGTCCCTGTCCGGACCTCCCCGGGAACCGCAGGATCCTCGAGGCTCTCGGCGCGACCTTTCCGTCCATCGTCGCGGCGGTACCCGTCTCGCTCAAGGGAAAGAGCGTCCTCTTCCTGCTCGGCGAGGCCCGCCCGGGCGAAGCCCCTCCGAAGGTCATGGAGCTCAAGCGGCTCGGCGCGCTGACGGCGATCGCTCTCGAGATCCTTCTGCTCAAGAACAGGCTTCGCAGCCTCTAGACCCGACTTGCCTTAGACTTCGCACGAATGATCAAGAACGACCTCGTCAACCGCGTGACCGAGGAGACGGGCGTCGCCAGGATCAAGGCGGCCCGGGCCGTTGAGACCGTCATCGAGACGATGCGTCGGTCCCTCGCCCTGGGCGGGCGCATCGAGCTGCGCGGGTTCGGAGTCTTCCTCGTCAAGAGGCGCAAGAAGGGGATCGGCCGTAACCCCAAGCGGCCGGATGAGCAGGTCGAGATTCCCCCCGGCTTCACCATCCGCTTCAAGCCGGGGAAGGAGCTCCGCGACCTGATGACGGTCGAGCAGCCGGCGACCGAACCGGTCGCAGCCTCCCCGGAGCGGGCCTGAGCAGCCCCTTCCCTCCCCTTCCGCCGTTTCCCCCACCGCCTCCGGTCTCCTTCGCGCCGCCGGGCCCGGTCGTGCTCGACGTGAGCCCGCGTAGAGAGCGCTGGTGGCTTCACGCGCTGCTCCTGCTCCTGACCTTCGCGACGACGACGTTCGTCGGGATCCAGCTCGCGGCCGGGTACAACCCGCACCTCGCCCTCATCGACGCACACTCCGGTCTCCTCGGGATGACACCAGCCCTCGTTCTGGCCGGCCTCGGCTACTCCGTCCCCCTGCTGCTCATCCTCCTCGCTCACGAGCTCGGGCACTACCTCGCCTGCCGGCGGTACGGCGTCGACGCCTCGCCGCCTTTCTTCCTCCCCTTCCTCCCCGTCGTTCCTCTTCCCGGAACGTTCGGGGCCTTCATCCGCGTCCGGGAGCCGATCCGCGACAAGAAGGTGCTCTTCGACATGGCCGTGGCGGGACCGATCGCCGGGTTCCTCGTCGCGATCCCGTTCGCCGCGTACGGCATCGTCCATACCCGGCTCAATTTCCAGCCGCTGGGAGAAGGGACCATCTTCTTCGGATACCCGCTCGCGATGAAGGTCCTCCAGCTCCTGTTGACGGGGCACACCTTCACGAGCGTCCACGTCGTGGAGCACCCTGCCTTCATGGCGGCGTGGTGGGGCTTTTTCGTGACGGCCCTCAACCTGATCCCGGCGGGCCAGCTGGACGGCGGCCACACGCTCTATGCGGTCTTCGGCCGTCGTCACAGGCTCTTCCGCTGGCCCGTTCTCGCCGCTCTCATCGCCCTCGGATTCCTCTACACCGGCTGGTGGGTCTGGGCCGGTATCGTCCTCGTGCTGACGGGCCTGCGTCACCCTCCGCTCCTCGACGAGGACACCCCCCTCGATCCGTTCCGCAGGAAGGTCGCGGCCGCCGTTCTCCTGATCGCGGTCCTGAGCTTCGTCCCGGTACCGATTCAGGACTCAGAGGACCTGGCGCCGTTTCGTGCGCCACGAGAACGTCGCGGGACCGTCGTTCACCAGCTCGACCTCCATCGCGGCCCCGAAGCTCCCGGTCGCCACGGTGACGCCCGACGCACGCAGAACCGCGAGGTAGCGCCCGAAGAGCGGCCTCGCCTCGTCGGGGCGCGCCGCCCCCTCGAAGCCGGGTCGCCGCCCGCGTGAGAGGTCGGCCCCGAGCGTGAACTGGGAGACGGCGAGAACCGCCCCCCCCACCTGCGTCACGTCGAGGTTCATCTTCCCCTGTTCGTCCGCAAAAACCCTCAGCTCGACGGTCTTGCGGGCCGCTTCGTCCATCGCGTCCGGGCCGTCTCCCGGCTCGACGCAGGCGAAGACGACGAGGCCACGGCCGATCTCTCCGAGGCTCTTCCCGCCGACCCGGACGGCGGCGCGGGACACGCGCTGAACGAGCAGGATCACACGGCCATTCTCTCAGCCGGAGGTGGCGGGCACGAAGCCCGGCTCTGATATCCTCACCCGCCATTCAGATCGGAAGCGGAGGAGGAACACCCATGGCGGGTTCCGTGAACAAGGTCATCCTCGTCGGCCATCTCGGAGGAGATCCGGAAATCAAGGCGCTGCCGTCGGGCTCGACGATGGCCAAGCTGAGTCTCGCCACGTCCGAGAGCTGGACGGACAAGACCAGCGGCCAGCGCCAGGAGCGGACCGAGTGGCACAAGGTCGTCGTGATGGACCCGAAGCTCGCACAGATCTGCGAGCGCTACCTGTCGAAGGGGCAGCTCGTCTACATCGAGGGCTCCATCCAGACCCGCAGCTGGGACGACAAGGAGAGCGGCCAGAAGAAGTACATGACGGAGATCAAGGCGCGCGAGATGCGGATGCTCGGTGGCCGACCCGACGGCGCGCGCGCCGCCGCCGCCCCGGCGGGAGCCGGCACCCCCGAGCCTTCCCCCGAAGACCCCGACGACAGCGTACCGTTCTAGACCGGGAACGGCTCGTCGAAGCCTCGCGCGGTGCGCGGCTTCGCCAGCTCCTCGAGCCACCCCTCCACCTCGGCCCGGAGCGCATCCCACGCCTCCGGGCCGAATGCCGTCCGGGGGAAGCTGGCGGCGCGCCGCCTCAGCACGACGATCCGCTCGAGGGACGCGGGCGCCTCCGAGAGTCCCTCGGACTCGAGCCGGTCCGCCGCTGCAGACGCCTCGGCGAGGCTGCCGGAGACGACGAGAACGTCGCAGCCGGCGCGCGCCGCCGCCGAGACGCGGTCGGGGAGAGTCATCGCCCCGAGGGCCCCCATCCCCAGATCGTCGGAGAAGACGACGCCGTCCCATCCGATCCGCTCCCTGAGGATCGCCTGGATCCGCGGCGAGAGCGAAGCCGGCGTCTCGTCACCGGTGAAGCCGGGATAGGCGCCGTGGCCCACCATGACTCCGTCCGCGGCCCGGGCCAGCTTTGCGAACGGGGCGACGTCGGTCACCATCAGGTCGACGTCGTGGGCGTCGACGACCGGGAGCGCCGCGTGGGAATCGACCGGGCCCCGCCCAAGACCGGGAAAGTGTTTCACGCACGAGACGATTCCGGCCCGCGCGAGCCCGTGGAGGAAGACCATCCCCGCGATGACGACGTCCTCGGCGTGGAACCCGTAGCACCGTCCCGCCAGGACGACGGCCCCCGTGCCGGGCTGCGCCAGGTCGAGGACGGGCGCGAAATCGACGTCGAGGCCGAGGAGCCGTGCGGCGCGCCCCATCAGGTAGGCGCACTCCTGGATCCTGTCGACTCCCTTGTCCGCGAGCGACGCCGCGGACGGGAAGGAGACGCCGAGCAGGGGGCCGAGACGGTCGACGGGCCCCCCTTCCTGGTCGACGAAGAGGAGCGGAGAGGGATTGCACGCCGCCCGGATCTCTTCGACGAGTGCGGCAGCCTGAGCGGCCGACTCGAGATTCTGCGGGTGCAGGAGCACTCCGAGCGGCCGCCGTTTTTCGAGGAACGCACGTTCGTGCGGCGTGGGGATCAGGCCTTCGAGACCGACGACGAGACGGGAGGCTCCGCTCATTCCGCTCCTTCCAGCCGCGCCCGGAGCGAGGCGAGGACGTTCAACGCCGCCAGCGGCGTCAGGGTTTCGAGGTCGAGGCGCCGGAGCGCGTCGACGACGACCTCCTCCTGGCCCCGAAAGAGATCGAGCTGCACGTCGGACGGCGGTGGAGCGCCCGCGTGCTCGGCGAGGCGCGGTCGCCCGCCGACGTCGAGCTGCTGCTTTTCGAGGTTCCCGAGGATCTCCTTCGCCCGCTCGGTCACCGTGGCGGGAATCCCCGCGAGTTTCGCGACCTGGACGCCGTAGGAGCGGTCGGCGACGCCGTCCACGACCTTCCGGAGGAAGACGACCTCCCCTTTCCACTCCTTCACCGACATCGTCCGGTTCGTCACCGCGGGACGGACGAGCGCGAGCTCGGTGAGCTCGTGGTAATGCGTCGCGAAGAGGACCCGCGCCGGCGCGCCCGGCGCGTCGTGGAGGTGCTCGGCGATCGCCCACGCCAGGGAGAGGCCGTCGAACGTGGCGGTGCCGCGCCCGATCTCGTCGAGGACGACGAGGCTGCCCGGCGTCGCGTGTCTGAGAATGTGCGCGGTCTCGGCCATCTCGGTAAGGAACGTCGACTCGCCCCGGGCGAGGGAGTCCGAGGCGCCGACGCGCGTGAAGATCCGGTCGCAGAGACCGACCTTCGCCGCTGATGCGGGAACGAACGATCCCGCGTGCGCGAGGAGAACCACGAGCGCGTTCTGGCGCAGGTATGTCGACTTGCCCCCCATGTTGGGACCCGTGAGGATGACGACGCGCGCGTCGCCCCCAAGCTCCGTGTCGTTGGGGACGAAGGGCTCGCGCCGGCGGAGCGCTTCGACGACCGGATGCCGCCCGTCCGAGATCGAAAGAACCGGATCGGCGGCCATGCGGGGCCTGCACCACCTCTCGGTGCGGGCGACGCGGGCCAGGGAGGCGAGGACGTCGAGGAGTCCGAGGCGGGACGAGAGGGCGCCAACGGAGGCGGCCTCGGCCGTCGCGGCGTCGCAGAGCGCGCGGAAGATCTCCGCCTCGCGCCCGGCGAGCCGCTCGTCCGCCGACCGGAGCTTCTCGTCGAGCACGACGAGCTCCGTCGTGGAGTAGCGTTCGACCGACGCGAGCGTCTGTCTCCTGACGGCATCCTCCGGGATCTTCGCCCTCGCCGATCCAGGAACCTCGAAGACATGCCCGAAGACCTGGTTGAACTTCACGCGGAGCGTCGGGATGCCGCGGCGCGACCGCTCCGCCGCCTCCAGCGCACCAAGGAGCGCCGCGGCGTCGAACCGGAGCTTCCGGAGCCCGTCGACGGTCTCGTCCGCGCCGTCGCGGACGAGACCGCCCTCTTTCGCGGAGACGGGGGGAGTCTCGACGAGTGTGGCGGCGAGGCGGGCCGCGAGGGCGTCGGGGACGCCCGATGGATAGGCCTCCCCGCCGGGAGAGAGGAGCTTCGAGACCGAGCCGTCGAGGACGGGGACGAGGGCCGCGACTCTTGCGAGGCCGAGACCGAGAGCGCCCAGGTCCCTCGGGGTCGCGCTGCCGACGGCGATTCGCGCGAGGAGCCGCGGCAGGTCGGGAAGCGTCGCGAGGGCGGCAGCGAGGGGCTCGAGGCGCGACGGCGCCGACACGAGCTCCTCCACCGCGTCGAGACGCTCTTCGATCGCCTCGACGTCTCCCAGCGGCTGCTCGAGGATCCGTCGAAGCGCCCGCGCCCCGAAGGCGGTCCCCGTCCGGTCGACGACCGAGAGGAGAGTCCCCGTTCGCCCGCCGTCGCGAAGCGAGCGGAAGACCTCGAGGTGACCCTGCGTCACGGCGTCGACGACGAGGCCCTCCGTGGCCGACTCGGTCCTGAGCGTCGAAACGTGAGCGCAGTCGGCCTTCTGGGTCGATCGGGCATACGAGAGAACCGCCGCGGCGGCCTCCACGAGGGGGCCCGACGGAGGCAGACCGAAGCCGGCGAGCGTCGAGGTCCGGAAGTGCCCTTCGAGGAGGTCGGCGGCGTTCCGGCCGCGTGGCGACTCGGAAGGGAGGACCGAAAGGACCGGGGCGTCCGTGCCGAAGGGATCGAGCAGGCGGGCCACCGCTTCGCGCTCGGACGGGAAGGCGACGAGCTCTCTGACCGGGCGCCGGGAAAGCATCTCGGCAGGCGTTGTGCCGTCGAGCCGGATCGCCGAGAAGTCGCCCGTCGAGAGATCGAGATAGGCGAGCGCCGGGGCGTCGCCCGCCAGGACGATTGCGGCGAGGTCGTTCGCCTGCCTGGCATCGAGCCGTTCGGGGTCCACGAGCGTCCCTGGCGTGATGACGCGAACGATCCTTCGGGCGACGAGGGCCTTCCCCTTCTGGGGCGCCTCGGTCTGCTCGGCGATCGCAACCTTCCTGCCCGCAGCGACCAGGCGCGCGACGTAGGAATCGAGAGCGTGGTGCGGGACCCCGCACATCGGGGCCTCGACGTCGGTGTCGCGGTGGCGGGCGGTCAGGACGAGTCCCAGAAGCGGCGCGGCCACCTCGGCGTCCTCGAAGAACATCTCGTAGAAGTCGCCGAGCCTGTAGAGGAGGATCGCGTCCGGAACCTCCCTCTTCAGCGCCCAGTACTGCTCGAGCATCGGGGTAGTCCGCATGGGAAGGGGGGCGATGCTAGCATCGCAGCCACGCCGATGAGGCTCCTCGCCATCGACACGGCGACCCCGAACCCGTCCCTCGCCGTCTCGGTGGAGGGCTCGGCCCCCCGGATGGTCGAGTTGCCGCGGCTGGGAGCCGAAGCGCTGGCGCCGGCTGTTGCATCGCTGCTCTCCGCCGTCGGGCTGGTTCCGCGAGACCTCGACCGGATCGCCGTCGTCTCGGGTCCCGGCTCTTTCACCGGTCTGCGCTCCTCCCTGGCGTTCGCCCGCGGCCTCGCCCGGGCGGTGGACGCCCCGCTCGTCCTCGTCCCGACATTCGCGGCGGCTTCCGAGGCGGTTCCCGCTCCCGCCGACGCCGATTTTCTCCTCGACGCGTTGCGCGGAGAGGTTCACCGGCGGCGCCGCCGGAAAGGAATCCTGCTTCCCGGGGACGAGTGCCTCACCCGCGAGGCGGCGACGTCCGAAGCCGCTCGCGACGGAGTTCCGGCGATCGACCTCGCTTCGGCGCGCCTTCTCCTCGGCCCCGCTGCGGCGGCGCTCGCCCGGCAAGCCACGGCAGCACAGGAGCCGGGGAGCCTCGCCTACGGCCGGCTCCCGGCCGCCGTCGAGCGCTTTGGCTCCGGGGAGACGGAATGAGCGCGCTTGCCGAGGCGCTGACGCTGCGGGACGTCCGTCCGTCCGATCTGGATGCCGTGGCGGAGCTGGAGCAGATCTCTTTCCCTGTGCCCTGGAAACGGGAGTTCTTCGCCTCCGAGGTGGGGCAGCCCCACCGGTTCAACCGGGTCGTTCGGGGCGCCGACGGGACCCTGGCAGGCTACGTCTTCTGCGCGTTCGCCGGCGGCGAGATCCACGTCAACAAGATCGCGGTGACCCCCCTCTACCGTCGCCGGGGTGTCGCCCACCTGCTGATGCGTGAGGTCCTCGCGTTTTCCGTGCGAATCCTGGCCGAGGAGATCTACCTCGAGGTTCGCCCGTCGAACTACCCGGCACGCAACTTCTACACAGCACTGGGGTTCCGGGACGTGGGACGACGCTCCCAATACTACGCTGACGGCGAGGACGCTCTGGTGATGTCGCTCTTCCTGCAGGAGCGCAGACCTTCATCTTGACTCTGGCCCTTCGAAAAAGGGAGACTCACCCCGGCTCTTTTGAAATCCACTTCGAGGAGGTGTTCATGCCGACTCTGACCGAAGAGTTGAAGCGCGAGCTGGCCCAGACCCACGA
>DIAY01000100.1:20374-21112 GCA_002414905.1 Holophagales bacterium UBA5066 | reverse complement strand
CGGGAACTTGTAGGCCAGCGCCCAGCGTGGCGCCTTTGCCGTGGCACCGAGCCGCTGCTGGTCGGCAACGGGGTCCACCTTCACCACAGCGCCGTCGGTCTCGAGGTCGAGGGCATGTCTCCTCTCGCGCCATTCGTGAAGAAACTCGCGAACATCCGCAGCGGTCCGCGCCAGGGCGTGGTGCGGGTTCACCGGAAGACCGAGCCTGACGAGCGCTTCGAGCGCCCCGGACTGCGTCACGGGAGCACCGTCGCCGTCCCAGCGGGCGACGGAGTAGAGGAAGACCGACAGTCGCCGGCGCGCCGTTTCCCGCGAATCGAGCAGGCGCAGTGAGCCGGCCGCCGCGTTGCGCGGGTTGGCGAAGAGGGGATCGCCCGCCTCCTCGCGCGCGGCATTCAGCGTGTGGAAGGCCGACTTGCCGAGGTAGACCTCGCCGCGCACCTCGAGGAGGCGTGGCGCCCCGGGCGGGAGCCGGAGCGGGAGGACACGGATCGTCCTGACGTTCGGCGTCACGTCCTCGCCGGTCGTCCCGTCGCCGCGGGTGGCGCCGCGCACGAGCAGTCCATCCTCGTAGACGAGGGAGACGGAGAGACCGTCGATCTTCAGCTCGCAGACGATCTCGGGAAGCCGCCCGTCGAGCCGGTCGGTCACGCGCGTCAGCCACGCATCGAGGCCGGCCTCGTCGTAGGCATTCTCGAGCGAGAGGAGAGGCACCTCGTGGCGGACGTTCGGGAGGTC
>DIAY01000100.1:0-20168 GCA_002414905.1 Holophagales bacterium UBA5066 | reverse complement strand
GCGTCGTACTCCGCGTCGCTGATCTCGGGCCGGGCGAGGGCGTAGTAGAGGTCCTCGTGCCGGCCCAGCTCGTCGCGCAGCCAGGCGGCTCGCCGGGCCGCGGCATCCGCGTTCTCGGGAAGCGTCACTGCCGGATTGTAGGGGTCCGGCGGCCGGACGACGGTTCGCGTTTCGGCGCGACATCTCGCCCCCCGCCCTTCCCAAGAGGACCGGGGCCACCTAGCATCTCCGCCGTGTACCGGTTGAAGGCGCTCCTTGGTCTCGTGTCCCTCCTCGGCTTCGCCTTCTCCGCACAGGCTGCCCCGAGAGTCGCTCCCGTCGCCTCGTACCGGATCGAGGCGGCCTGGGACGGGGAGCAGAAGACGCTCGTCGGCCGCGAGGCGGTCACGTTCGTCAACCGGACGTCCCGCGAGCTTCCCGACGTGGTTCTCCACCTCTACCTGAACGGATTCCGCAACACACGCTCGACCCTCTGGCGCGGGCTTCCCCCGCCGTCGGGCTCGGACGCCTTCGGCTTCTGCGAGCTGAAGCGTGTCGCCCTCCCCGACGGAACCGACCTGACGCGCCGGATCTCGTTCCTGGCTCCGGAGAGCGACAACCCCGCCGATCGGACCCTCGCCCGCGTCCCTCTCCCCCGGTCGGTGAAGCCCGGCGAGACGCTCGTTCTCGAGGTCGACTTCGAGTCGCGGCTTCCTCGCGGGGTCCTGCGCACCGGCTGGAAAGACGACTTCGTCTTCGCGGGACAGTGGTTCCCGAAGCTCGCCAGGGCCACGGACGCCGGCTGGCGGGGAAGGCCCTTCGGCGCCTCGACGGAGTTCTTCGCCGACTTCGGCGTCTATGACGTCACGCTCCTGCTTCCCGCCGACGTGAAGGGGAAAGTGGCCGTCACCGGACGGGTCGCCGAGGAGACGGACGAAGCCGGAGATCGCGTGAGAGTCCGGGCCCACGCCGAAGACGTCCACGACTTCGCCTTCGCCTTCTCCCCCCGGTTCGAGGTAACGAAGGAAACCGTCGGCTCGAACGGTCCCGGGAAGGTGGACGTCCTACTCTTCCTCCAGCCCGACCACCGGCGCTCCCGGCAGCGCTACCTTCGCGCCGCCCGCGAAGGGCTCGCCCTCCTCGGAACGTGGCTGACGCCCTACCCTTACCCGGTCCTGACGATCGTCGACCCTCCCACCGGCTCCGGCGCGGAGGCGATGGAGTACCCGACGCTCTTCACCGGCGGGACGACCTGGCTCTCACCCGCCTCGGGAGGCGAGCCGGGCACGCTGGCCCTGCACGAGCTCGCTCACCAGTGGTTCCAGGGGATGCTCGCCTCCGACGAAGTGAGCGAGGCGCACCTGGACGAGGGACTGGCGAGCTGGATCTCCGCCAGGGCGGCGACCCGGATCTTCGGGACGCCGAGCCCCGTCGTGGAGGCGTTCGGTGTCCCGATTCCCCTCCGCTCGCTGAAACGACCGCTCCCGGAGGGGGACTCGCAGGAGGCGCTCGACCAGGCGGCCTTCTCGCGCTCCGATCCGACTCTCCGGGAGACGTGGCGCACTCTCGACGACGCGGCTGCGAGGACGAACGCCTACTCGCGCACGGCGCTTCTCCTCGAGTCGGTGGCACGGACGAGCGGGGAGCAGCCGCTCCTGGCCGCCTTGCAGGAGTACGCACGCCGCTTCGCCTTCCGCCATCCGACGACGACCGACTTCCTCGACGTCCTCGGCGAGGTGGCGGGTCCCGAGGCACGCGACCTCGTCGAACGCAGCTGGGCCTCGGCAGGCGCGGTGGACTACGCCGTCACCCGCGCCTCCACCCGTCGAGCCGCGCCTCCGGCCGGTTACCTCGGCGACGGCCCCGGCCGCGCCTACCGGGCGCCGGCGGGCTCGGGCCGGTCCTTCGAGTCGACGGTCGTCGTCCAGCGGCTGGGCGAGATCGCCTGGCCCGTCGAGGTGGAGATGCGCTTCGAGGGCGGCCAGACGGTCACGCGTCGCTGGGACGGCCGCGCCGAGTGGATGCGCTGGCGGATCACCGGCCCGCGGCTCCTCTCGGCCGTCGTCGACCCGCGCCACACCTGTCTCCTCGACGTGAACCGCCTGAACGACGGCCTGCGGACCGAGCCCGACCCGACCGCAGCCCGGGCCTGGGGGCATCGCCTCCGGTTCCTCGTCCAGAATCTCCTCGAGCTCTTCGCGCTGGTGGCGGTCGTTCCGGGAGCCTCGTGGTGAAGGGCAACGCCCTCCCCTTTCTCTGGGCGCGCGGTCTCACGGCGGCCGCGTCGTCGTGGAAGGCGCTCCTCCTCGCTCTCGCCCTGAACGCCGCGCTCGCCCTGGTCGTCACTGCGCCGCTCGTCTCGCGTCTTCACGATCTGCTCGACGGCCGGCCTGCGGCCGAGAGTCTTGCGAAGGGCTGGGACGTCGTCCTCGGAGCTCACCTCCTGCGCTCCGAGCCCGGCCTCCTCGGCGATCGAGCGCGCCTCGAGGCGCTCGAGCAGGGGACGCTTCCGCTGGCCGGCGTGCCCCGGCTTTCAGGGCCCCTCGCCGGCCTCCTCGCCGCCGGCCTCCTTCACGCCGTCCTGTCGGCGCTCCTGGCCGGTGGCTTCGCCGGGCGCTTCGCCGCCGAGCGCGAGCGGAGCAGTCTCGCTGCGTTCCTCGCCGACGTCGTCCGCCTCGGCGTCCCGTCTCTCCTCATCGGTGCCCTCGGTTTCACCGCGATCCTCGGCGCGTTCTACCTCTTCGTCGAGCTCCCGCGCGAGGCGACCCTCTCCCCCGACCTGCGGTGGGACTGGGAACGGACGGGCCTGTCGCTCCTGCGCCTTCTCGCGTTCCTCGCCGCCGCGGGCGGCGTCCGGGCGGTCGTGGCCCAGTCGCGCGCCTCGCTGGGCCTGGCGAAAACCGCAAACCCCTTCCTCGCCCTCGCGTCGGGGCTCGGCTTCGTTCTGGGCCGCCCCGTCAAGGCTCTCCTGCTCGAGGCCTCCTTCGGCGTGACCGCGCTCCTCCCGCTGCTCCTCTGGCTCCTCTTCGCACCGTCGTGGAGCGGGGGCGACGTGCGCCTCCTCGCGCTCCTCGTCTCGGGGCAGCAGGCCGTCGTCCTCGTCCGGATCCTCGCCCGGGCGGCCCACCTCGGCGCGGCGACGGCGTGGATGCGAGGGACCCGCGAGGCCTCGCGCCCGGCTCCTGCGAAAATCGAGACGTGATCGATCTCCTCCGAAAGACCCCCCCGTCCTGGGCCGAGCACGCCGTCTCGCGCCTTCCCGAACTCGTCGCCGACCACGCCACCTGCGAGCTGCAGGCGGCCGTCTTTGCCCTCGCCCTCGTCGGTCGCTACCCGGGTGATCCGCTCCTCGTGGACCGGCTCTCCGCCCTCGCCGCCGAGGAGCTGCGCCACTTCCGGAAAGCGACGAAAGAGGCGCGGCACCTCGGGGCCAGGTCGCACCCTCGCCGCTCGAACCCTTACGTCTCTACCCTGCGTGCAGCGTGCCGCTCCGGGCGCGAGCCGGACCAGGGGCTCGATCTCCTCCTCACCGGCGCCCTCATCGAGGTCAGGAGCCACGAGCGCTTCCTCCTTCTCGTCCCTTGCCTTTCCGCCGAGCCGCGCCTCGCGAAGCTCTACGCGGAGCTGGCGATCGCCGAGGAGCGGCACGGCCCGGCCTACCTCGACCTGGCCGAGCGGCACGCGGGAAAAGAAGCGGCGCGGGCGCGGCTCGCCGAGCTCCTCGTCGTGGAAGCGAAGGCGCTCGAAGGCCCTCCGGACGGGCCCGTCGCCGTCCACTCTCGGGCGTGAGAAAGGGTCTCCTGGCGCGGCCCGGGCGGATCGCCGGAGATGCTCCTCAGCCTTCGTCGTCCGGCAGCCGGCGCCGGGCAATGACGAACTCCTCGACGGGCCGGCCTCCGACGAGGTGCTCGTCCATGATCCGGTCGAGGACGTCCGGATCGCAGGCGCGGTACCAGATTCCTTCGGGATAGACGACGGCGATCGGCCCCCCCTCGCAGATCCTCAGGCAGCCGACGCGCGTCCTCAGGACGCCCCCCTCCTCGGAAAGGCCCCGCTTCCTCAGGCCGTCCTTGAGGTGCATCCAGGCCTGGAGCGCGCGATCCGCGTCCGCGCACTTGGGGTTCTCGCGGTCCGCGCAGAGGAAGACGTGCCTTCGGGCGACCGCGATCCCGGCCCTGGCGACCTTCCGGGCGATCCTCTCGGCCTCGTCGGGGAGCTTCTCGTCCATGGTGCCGACCTCTCGCCGCGAGTGTAGGCGAGGGCCGCGATCGCGGGACGGCACCGGTTCGGGAGGGCTCCGGACCCGGTATAGACTCGCCCGCGACCCCAGCCCCAAAGTGCAGGAGTCGAGGAGCGAGACGATGGGTCTCCTGAAGGATTTCCTCAGGATCGAGGCCGACAGGCGAGGCGCCCTTGCGGCGCTGCGGCTCGAGACACAGTCGCGCCGGTTCCAGATCGACGAGATCGGAGCGGAGGCGAAGCGCAAGCGCGACGAGGTGGCGATGATCGAGGAGGGGCTGCACCGCCTCGCCGAGGACGTCGCGCGGACCGAGGAGGAGCTCCTCGAGATCGAGACCCGCCGGGAGGACCACGATCGCGAGGCACACGAGCGGAAAATCGAGGCCGTCCGCTCGAGCCTCGAGCACGACCGTGTGGACGGCCACCGGATCGCGGAGGACTTCCACCGCGTCCGTTCGGCCTTCGAGACCGAGAGGGCCCGCCTCCTCGCCGAGGCCGACTCCGGCCGGATGATGGACAACTTCTTCCAGATCGAGGCCTTCCTCAAGGATACCGGCACGCCGATCCCCGACGCGGCGCGCAAGGCCCTGATGAAGGAACGGCTGGACCTGATGACCCGGATCGGCCCGCTCGTCGCACCGCCCCCCGCGCCTGAAGGCGTCTTCAAGGCGACCGTCGTCTACTCCGCTCTCGAGCAGGGCGAGCCCTCGGCCGTCGTCGCCGTCGGCCTTCCTGACGAGGCCGAGCCCTCCGGCGCGCACGACCTCGCGGCGCTGCTGCTCTACGGCTCGTACGCTTCGGTCGTCGAAAAGATTGGCCCCGGCGTCCCCCGGCCCCGGCGAGAAGAGGGGGTCGTGATCTACGAGCAGCCTGCCGGGTCACGCGCTGCCGACGAAGCCGCGCTCGACCTCTTCCTCGCGGTCAAGGCGGGACTGGAGAAGGCGGCTGCGGCCGCCGGCGTCCCTTGCGAGCTGACCGGTGTCTTCCTCGAGCCCGAGATCGCTTCGGCGGTCTTTCCCCGCGGCGGCCAGGCCCGCCGCTTCTGACCGGAGGCAGTCATGGCCGTGAAGTGGATTGGCGACGCCGCGCAGGAGCTCGGCATTACCCCTCTCGACGCCGTCGAGATCCTGGCCTCGCGCCAGGAATACCCGATGAACGGGCTCGTCGACGAGGACCGTTTCAAGACCCTCCGCCTGATGAGAGGCGGCAAGCGCCTCGAGACTTCGGGATCGCAGGCGATGCCGATCCCCGAGCACCACGCCTCGCCGCTGACGGTCCCCGTCTCCGTCCCTGTCTCCGTTTCCGCCCCTGCCGCGCCCGCGGCGACGCACCACGCCCCGGAAACGCTGCCTCCCGCGCCCGCCGCGCCGCCACCTCCTGCCGTGAACGTCATCCCGGCGCCCCCTCCGATGCGGCCCCCTGTCGGCGAGGCCACGTCCGTGACGGCGCCGATGCAGACGATTCCGAGCCGGGAGGGAGAGCGCACCGTCATCCTTCCGGCCGTCGACCCGAAGCGCTGAGATCCGCGTCCGGCAGGACGGCGTAGAAGTCCATCGGAGGCTCCTGACGATGAAGTTCTGGCAGAACGTGGCGGCCGTGGCCGTCCTCGGACTCGCGACGACGGCCTCGGCCGCGGACACCGGAGTCCACGTCTTTACCCTCAACCTCAATGACGGCGCTCCGAAGAAGCTCGCCGACTACCGCGGGAAGGCCCTGCTCATCGTCAACACCGCGAGCAAGTGCGGCTACACGAAGCAGTACGCTCCGATGGAGCAGCTCTACCAGAAGTACAAGGACCGCGGATTCGAGATCCTCGCATTCCCTGCCAACGACTTCATGGGGCAGGAGCCGGGGACGAACGAGGAGATCCGGGCCTTCTGCACGGCGAACTACAAGACCACCTTCCCCCTCTTCGCGAAGATCTCGGTCAAGGGGGACGGCATCCACCCCCTCTACAAGTACCTCACGACCCTTCCCGCGTTCTCGGGCGACATCACCTGGAACTTCAACAAGTTCCTCGTCGATCCGAGCGGAAGGGTCGTCGCGCGCTTCGGTACGAGGGTCGACCCGATGGCGGAAGAGGTGACGAAGAAGCTCGAGGAGATCCTCCCGAAGAAGGGCTGAGCGCTCCGCCCGCGTCCGCTCTTCCTCGCGAAGGCCCGGTTCGACCGGGCCTTCGCTATTGCGGCCCGGTCGACAGGAACAGCTCGACGAGGCGCAGTTCCAGATGGGTGCCCGCGATCCGGCGCAGGTAGTCGCGGACCTCGGGCACCGCCACGGCCTTGCGGTAGGGCCGGTCGGAGACGAGCGCGTCCCAGATGTCGACCACCGCGAAAACCCTCGCCGCCAGAGGAATCTGCTCGCCCCTCAGTCCCAACGGGTAGCCGGTGCCATCCCACTTCTCGTGGTGCGAAACGGGGATGTCGAGCGCCGGCCGGAGGAAGCCGATCCCGCGCAGCATCTCGCGGGCGTAGGTCGGGTGGCGCCGCATCACCACCCATTCCTCGTCGGTGAGCGGCCCCGGCTTGTGCAGGATCCGGTCCGGAATGCCGACTTTCCCGATGTCGTGGAGGAGCGCGCCCCGGCGGACGTGAACCAGCGCTCCCTCGTCCATTCCGGCCCGGCGCGCCAGATCCACCGTCCGGTCGACGACACGCTGCGTGTGCCCCTCCGTCTCCTTGTCGCGAAGGTCGAGGGCATGCACCCAGCCCTCGAGAGTCGCGTCGTAAGCGCTGGCAAGCTCCTCGGCGGCGCCCTTCAGGTCGCCGATCAGGCGGGCACTGGCGATGGCGACCGCCGCCTGCTCGGCGAAGAGCCGGACCGTCTCCACGTCGGCGGCGCCGAACCGCCCGGGCACCTCGTGGTTGACGAACAGGCTTCCGAGGACCTCGTCCCTCCAGAGTATCGGCACCCCGATCACGGAGCCGATGCCAGCGGTCGCGAAAGCCAGCGCCCGGCCCGGCCAGACCCGGTAGTCGTCGAGGAGGATCGGCTTCTTCGTCGTCGCGACCGTTCCCGCGACTCCCTCGCCGGGGGAGAGGAGCACGCCGACGTAGCCTGACAGCAGCCCGTTCGCCAGGGCGAGGGTCAGTTTCCCGTCCTCCCGCACCAGGTAGAGACCCGCCATCGTCGCGTGCACGAGACCCTGCGCCCGGTCGATGATCGCCCTGAGCAGCTCGTCCCTCTCCAGGCTCGACCCGAGGTCGACGCCCGTCTCGTGGATCGCGAGAAGGGTCGCGACGCGCTCCGAGTTCACCTCGATCAGCCGCGCCTTCGCCAGGGCGAGCACGAGCTGACTCGCGGCCTCGGCCCCGGCGTCGTGCTCCTGGCGGCCACGGCCCGCGGCGACGGCGAGCAGGCCGAGGGGAAGCGGCCCGTCCCGGAGCGGCCAGACGGTCACAGGAGCTCCGGAATCCAGCTTCGACCTGGTGGGTCCGCCGTCTCCGGCTGCTTCCGCTCCGCCGAGAAGGGCGGCCGCATCCGCTGCGAGCACCGGGCTCGAGGCGGCGTCGACGAGAAGGCCGCACCCCCGTGCGAGCGAAAGCCGCCTTCGGCTCTCGTCCCACTGCGCGACGAGGGCTCCCGCCGCGTCGAACCGTTCCGCCACGGCTCGGGCGAGAGCGTCGAGGAGGCCGGACGGGGTTTCCTCGCGAAGCGACGCGGACGCGACGTCGGACCGGAACCGCTTGTCCCTCTGCGCGCGCGCGCGCTGCGCCTCGGCGTCGATGCCGTCGATCGCGGCGGCGATACCGTCAGCGAGCTGCTCGATCAGCTTCGACTCTTCGGCGTCGAACACGCCTCGACTCGGGGCGTGGACGACGAGAACGCCGAGGGCCCGCTCGCCTTTCCAGAGCGGCATCGCCAGCGCCGTCCCTTCCGGATGCCGCGACACGGTCGGGCATTCCGGGCAGTTCGGTGCCCCCGCGCTCTCGTCGACGAGGACGGCCGCCCCCCGCAGAAAGGCCTCCTTCCCGCACAGGGGACCTCCGTGGAGCGTCTTCAGGTCGATCCGGAACCAGGCCGGGTCACAGGGCTCGGAGGCGGCAGCGAGACCCACCTCGCTGCCCGTCTCGTCGAGCAGACCGACCCAGGCGAAGTCGTAGTCGCGCTCCGCGACGAGCGTGGCGCAGACTCGCCCGAGCAGCTCGCCGCTCTCGCTGGCATCCAGGAAGATCTCCTGCAAGCGCGTGATCGTCCGCAGTATCCGGTTCAACCTCTCGAGCCGGCCCTCGCGCTCGCGGAGCGCTTCCTCCACCCGGCAGCGCGCCGTGATGTCCAGAAACGACGCGACGACCTCGCCGGGGCCTGACTGGAAGGCCTGGACGAGAAACGCCCCCGCAACCCGGCCGTCCGAGTAGGTCACGCTCTCGTCGAGCCACGGCAGCCCCTTCGAAGCGGTCCGGCGGTAGGCCTCGGGAACGTCCGTCCCGGCCAAACCCGGGAACGCCTCCTCGATCGTCAGGCCGACGAGCCGGGAGTGGTCGATTCCCAGGATCGAGTCGGCGGCCGGGTTCGCCCCCGCGAAGACGAGCCGCCCGTCGTCCTCGAGCCGGTAGCGGTGGAGGCCGACGGGAATAGACGCGACCAGCCGGCGGCTCTCCTCCTCGAGTCTTCCCTCCTGCTCTCGCGCTTCCCGCCGCTCGATCTCGGCTGCGGCCCGCCCGGCGAAGAGGCCGAGGGCACGAACCGCCGAATCACCGTCGTGGAGCGACCGCCGCGAGAGAGCCGCGAGGAGACCGAGGGGACGCCCGCCCACCGAGGTCAGCGGTACGCCGACGTAGCTCGACAGCCCGTTCCCCGAGAGCATGGAATCTTCCGGGAAGAGCTCCGCGACCCGTGAAGGGAACACGCAGGGGATCCTTCCCACGACCCGCTCGCAGGGTGCGCCGCGCAGCTCGTAGGTGAACGGCTCGGCCCGAGCCCCGTCCGACCACACGGCGAGGGTGCGCACGCACGCGGGCTCGGCAGCCCCGAGCCGCCCGACGACGGCCATCTCCATCCGAAGCGTCCGCGAGAGGCCCTCGACGAGGCGGTCGAAGAACCCGTCGCCGCCGGGCGAATCAAGGAACGCCCCGAGAACGGCGGCAGCGCGCTCGAGGCGACGGGTCGCCGTGACGTCCGCTGCAAAGACGACCACCCTCTCCTCCGAGGATTCCGGGTCGGCCAGGCGCCGGGCCGAAAGCCTCAGCTCGATCTCCGTGCCGTCGTCCAGGATGGCCCGCCCGTCGCCCGCGAAGGCGTCCCCGGCAGCGACGCCTTCGAGCAGCCCCGCGGCGCCGTCCGCGAGGATCGTCGAGAGGCTCTCCCCGTCGCGCACCCCTGCCGCCGGGCGGCGCCACGCCGAGGCGAAGGCCTTGTTGAACGCGAGCAATGCGCCATCCCGGGTCGTCAGGAAGGCCGGGTCCGGCGAGGCCTCGAGGATCGCCGACAACGGGCAGGAGCCGGCCTCCCGTCCCCTGCCGGGCGGCTCCACCGGTCCGCTCCCTCGCGGAAGGGCGTCGTCGCCGGGGGGGAATCCGGGGGCCGAAGTCATCGTGCCTCCAGAGCGAGGTCCGTCCGCGTGACGCGGTGCCCCGGAGACTCTAGCAGGACGGCCCGGGAGGATGAAACGCCAGCGGCTCCGGCCCGCCGAGGAGGCAGGAAGGATCGAAGCCTGCGGTAACGAGTTCAGCCCCCCAGGAGGGACCGGACCTCCCGCGCCAGCTCGAGGCAGCACGTCAGTCCGGGAGACTCGATCCCGACGAGGTTGACCCAGCCCGGGAGTCCCCTGGCCGATTCCTCGGCGACGACGAAGTCCCGGAAGGGCCCGCCGAACGACTGGAGCCGCGCGCGGATCCCCGACTGGTCCGGTGCGAGGTCGGCCGGCTCGAGGGACGGGAGATAACGCCGCGCCGCCGCAAGGAACGAATCCCGTCGCCCCTCGTCGACCGCGTAGTCCTGGCGGCGCTCCCCGAGGACCTCGGCGTCGGGGCCGAGCTTCAGCTCGCCGTCGAGATCGACAGTCAGGTGGACGCCGAGGACGCTTCCACAGCCGTGGGGAAGGACCGGGTAGAGGGGCCGTCTCGCGAGGTGGCGGCGCGCGGAACGGATCCGAAAATAGCTCCCCTTCGTCCACGTCTGGGAGTAGCCGGCCGCCTCGACGTCGAGGCCGGGCATCGCGGCGACGCGGTCGGCGTCGAGACCCGCCGCGTTCACGAGCATCGGCGTCGTCAGACGGACCTCGTTGCCCGACGAGTCCTCGAAAACGAGCGCGTAGCCGCCGGTGACGGGCGCGGCGCCCTTCAGCGCGTGCCGGAAGGCGAAGATCGCGCCGTTGTCTTCGGCGACGGCGCGGAGGGCCCGGAAGAGGCCGTGGACGTCGAAGATGCCGGTCGAGGGCGAGAGGACTGCCGCCGCGGCACGGACGTGGGGCTCCTCCGAACGGAACCGCACGAGCGGGACCTCTTCCAGCTCCACGCCGTTCGCCCGTCCTCGGGCCACGACCTCGGCCAGGCGTGCCTCCTCGCGGTGTTCCACGGCGAGGAGCCACTTGCCGGCGCGCTGGAACGCGATGTCGTGCGCCTCGCAGAAACTGGCCAGGCTGCGGTTTCCGGCAGTGCAGAGGCGCGCCTTCAACGATCCCTCCGGGTAATAGATCCCGGCGTGGAGGACCTGACTGTTGCGCGAGCTCGTCTCCTGCCCCGGCGAGCCGTGCCGCTCGGCGACGACGA
The DNA here is from genome assembly GCA_002414905.1 of Holophagales bacterium UBA5066. GTDB lineage: Bacteria > Acidobacteriota > Thermoanaerobaculia > UBA5066 > UBA5066 > UBA5066. The sequence continues at coordinate 9,240 of DIAY01000100.1, read as the reverse complement.
CGGCCAGTCCCGCACGCGACAAATCGGCCGCGCAGGCGAGCCCCACGACACCTGCCCCCACGACGACGACGTCGGCGTCCATGGCGTCGATCGTCGCACCGGGAGGGGAGGCCTCGCCAGGTGGATTCCTCACGCCCGTCCCCGGGATCGTGTAAAACCCGTGGACACACATGAGCGCCTCCGCACCGGCCGCCCACGGCCCCGTCGCCGCCCGCCTCGCCGCGCGCGGCCTCGCCGTCCTGACGCTCATCAATCTCTTCAATTACCTCGACCGCTTCGTCGTCGCCTCGCTCGTCGAGAGCCTGCGCGCCTCCGAGCTCCACCTCACGGACACGCAGTCGGGCGCTCTGATGACCGGCTTCATCGTCGTTTACATGGTCGCCTCGCCGTTTTTCGGCATCCTCGGCGACAAGGGCTCGCGGCCGCGCCTCCTGGCGCTCGGCGTCTTCGTCTGGAGCCTCGCGACGGCGGCCGCGGGACTGGCGCGCAGCTTCGCCACGCTCTTCGCCGCGCGTGCCACCGTCGGTATCGGAGAGGCCGCCTACGGGACGATCGCCCCGAGCCTTCTGGCCGACTACTTCTCGAAAGAGAAGAGGGGCCGCGTCTACGCGATCTTTTTCTGCGCCATCCCGATCGGCTCGGCGCTCGGCTACATCGTCGGCGGGTACGCCGACACTCACCTCGGGTGGCGATCGGCCTTCTTCGTCGCGGGCCTCCCGGGCCTCCTTCTCGCGTTCCTCGCCCTGACCCTCCCCGACCCGCCGCGCGGCGCGAGCGAAGCGGAAAACGCCCCACCCGAGGGCGCTTCACCCGAGACCGGCTGGGGCTCGTACCTGGCCCTCGCCAGGAACCGGCCCTTCCGGATCGCCGTCCTCGGCTACGCGGCCTACACGTTCGGCATCGGCGGCATGGCGTTCTGGATGCCCGCGTTCCTCGAGAGGGTCCGCGGCGTCCCGAAGGAGGTCGCGACCGTCCAGTTCGGCCTCGTCGTCGTCGTCACCGGTTTCATCGGGACCTTCACCGGCGGCTTCGTGGGCGACGCCCTCCTGAAGAGGACGAAAGAGGCCTACCTCTGGGTCTCCGGCGTCTCGACGCTCCTGGCAGTCCCCTTCGCGTTCGTCGCGCTGACCGTCCCGAACCCGCGCGTCTACCTCCCGTCGCTCATCCTCGCGCAGCTCCTCGTCTTCGCGTCGACCGGCCCGATCAACTCCGCCATCATCAACGACGTCCTTCCCTGGCAGAGGGCGGCGGCCGTGGCGGCGTGCAACTTCACGATCCACATCCTCGGAGACGTCCCGTCGCCCCCGCTCCTGGGCGCCCTCTCCGACGCCGCGTCACTTCAGTCCGCCGTGCTCCTCGTCCCGGTCGCCTTCCTCGTCGGCGGCGCCGTCTGGACCTGGGGCGCCTTCTCGGGGCGCCGGGGGTGATCCGGGCCGCCGCCACCGCGATCTCGCGCCTCGTGATCCGCGTCTTCTACCGAAGGATCGAGGCCACGGGCCTCGCCCGCCTCCCGGCCTCCGGACCGACGATCCTCGTCCTGAACCACCCGAACGGGCTGATGGACCCTCTCCTGCTCCTCTGCCTCTCGCCGCGCCCCGTCGCGTTCCTGGCCAAGTCGCCGCTCTTCACGATGCCGTTCGTCTCCCTCTTCGTGAAGGCGTTCGACTCGATCCCGGTCTACCGGCCGCAGGACGCCGACGCGGACGTGCGGCGCAACCACGAAACCTTCGCCAAGGCGCGCGCCCTTCTCCGAAGCGGCGGTGTCCTCGCTCTCTTCCCCGAGGGGATCTCCCACGACGAGCCGCACCTCATGCCTCTGAAGTCGGGCGCGGCGCGGATCGCCCTGGGTGCGGCGGCCGAAGGGCCGGTGACGATCGTTCCGGCGGGACTCACCTACGAGGCTCGCGACCTCTTTCGCAGCGGCGCGCTCCTCGTCGTCGCCGAGCCCTTCACGGTCGAGCCGATCCCGCTCGACGAGAGGGGTGAGCCACCGCGAACCGCCGTGAAGGCGCTCACGGGGAGGCTTCGCGCAGCGCTCGAGTCGGCGACACTCCAGGCCGACGACCAGTCCACCCTCGACCTCGCTGCCGCAGCCGAGAGGATCTTCGCTCCTCCTGGCGACGACGATCTCGACGTCCAGTTCGGCCTTCGCCACCTCCTCCTCGAGAAGGCGGCGCTCCTGCGCGCTTCGCACCCCGGCCGCCACGCGGCCATCTCGTCGCGGATCGCGCGCCTCTCCCGCGTCCTCTCCACAGCGGGGATCTCCCCTTCCGACCTCGACCGCGGAACGGTTCCCACCGAGCTCGCCGCCTCGGCGTTCGTAACGCTTCTCGTCGCGCTCTTCCTCGCGCCGCCCGCGCTCGTCGGTCTCGCCACCCACGCGCCCGCCTACAGCCTGATCGGTCCGCTCTCCCGGCGCCTCTCGCGCGGCGATACGGACCTCGTCGCGACGATCAAGGTCCTCGGCGCCTTCCTGTTCTTCCCGCTCACCTGGATCGTCCTCGGGACAGCGTCCGGCCTCGCCTGGGGCCTTCCCCTCGGTCTCCTCACCGGCGGCGTGCTCCCGATCCTCGGCACCCTCGCGCTCCTGCTCCTCGAGCGCTGGGAGCGGACACTCGCGGCGTTCCGGGTCCTTGGGCTCTCTCTCTTCCGCCGCCGCACCCTCGCCCGCCTCCGGAGCGAGCGGGCCGGAATCGTCGCGGAGCTGAAGGCCCTCGCTGCCCTCCTCGACACCACGAAACAGAGCACTGAAGCCCCATAGGACCCACGGGGACCCACGGGGTCAGGTCTACCGTCTACACTCTGCGGCCGTCAGACGAGGGCGAGGAGAGCTTCCTCCACTGCCCCTTTCACGAGCGGAATCTTGTAGTCGTTCCCGGACATCGGCTCGGCCCCCTTCACGGCGAGCTCGGCGGCATCCGCTGCGAGCCTGGCGTCGAGCATCTGGCCGACGAGGAGCTTCTCGACCTCCGGGACGCGCCACGGCGTCGGGGCGACGCCCGAGAGGACGACGCGCGCGGAAACGACCTTGCCGTCCTTCGTCGAGAGGGCCAGTGCGACGCCACCCAGAGCGAAGTCCCAGGCGCCGCGTGCGCGGACCTTCCTGTAGAGCCCTCTACCGCCCGCGAGCGGCGGCGGGAGGAGGATCTCCGTGATCACTTCTCCGGGGCCGAGCACCGTCTCGCGCGTGTGGTCGACGGCGGGGAGGACGAAGAGCTTCTCGACCGGTACGCTCCGTGACCCCTTCGGGCCGGCGATCCGTGCCGTGGCCTGGAGCGCGACGAGAGGCGAGGCCGTGTCGGAAGGGTGGACGATGAAGCAGCCCGAGCCGCCGAAGATGGCGTGGTAGGTGTTCTCGCCCTCGACGGCGAAGCAGATCTCCCCGCCCTTGCGGGCGCAGTCGAAGTCGCCCCGGAAGTACCAGCAGCGGGGGCGCTGGCAGAGGTTGCCGCCGAGCGTCCCCTGGTTGCGCAGCTGCGGGCTCGCGGCCGCGCCAGCCCCCTGGGCGAGCGCGGGCCATCCCTTGACGATCCCGGCATGCCGGGCGATCTCGGCGAGCGTCGCGAGGGCGCCGATACGCAGCCCTCCGTCCTTCGCAGCGGAGATTCCCCTCAACTCGGCGAGGTCCGAGAGACTGACGACGGCCTTCGCGCCGAAGACCCCGTCTCGCAGGCACCCGACGAGGTCGGTGCCGCCGGCGTGAGCGCACGCACCTGGCTCGGCCAGGGCCTTCACGGCTTCGGCGACGGTGCGGGGACGGATATAGCGGAAGCTGGGCAGCATCGCGTCACCCCTTCTTCCCGCGCCCGGCGAGGAGCGCGACGAGCCTCGGCGGCGTGATGGGCGAATCGGCGACCCTCACACCGACCGCGTCGTGGACGGCGTTGGCGATCGCGGCCGCCGTGGGAATGGTCGACGGCTCGCCGATCCCCTTTGCGCCCACCGTGTTGCACTCGGTGTCGACGAGGTCGACGGAATGGACGGTCTGCTTCGCCGGCACGTCGAGCGCCGTCGGGATCTTGTAGTCGTGCCAGTTCGCGTTGCACATCTTCCCGGTCTGCCGGTCCAGGACCCGCTCCTCGGTCCGCCCGAGGCCGAGCCCCATGACGAGGCCGCCCTGCACCTGACACTCGAACGTGAGCCTGTTCATGACCCGCGCACTGTCCTGTGCCGCAAGGAGGCGCGTCACGGTCACCTCGCCCGTGCGCGTGTTCACCTCGACCTCGGCGAAGTGGGCGCCGAACATCGAGATGACCTTTCCCTCGACGTTCGGGCCGCGCGTCCCGACCCCGACGAGGACCTGCTGCCTCTGGAGAGCCGGCACGGCCGTTACGGCGAGCTTCTTCGTCGGGTCCTTCGTCGAGACGACCTCGCCACCGGCGAGCATCAGCTCCTCGACCGGGAGCTTCAGCTCCTCCGCGGCCGCCTTCAGGAGCTGCGTTCTCACCTCGATCGCTGCGGCGCGTGCGGCAGGCATGTCGGAGGGCACGGTCTTGGAGCCGCCGCTCGGGCCGCTGTACTGGGTCGTCCCGGTGTCGGCGTGCTCGATCTGGATCTTCTCGAGCGCGACACCGAGCTCCTCGGCCACGGTCTGCGCCATCACGGTCTTCGTCCCGGTGCCGATATCGGCGGCTCCGGAGTTCAGGTTGACGCTTCCGTCGGCGAAGAGCTTCACGACGACCGTCGCCGGAGGGCCGCCGCCGTGGGCCCACATCCCCGCCGCCATGCCCACTCCCCGCCTCACCGCCCCGTCACCCTTCGTCCGCTTCCGCGCCTCGCTCCAGCCGAACTCCTTCGCACCGTCCCGGAGGCACTGTGCGAGCCCGGTCGACGTGTAGGGCTGGTTCCCTCGCCTCTGGCTCACCTTCGGGACGTTCGCGAGCCGCAAGTCGACGGGGTCCATCCCGAGCCTGGCCGCAAGCTCGTCCATCGCCTGCTCGAGCGCCCACGCCCCCTGCGGGAAGCCGGGGGCGCGCATCGCACGGGCTCTCCCGGCGTTCACGGCGACGTTCTCGTCGACGGTCCTGACGTTCGGGCAGGTGTAGAGGTCGGTTGCCAGGAAGGACGAATCCGCACCGCCCGGATAGGCCCCGCCAGAGCCCATCGAGAGGAACTCGATCGCGGTCAGCGTCCCGTCCTTCTTCGCCCCGACCTTCACCTTCATGCTGTTCGCGGGGCGGTTGCCCACGGCAAGAAAGGTCTCCTCGCGCGAGAGGAAGAGCTTCACGGGGCGCGCCGTCATCCTCGCGAGCAGCGCAGCGATGACCGTGTACTTCCCCGCCTCGAGCTTGCTGCCGAAGCCGCCCCCCATGTAGTGGCCGATGACGCGGACGTTCGCGAGCGGGAGGTGCAGCGACCCGGCCACCGCCTGCTGGACGGCGAAGACGCCCTGCGTCGTGTCCCAGACGGTGAGGCGGTTCCCGTCCCACTTCACCACGGAGCCGTGGACCTCCATCGGCGTGTGGATCTGGCAGGCCGTCGAGTACGTCCCCTCGACGACGGCATCCGCCGCCGCGAAGCCGGCCTCGACGTCACCACGCTTGTAGTCGTTCGGGTCACCGTAGCGGTTCCCGCCGTCGTGGATCAACGGGGCGTCGGCCTTCAGCGCCTCGCGCGGGTCGAGGACGAACGCGAGCTCTTCGTACTCCACGCGGATCGCCTTCAGCGCGTCGTACGCCTGTGCGCGGGTCTCGGCGGCGACAGCCGCGACCTCGTCCCCCTCGTGGCGCACGCGGTCGTCGAAGAGCTTCGAGAACCACTTCCCGCGGCTGCGGTACCAGGGAACGTCGGCGCCGGGCGTCTTCCCGGTGATGACCGCGCGGACTCCCGGCATCTTCTCCGCTGCGCTGGTGTCGATCGACTTCACCTGGGCGTGCGGGTACGGGCAGCGGAGGATCGCCCCATGGAGCATGTCCGGAAGGGCGAAGTCGAGCGGGAAGACGGCCGAGCCGCTCACGCGCTCGTAGGCGTCGACCCGCGGCAGCGGCTTGCCCACGACCTTCGTCTCGCCCCACGGCGGCATCGCCGCCTTCGGCGCGGGAGTCTCGGGGACCGGGCCCTGGAGCCAGTAGAGAAGGTCCATCAGGTCACCTCCCCTTGCGCAGCGTGGCGGCCTTGCCGACCGCGTTGAAGATGTGGGCATAGGCCCCGCACCGGCAGAGGTTGCCGCTCATGCCGAGGCGGATCTCGTCGAGCGTCGGATCGGGATTCGAGCGCAGGAGCCCCTCGGCCGCCACGACCTGACCCGGCGTGCAGTAGCCGCACTGGAAAGCATCCTCGTCGACGAACGCCTGCTGCACGGGGCCGAGCGCTTCACCGTTCATGAGCCCCTCGACCGTCGTCACCTCTTTTCCTTCGGCCTCGAGGGCGAGCGTGAGACAGGAGTAGCGCGGGACACTTTCGATGAGGACCGTGCAGGCGCCGCACTCGCCGCGCTCGCACCCGGGCTTCGTCCCCGTGAGGCCCAGCTTCTCGCGAAGGACGGAGAGAAGCGTGTCGCGAGGTTCGACGAGCACCTTGTGCGTCCGGCCGTTCACGACCAGAGTCAGCTTCGACGGCTCGGCAGCGGGAACCTCCCTGACGGGAGCCGGCTTCACAGACTCGGCGAGCGCCCCTTTCGCCACCGCGACGCCCACCGCCGCGGGAACGACGGAGCCGAGGAAGCCGCGACGGCTGACGCCGCCGTGCGCGGAGTCGAGGTCGTTGGGATCGTCCGTGCTGTCGACCATGCGTCCTCCCGCGACCGGGGCTCGGAGTGGCGGTTCATCCCCGACCGGCGATCCGTCATGTTACGACGCGGCGGGGTGACAGAATGTATCCGAACGATGCGACGCGCTCTCGCCTTCCTCGGGGTTCTCCTCTTCGTTCCGGCGGCAGCCGCGCAGCCGCGCCCCGGGCCGACCACGCTGTCCTCGGGCGTGGCGCACGGCGGCCTCGCCGCCCGCGCCGGAGACATCAGGCTCAACCGAAAGGTCAAGGCCGAGATGAAGCAGGACGCCCCGCCCCGGTCCCGGGCGCCCGCCCTGAAGGGAGGAAACATGCGCCCGCAGCCGACGCCCCGCGCCGCGACCCCTCCAGGACACACGCCGAAACCGAAACCGAAACCAAAACCGCAGCCGAAACCGCAGCCGGCTCCGACGAGGCCGTAGCCCGGATCAGCGCGTCCCCGAACGGCCCCGCGCGGTCTCGATTTGCCGGGCTCCCTCAGCCGTGACCGGCGCGGGAGACGGCCTCGAGCTCGGCGACGGTTCGCGCGAGCTCCTCGACGATCGGGGCCGTTCCGGCCTCGCGGAACGCTTCGACGAGCGCCCGGAGATACCAGAGCGTTTCCTCCCCGCCGGCGTTGAACCTCTTCCAGAGGGCCGGCCCGTGGATCCGCAGGTCGGTGACCATCGTCCGGGCGTTGTGGAGCTTGTCGGCGGCCGAGACGAGCCTCACGTGGGCGGGCTCCAGGCGGACGCGCGCCACGTAGGCCTCCTTCCGTGGCCGCCACGGCGGTTTCGGCCAGACGTCCGTGTCGGTGCAGCCGTCGACGATGTCGGCGACGGTGTCACCGAACCGGGCGCGGATGGCGATCGCCGTCGGCTTGCCTCCCTGATCCTCCACCGCGTCGTGAAGGAGCGCCGCGATCGCCTGCTCCTCCGTCCCGCCGTGCTCCAGAACGAGCGCCGCCACCGAGAGGAGGTGGGACACATACGGGACGCCGGTCCCTTTCCTCACCTGCTTTCGGTGGAGGTCCATCGCGAAGGCGAGCGCCTCATCGAACTTCCTCGACAGGATCGGCGTGTCGTTCTCGGACATAGCCCCGATCCTGCCACGAACCGGTTCGCCCGGGCCCCATTCCCTCCTCCTTCGGAAACCGCTAGCCTTGCGGAATGCCGAGCGAAGAGAAGCCGACCCTCAGACCCGCCCGCCGCCTGAGCTCCCCGAAGACGGCCCCGAAACCTGACCGCGCCAGTCACCCCGCCGGCCTCGCCAACGTCCCTCCGCCTCTCGTATTCGAACGGACCGCTGCTGCCGCCGAGGACGAGGGCTTCGATCCCGCCACCGCCGCGGTCTTCGCGGCAGTCGTCGCGGTCGACGTCTTCTGCGTCGGCGAGGCCAGCGCGAAGAGCCGGGAGCGCAGCCTCGACGCCCTCGTCTACGCCGCCGACCTCGCCGAGCGCGCCCTCGAGGCGGACGGCGCCGGCGACCAGGAGTTCACTCACCTCTTCGCCCCGCGCCTCCCGTTCGACGTCCTCCTGCAGGAGACCGGGCGCGTCACGGCCGCCGACCTCTTCCTCTCCCGCTTCGAATCCGACCTTCCGAAGGAGGCGGTCCGCGCCGTGAAAGCCCTCCTGCGCGCAGAGGACACGGTCGCCCGCGCGACCTGGCAGGGAAAGGACGTCTCCATCGAGGACCTCTCCACGGGCCGCGTGCTCCCCGGGCCGGCCCTCTGGCGGCGCGGGACCAGGCCCTTCGTCTGCCGCCTCGTCCGCTACGGAAACGTCCACGTCCCCGTCGCCGTCGAGCGCGTCGAGGGGCGCACAAGCGTCGAGAGGCTCCTCGAGGAGGTAAACCTCGCCTCGAATGTCGCGCGCGACGTCCTGAAGGCCGGCGGCCTGCGCCTCAGGAGCAGGAAGAAGGGTTTCGGCCTCGGCGCGCGACTGCTCGCCGTGCCGGAATAGGGCCGGGCCCGACTCAAGCCGAACGGCCCGGCGTCGTGAGACACCGGGCCGCTCGTTCCCTGCAAACAGGGGGCTTCGGAGGGAACCCGGCAGGCACCGGGATCCCCCCTGGAACTTCCTAGTACATCCCGCCCATTCCGCCGCCACCAGGCATCGCGGGGGCCTTGTCCTTCTCCTTGATCTCGGAGATGAGGGCCTCGGTCGTCAGCATCAGGCCGGCGATCGACGCCGCGTTCTGGAGCGCGGACTTCGTCACCTTGGCCGGATCGATGATCCCCGACTTGAGCAGGTCTTCGATCTTCTCGGTGGCCGCGTTGAAACCGATGTTGCCACCCTTCTCCCGCAGCTCCTTCAGGATGACGGCCGCCTCGATCCCCGCGTTGGCGATGATCTGGCGCGAGGGCTCCTCGAGCGCACGCTTGACGATGTTGACGCCGACCTGGATGTCACCCGACTCCTTGATCGTCGCAACCGCGTCCATCGCGCGAAGGAGCGCCACGCCGCCGCCGGGGACGATACCGTCCTCGACCGCCGCCTTCGTGGCGTGCATCGCGTCCTCGACGCGGGCCTTCTT
>DIAY01000064.1:3991-6029 GCA_002414905.1 Holophagales bacterium UBA5066 | reverse complement strand
GACCGGCTGAAGTTCGTCGGGGTGCTCCTCCAGAGGCTCCTCGGCGCCGCGTGGTCGATCGCGACGTTCTTCATCGTCCCCGTCCTCATCTTCGAGAAGCGCCCCGTGACCGATTCGGTGAAGCGGTCGACCCAGATCGTCCGGGAGACGTGGGGCGAGTCGCTCGCGGGGAGCGTCGGCATCGGCTTCTTCGGGTTCCTTCTGGCGATCCCGGGCATCGCGCTCCCGATCCTGGGCGGCATGGCAGGCGGCGGCGAGTGGCTCCTCGTGGGGCTCGCCGTCATGGTCGTCTACTGGCTGTTCCTCGCGACGGCCTTCAGTGCCCTGAACGGCATCTTCCGGACGGCCCTCTACCTTTACGCGACGACGCAGAAAGCCCCCGCGGCGTTCAGCCCGGAGCTCGTGACCAGGGCCTTCGTGCCCAGGTAAGACGGGCGGGCCGGACCAGAAGTCGCAGGGCTGAGGCGCGCGGCGCGCCTCAGCCCTGCGGGATCGGGCCGATGTGCGGGTTCGGCTCGAAACTCAGGAGCATCCGCTCGAGGACTTCGGTCGCCTCGTCGCGACACGGCTTCGGCGCGCTCGTGAGGCCGCCCAGGACGTGGTAGGCCGCCGTCGCATCCCCGGGAACGGGGAAGAGCGCGACGAAGCCCGTCATCTCGCCGATCTTCGTCCGCTGGACGTACATCGTCCGGCCGCTGACGTTCTTCTCGAGGACCTTCACGGTTGCCGGGACCTTGCGCCACACCGCAACGAGGTTCTCCGGATTCGAGATCGTCTTCGCCGTGTAGGCGATCCGGAGGACGTATTCGTCCATCCCGTCGCCGTTCAGGTCGCGGGTCACGTCCCCGTTTACGAGCTGCCCTTTCGAAAAGTCCTTCAGGATGAAGCCTTCGGGCAGGTCGAAGGAGAAAGCGAACGGCGTCCCGGCCGCGTCGTACCGGACCATCGGCGCACGAAGGACGGCGCACGGGTCGCCGGCCGGAGCAGCCTTTGCGGCCAACCGGGCCGTCTTCCGGGCCGACTTCGCTCGATCGGACTCCCCCGGGGTTTTCGGCTTCTTGTCCTGCGGGCCGCAGGCGGCAGCGAGGACCGCGAGAACGAGGACGACACGGGCAGCTTTCATGGAGAACCTCCTGGAGCCGTGATGCCTTCACCTTACCAACCCGGTTCGGATGCGTCGAGTCCGGTCAGCGTCCGGGGAGCTCGCGCCCCTCCTCGGTCCTGCCGCGCAGGTCCGAGAGTGAGGTCGGGTGCGGGTTGACACATGCTGCGGATAAGGCTCTCCTTGTAAGTAATGCGCTCGCAACGCCCGCGTTCCCTTCTCCGAGCCGCTTTCGCCCCGGCGCTCCTCGCGTTCCTTCTCGTGCTGCGCTCCGCAGCGCCGGGTTTCGGCGCCAAGCCGCTCGGTCCGGGCCAGAACGGAACGCCGCTCGCACCGATCGGCGCACGCTCGGCGTATGGCGCGGTCTCCTCCGACTCGGAGCCGGCGTCGCGCGCGGCCGCCTCGATTCTCGAGGCTGGCGGCAACGCGGTGGACGCGGCCGTGGCAGGCGCCTTCGCCCTGGGCGCGGCCGCGCCGGGAAACTCGGGCCTCGGGGGGCAAACGTGGATGATCGTCCACAGTGCTGCGGGAGAGGACGTCGCTTTCCTCTCACCCCTCCGGGCGCCGCTCCGCGTGAACCTCTCCCGCGCCCGCGCGGCCCGGCTCGGCCAGTCGCTGGTCGGGCCTCTCGCGATGACGGCGCCTGCCTCCGTCGCGACGCTCGCGCGGGCGCACGCCCGCTTCGGCCGGCTCCCGTGGGCCGATCTCCTGGCACCGGCGATCGAGATCGCCGAGTCGGGCCTCATCGTCTCGGAGATCGGCCGGCTCTTCCTGGAGAAGTACCCCGAACAGATCGAGGCTTCCCCGGAACTCGGACCCATCTACCTCACGGGCGCCTGCAGCCCCGAGGGACTCGCCATCCTGTTTCCTCCCAGCCGTCGCGTCGTCTACCCCGGACTCGCGAGGACGCTCCGGCGCCTCGCGGAGGCGGGCCCG
>DIAY01000064.1:0-3801 GCA_002414905.1 Holophagales bacterium UBA5066 | reverse complement strand
CGCTCCGGGGATCTCGCGCGGGTGCCGTCGACCATCCTCGAGACGCGCCCGCTCCGGGGGACCTACCGCGGTGTCGAGGTCCTCTCCCTCCCCGCGCCCGGTGCGGGAGGAGTCGTCGTGCGGGCTCTCCACATCCTTCAGGCATTCCCCTCCGACCTCCTCGCAGGGGAGGCCTGGGCCCGCGCGCAGCTCCTCGCTGAATCGGTCCGGATCGCTTTCGCCGACGAGCGCGGCGTCGGGCCGGGCGAGGAGGTCGCCGACGGCCCCGGGCGCTCCCCGTGGCTCGAGCCAGCCTGGGGAGAGAGGGAGGCGAGAAAGATCCGCCTCGGGCGAGCCCTCGGGAAGGAGAGCCTGCCCGGGCGGGGCGCGCGGTTTGCCTTCACCGACCGCGACACGACACAGCTCTCCGTCGTCGATCGGGACGGGAACGCCGTCTCGCTCACGCAGAGCCTCGGACGAGCGTGGGGCTCGACCTGGGTCACCCCCGGCCTCGGCTTCACGTACAACGCGTTCCTCGAGGCATTCGATTTCGAGGACCAGAAGGCCGTGACCTTCCTGCGCCCGAACGCCACGGCGCGAACGAGCGTCGCGCCGACGATTTTTCTCCGCGAGGGTCGGCCCGTTCTCGTCCTCGGCGCCGCGGGGAGCTCGCGAATCCCCTCCGCTATCGCGAACGCCGTCGTCGCCTTCGTCGACGGCCGGCTCGGCGTCGCCGATGCGGTCGCGGCGCCCCGTTCGACCTGGTCGGAGGAACGAAACGATCAGGGGGTTCGGGTGGAACAGGCGTACCCGATCCTGCCCGAGGACGTCGACCTCCTCCGAGCCGCCGGCTACGAGGACCTCGAGGCCTACGCCCCGGGATTGGAGGCGGCGAACTTCGGCACCCTGAACGCAGTCGGGTGGGACGCGTCGGCAGCCGCCTGGGAAGCCGGTGCGGACCCGCGGCGCCACGCTTCGGTCGCCGTCCCGGCTCGTGCCCCCGATGCTCTGCCGGCCTCGCCCAGGCTCGTCGATGGCCGCAGAATGCGAGGGAAATGACGAGGAGGAAGGCGGACGATCGAGCGCGACCGGCGAACGAGCCGGCGGATCGGGCGGACCTCCTCTCGACGACCCCGTTCGGGGGGCTCGGGAGGGCTGTTGAGAAGATCGCCCCGCTCCTCGTCGAGAGGAAGCTCGGCCGCGACGCCGTCGTCTTCGAGGAGGGAGAGCGCGGAGGAGGCTTCCTCATCCTCGCCCGGGGCTGTGTCCGTGTCTTCCGAACGCTTCCGGGCGGCCGGGAGATCACGATCTTCGTCCTTCGGCCGGGGGCCTCTTTCGGGTTCCTGCCGCTTCTGGACGGCGGTCCGTTTCCCGTCTCCGTGGCTGCGACGGAGCCGTCGACTCTCCTCGTTCTCGCCCGGCGGGACTTCCAGAAGCTCCTGCGCGCCGAGCCCGAGCTGAGCCTCGGGCTCCTGGAGCACCTGGCGACACGGCTTCGGGAGTGCATCGACCAGCTCGGCATGCTCGGTCAGCCGGGAGCGCTCTCGCGGGCAGCGTACGGTCTCCTGAGCATCGTGCCGCCAGACTCCGCGAAGGCGTTGGAAGCCACCGTCACGCTTCCCTTCAGCCAGGAAGAGCTGGCACGGGTCCTCCACGTGACGCCCGAGAACCTCTCCCGGGCGCTGGCCAGGCTCCGCCAGCGCGGGCTGATCGAGCGCCTCGGCCCACGACGCTTCCGGATCCCTTCTCTCGAGGCCCTTCGCGGCGCTGCCGACGGCGAGTGAAGTTCTCCGGACTTCTTGTCGCTCGTCAAGGCGTCCGGTAGCGGGCCGTCCTACCTTTACCTCGGAAGACGGGCGATGCAGCCCCTTTCCCCTCGGGCGGCTTCGGCAACGTCCGGGGTCGATACGAGGTGACACCATGAAGTCCGCTCTCCCCGCCGCGCTCCTCCTGATCGCCGCGTCGGCTACGGGTGCTCCGGCCGGTTCCACACCGGGAGCCGTTCCGTTGACGATGTCCGAGGCCGAGAGCCGGGTCGAGGCCGCAAACCCGCGCCTGGCCGCTGCGCGGCTGGAGGCCCTGGCGGCCGGGAAGAGAGAGGCGCAGTCCCGCGCCCGGCACTTCGGACAGGTCGATGCCGTCGCCAGCTACAACAACTACGAGTCGGCGCGCCTCGTCCGGCCCATTTCGATCGAGCTGTTCAAGGAGCCCGCGCTCGGGATGGCACAGCTACCGTGGGACGAGAACCAGGTGCACTACGGCCTCGTCTTCCAGCTTCCGCTCCTGGCTGGCGGCGCGCTGCACGAGGGGGACCGGATCGCCGCGCTGTCGCGGAGCGCTGCCGACAAGACGACACTCTTCACCCGCGACGAGCTTCGGTACAACGTCAGGGCAGCCTATCGGAACGCCCTACTGGCGGGCCACGCCCTCGGCGCGGCCCGCCAGTACGCCACGGCCCTTTTGAAAGACGAGTCGGACGCAAGACTGAAGGTCTCGGTCGGCGCGCTCGCTCCGGTTGACCGGTCGAAGCTGACCTACGCGCTCCGGGGCGCCGAGGCGCAGGTGGCCGAGCTCGAGGCGCAGCGGACGACGGCGTTCGCGCTCCTTGCCGCGGTGATGGGAGAGGCGCCGCCCCAGGGAGGCTTCGAGCTCGCCGAGGTCCCCGACGAGGTGCCGGCGGCTGCCGGCGCAGAGGGCCCCGATGCTTCGGACAGCGCTCTCGCGCTGCGCGCCGACCTCGCCGCCATCCGCGAGGCGACACGTATTTTCGAGAGCCGCAAGCGGATGGCGCTGGAGGCGTTCGGCCCGCGCCTGTCGCTGGAGGGGAACGTCCTCTGGAACCGGGCCCCGTCGGTGAGCGGTTCCCTCGAGACCCACGAGCTGGCCGTGATGCTCAAGCTGCCGCTCTGGAATGGCCTCGGCCGGATTCATGCCGTGCGCGAGGCCGAGGCCAGCCTCTCTGCCGCCCGGGAACGCGAGAGAGGCAAGGAGCTGGAGATCGCGACGCAGGTCGTCGAGGCACGGGGCCGCCTCGAATCGGCGCGTGCTCGCCTGGCGGCCGGTCAGGCCCAGCGGGAGCTGGGACGGGACGTCGCCCGCGTGGAGAAGCTGAAGCTCGAGCAGGGCACCGGCAAGGTGGAGGACTACCTTGCCGCCCGCACGCAGGAGCTTTCCGGCGAGACGGCCTACTGGCGAGGGCTCTATTCCCTCCAGAGCGCCGCCGACTACATGGATTTTGTGACCGCGAGAAATGGAGAGGCGCGATGAAGAGGATCGTGAGTCTGATCCTGGTGGTGGTGGCCGTCGTGGCCGGAGTCGTCCTCATTCGGCAGAAGAAGCAGAGCCTTTCGCACACGGTCCCTGCCGTCCTCCCGGCCGTCCCGGTGGACGTCGCCTCCATCCGGGCCGGGGCCGTTGGGGCCTCGACGTCCACGGTCGCGCTGATCCGGTCCGGCACGGTCGCGACGGTGTCGGCGCAGGTGGGCGGCGCGATTCTGGAGGTCCGCTACCGCGAGGGCGACACCGTACGCAAGGGTGACGTGATGGCGCGCGTGGACGCCCGCGTCCTCGAAGACGCCGTCGCCACCGCCGAGGCCCGCGTGGCCGCGGCGAGGCAGGAGCGGACGCGCCAGGAGGCGGTCGTCTCCCGTGACACGGTCCTGGTTGAGAACGACGCCCTCTCGCAGCAGGCGTTCGAGGCGAGCCAGGCTCAGCTCGAGGCGGCGCGTGCGATGGCGGTCGCTGCGGAGAGGGCGCTCGGAAGCGCCCGCACGCTCCGCTCGTTCGCCGACGTCTCGTCCCCGTTTGGCGGGATACACATCT
>DIAY01000208.1 GCA_002414905.1 Holophagales bacterium UBA5066 | reverse complement strand
GCGATGCTGCTTGCGTTTCCGCTTCTCTGGGACGGTTCCCCCGGTGCGCGAAAAGGGGCGGGCCTCGGCTTTCTCGCCGGTGCGGGGGCGCTGCTGAAGCAGACGCTCCTGCCGCTCGGCATCCTCTCGGCAGCTTCCCTGGTCCTGCGCGCGGGGGATCGAAAGGCGAGACGAAGAGTGGTGGTGGGTTTCGCGGCTGGACTCCTGCTCGCCCTCTCGCCCTCCTTCGTCCGCAACGTCCTCGTCGGCGCACCTCTCCTCGCCTTCGACACCCGTCCCCTCGTGGGGATCCCGTGGGCGAACGCCCGTGGCGCCAACGGTTCCGTCGACACGTCGCCTCTCCTCATGGAAGTGCTGAAGGGGGCGCGGGGGTCGACGCTTCGCGCGGCGATGCTGACCCTGGGGACCTGGCGCGACGACCCCCTCGGCCTTCCCGCCCTCGTTCTGCGGAAGCTTGCGAGTGCTGTGAACGGCGCCGAGGTCCCGGACAACGCGAGCTTCGAATTCTTTCGCGACCGGCTCCCGTGGCTCGGGAGGCTCCCCGTCTTCGCCTGCGTTTTCGGCCCGGGGGTTGCAGGCCTCCTGCTCGCGAGGAGACGCGGCCTCTTCCGAAGGGGGGAGGGGCTCCTCGTGGCGGGCGCGGGGCTCGTCCCCCTGGCCGCCTGTCTCCTCGTCTCCACGACGACGCGCTACCGGAGCGGGGCCTCCGCGCCACTGGCGCTCGGGACGGCGCTTCTCGGGGCTCTCCTCGTCGAGGCGGTCCGCGCTCGGCGCGCGGCACAGCTCGCCCCGTACGTCGCCGTCGCCGCGCTCCTCTCGGCGCAGACGCTCCTCCCGTCGCCTGTGCGCGCTTATCCACGGCGATGGTCGGACACGATCGTCGCGGCGACTCTGGCGGAGGCGAGGATCTCACCCGAGGCGGGCGCCGCGGAGATCCGGCGCTATATCGAAGAGCGGGGAGACGACCCGGACCGCCAGCGTGGTCTCGAAGCCATGCGGCGCTGGCTCGCGGGCGAGAGG
Source organism: Holophagales bacterium UBA5066 (assembly GCA_002414905.1). Taxonomy (GTDB): domain Bacteria; phylum Acidobacteriota; class Thermoanaerobaculia; order UBA5066; family UBA5066; genus UBA5066. The sequence goes on along the minus strand of DIAY01000208.1, from coordinate 2,929 downwards.
GCTTTTACGAGGGTCGAGCCGGGGGCCATCGTCCCTCCGGAACGCCGGTACACGGCCGGGAGACGCTGAGGGGCAGCTGCCCCCGGGGAAAGAGAAAGAGGCCGGGCGGCGTGCCCGGCCTCCGGAGATCCACGAGGGAGCCGACGCGTCAGCGGTGCGGGCCGCCGAAGCCGCCCGGGCCGTCCCGCCTGGGACCGCGCGGGCCGCCGAATCCGGGGCCGTCGCGCCTCGGGCCGCGGTTACCGAAACCACCCTCACGCCGGAACGGCGGGCGGTCGTCGCCGCCGCCCTCGCCCTCGGGAGAGGTGGCGTTCAGACCGAGGCGTTCGACCTCGGCGGCCGCTTCTTCGGGCGTGAGCGCCTGGCGGCGCGAAAGCTTGATCTTCCCGTTGACCGGGTCGATCGCGATGATCTTCACCCTGGCCTTGTCGCCCAGCTTGACGACGTCGGTCGTCTCGCGGACGCGGCCGGGGGCGAGCTCGGAGATGTGGACGAGGCCGTCGAGGCCGGGGAGGATCTCGACGAAGGCGCCGTAAGGCTCGACGCGCTTGACGGTCCCTTCGTACTCCGTGCCGATCTCGGGAACGGTCGTGAGGGCCCGGATCGCCTCGATGCACTTCTCGGCTGACGCCATGTCGACCGAGGCGACGGTAACGGAGCCGTCGTCCTGGACGTCGATCTTGACCGAGTACTCCTTCTGGAGCGCGCGGATTGTCTTTCCACCGGAGCCGATGACGTCGCGGATCTTGTCCTCGGGGACGTGGATCGTCAGAAGACGCGGTGCGTAGGCCGAGATCTCGGTGCGCGCGGACGGGATCGCCTTCTCCATGATCTCGAGGATGTGCATACGGCCGGCCTTCGCCTGGGAGAGGGCCTTCTCGAAGACCTCGCGGCTGATGCCGGAGATCTTGATGTCCATCTGGAGGGCGGTGATGCCCTTGCGCGACCCGGCGACCTTGAAGTCCATGTCGCCGTAGTGGTCTTCCTGCCCCGCGATGTCGGTCAGGACCGCCCAGGCGTCGCCTTCCTTGACGAGGCCCATCGCCACCCCGGCGACGGCCGAGTCCATCGGGACGCCGGCGTCCATGAGGGCGAGCGAGCCGCCGCAGATCGTCGCCATCGACGAAGAGCCGTTCGACTCGAGGATGTCGGACACGATGCGGATGGTGTAGGGGAACTCCTTCGGGAGGACGGCGTCGATCGATCGCCAGGCGAGGCGGCCGTGGCCGATCTCACGCCGGCCCGGGGAGCCGAAACGCTTTACCTCGCCGACGGAGAAGGAGGGGAAGTTGTAGTGGAGCATGAACTTCCGCTCGAACTCGCCCTCGAGGTCCTCGATGAGCTGGGTGTCGTCGGAGGTGCCGAGCGTCACGGTGACGAGCGCCTGGGTCTCGCCGCGCGTGAAGAGCGCGGAGCCGTGCGTGCGGGGCAGGACGCCGATCTCGACCTCGATGGGACGGACTTCTTCGAAGGCGCGTCCGTCGAGGCGTTTGCGGTCGCGCAGGATCGTCTCGCGCGTCATGACCTCGACGAGGTCGGACATGGCGCGCTTGACCTGCGCCTTGAGCTCGACCTGGTCCTCGGGGACTTCTGCGACGGCCGCCTTCTTGACCGTCTTGATCTTCGCGTACGACTCGATCTTCCCCTTCCAGGTGAGGGCTTCCATCATCGGTCCGTCCCAGCGCCGGCGGACCTCGGCCATGACCTCGGCGGGAACGGGCGCGGGCGAGGAGAACGCCTGCTTGACGATCCCCTGGCGGCGCTGCAGGTCCTCGATGGCGTCGATCACCTTCTGCAGCTCGCGGTGCCCTTCGAGGATCGCCTCGAGCATGAGGTCCTCGGAGACCTCCTTCGCGCCCGCCTCGACCATGCTGACGGCCTGGCGCGTGCCGACGACGACGAGGTCGATCGTCGACTCTTCACGCTCCTTTTTCGTCGGGTTGAAGACGAAGCGGTCGCCGATGCGGGCTACGCGGACGGCACCGAGGACGGCCGTGAACGGGACCGGGTTGAGCGCGAGAGCCGCCGCCGCTCCGTTGATCGCAAGGATGTCGGGGTCGTTTTCGCCGTCGGCTGAGAGGACGAGGGCGACGACCTGCGTCTCGAAGGCGTAGCCCGTGGGGAAGAGCGGCCGGATCGGCCGGTCGATCATCCGGCAGGTCAGGATCTCCTTCTCGGTGGGTCGCCCCTCGCGCTTGAAGAAGCCTCCCGGGATGCGGCCGGCGGCGTACTGGTATTCCTTGTACTCGACGGTGAGAGGGATGAAGTCGACGTCCTTCGGATCGCGGGCGTAGCAGGCGGTGACGAGCACCACGGTGTCGCCGAGCCGGACGACGGCGGAGCCGTCGGCCTGCTTGGCCACCTTGCCGTTTTCGATCGTGAGGGCACGGCCTCCCACCAGGGCGGTGACGGATTGCTTCATCGTTTCCTTCTTTCGGCCGGAGAGGCCGGAACACGGCCTCGAGCCGGCACGGCTCCTACTTGCGGAGCCCGAGGCGCTCGATCACGGCCCTGTAGCGCGTCACGTCGCGCTTCTTCAGGTAGTCGAGCAGGCGGCGCCGCTGGCCGACCATCTGGAGCAGTCCGCGGCGGGAGTGGTGGTCCTTGGCGTGAGCCTTGAAGTGCTCGGTCAGGGACGTGATCCGCTTGGAAAGGAGCGCCACCTGGACTTCGGGAGAGCCGGTGTCGCCCTCGTGCCGCTCGAACGCCTTGATCGTTTCCGTCTTGGGGGTGATGGACTGGGGCACTGTTCTCTATCCTTCTCTTCTCAATCTCGAACGGCAGAGGATACGTTCCGCCGTCGATCGGGTCAATTTCGGGGCCAGGTTTCCGTCCGGTGAGAAGATGCCGTCTGGCCCGTGATCTGCCGTGATCCCGTGGGAAGAACCGGTGGCAGGTCTTGTGTGCCGGTCCGTCCAGAGCTCGATTT
>DIAY01000205.1 GCA_002414905.1 Holophagales bacterium UBA5066 | reverse complement strand
AGCGACTTGCACTCGGCGGTGCACCCTCCCGTGAACACCTTGGGGAACCAGGCCACGACGACGACCCTCTTCCCCGCGTGATCGGCCAGAGCGTGGGTGGTCCCGTCGGAGCCCGGAAGGGAGAAGGCGGGTGCCGGATCGCCGGCCGCGAGGGTCTTCGGCGCCTCGCCGGAGAAGGCCGGTGCGGCGGTGAGGAACCCGGCGGCGGCGAGGGCAAGCGCGAGGACGTGTCGCATGAGAGGTCTCCTGTGGGTGGAATCCTAACGTGTGGTGCTAGCGTCCCGCCATGCGCTACTCCTGCCTGACGCACCTCTCCTGCACGAAGTGCAATGCCACGTTCGAGCCGACGCTCCTCCTCAACGTCTGCCCCGCGACCGGCTGCGGCGGTTCCCTCTTTGCCGGGTACGACTTTCCGCCCCTGTCCCGGGAGGACGTCGCAGGACGGGGCCGGACGATCTGGCGCTGGCACGAGCTGATGCCGGCGAAGAGCGCGGAGGAGATCGTCACGCTCGGAGAGGGAGGAACGCCTCTCCTTCATGCACCGAGGCTTGGCGCGCGGCTCGGCATGGGGGACGTCTGGATAAAGGAAGAGGCCGGAAATCCGACCGGTTCGTTCAAGGCGCGCGGGCTGAGCGCCGCGGTGACGATGGCCAGGACGCTCGGGGCGCGGGCGGTGGCCCTGCCGACCGCGGGCAACGCCGGAGGCGCTGCGGCGGCCTACGCCGCGAAGGCCGGGCTGGCCTGCCACGTCTTCATGCCGCGCGATACCCCGAAGATCTTTCGCATCGAGTGCGAGGCGTACGGTGCGCACGTGACCCTCGTCGACGGCCTCATCGACGACTGCGGCCGGATCGTCGCGCAGCGGAAGGAGGCCGAGGGGTGGTTCGACGTCTCGACGCTGAAGGAGCCGTATCGCGTCGAGGGGAAGAAGACGATGGGGTACGAGATCGCCGAGCAGCTCGGGTGGAGGCTCCCCGACGTCGTCATCTACCCCACCGGCGGGGGCACGGGACTCATCGGAATGTGGAAGGCGTGGGACGAGATGGAGCGTCTCGGCTGGGTCGGCCCGGAACGACCGAGGATGGTCGTCGTCCAGGCCGAAGGGTGCGCGCCGATCCCGCGCGCGTTCGAACGGGGGGAGCCAGTCTCCGTTCGGTTCCCCGACGCGCACACGTACGCGAGCGGGCTGCGGGTCCCGAAGGCGTACGCGGACTACCTGCTCCTGAAGATTCTTCGCGAGTCGAAGGGCGAGGCGGTTACGGTCACCGACGACGAGATGCGCCGGGGCGTCCTCGAGATGGCCGGAAGCGAGGGGCTCTTCGCCGCGCCCGAGGGGGGCGCCGCCTGGATCGCCGTGGAGAAGCTCCTGGCGGCGGGACGACTCGACCGCGGCGAGCGCGTCGTCGTCTTCGACACGGGAACGGGCTACAAGTACGTCGAATAGGACAGGAGGCAAGCCATGAAACCCACCTCACCGGTCTGTCGGCGCGTCGGCCATTCCTTGAATGTCCTCGTCGCAGCTCTCGCCATCGCTACCCACCCGCTCGCGGGTCAGACGCCGCCAGCCGGAGGAGCCGCCACCCCGGATTCGCCGCCCTCGTTCTCCGTCGTCGAAGCGACGATTCCCCAGATGCGTGCGGCCCTGGAGCAGGGGCGCGTGACGTCGCGCGAGCTCGTCAGCCAGTCCCTGCAACGGATCGCCACGTACGAGGAGACCCTCAACGCCGTCCTGGCCGTGAACCCTAGGGCGCTGGCCGAAGCGGATGCGCGTGACCGCGAGCGGCGCGAGGGAAGGGTGCGCGGACCCCTCCACGGGATTCCGATCGCGCTCAAGGACAACATCCAGACCACGGACCTTCCGACGACCGGGGGGACGCTGGCTTTCGAGGGCTTCGTCCCGCCCTACGAGGCCACGCTGACAAGGAACCTGCGCGAGGCCGGCGCCATCATCATCGCGAAGACCGTGATGACCGAGCTCGCGAACTGGATCGCGGGCTCCCCGACACCGATGCCGACGAACTACAGCGCGCTGGGCGGCTACGGGCGGAATCCGTACGACCCGCGCCGGGACCCTCGCGAGGCCACGGCGGACGGACGACCGGCCCTAGCGACGGGCGGCTCGAGCTCGGGCATCGGAACGGCGGCGAGCTTCTGGGCGGCGAACGTCGGGACGGAGACCTCGGGCTCGATCCTCAGCCCCGCGAACCAGTGCATGCTCGTGGGCATCAAGCCGACCGTGGGGCGCATCAGCCGCCACGGAATCATCCCGCTCACGGCCGATCAGGACACGGCCGGACCGATGGCGCGGACGGTCACCGACGCGGCGATCCTCCTGGGGGTGCTCGAGGGCGCGGCGCCCGACCCCGCCGACGCGGCGACCAGGACGTGCGCTCCTCCGCCGGGCCGCGACTACACGAAGTTCCTGAATCCGAACGGGCTGAAGGGCGCCCGCATCGGGATCCCACGCGCCTACTTCTACAGCGAAGCCTCAGTTCCGGGGCGCGAGCGGGCCTCGGGCGGGCTGAACAAGGAGACCGCCGACCTGATGGACGAGGCGATCGCCGTCCTGAAGGCCCAGGGCGCGGTCGTCGTCGACCCTGCGGACATCCCGAGCGTTCTCGAGGCCGATCCGTCGAAGAACTTCCTGAGCTGGAGCCTCTGCTCGGGAGCGGACAACGCCAAAGGGAAGGACGCCGCCTGTTCCGTGGTGTTCAAGTACGGAATGAAGCGCGACTTCAACGCCTGGCTTGCGACGCTGGGTGAGGCAGCGCCGGTGAAGAGCCTGACCGGACTGCGGCTCTGGAACCTCGAGCACACGCGAGCCGGCTCGCTCAGATACGGCCAGTCGAACCTCGACGTCTCGGACGAGATGGACCTCGTCGCCGACAGGCGGCGATACGAAGCGGACCGCGCGAAGGACCTGGCCCTCGCAGGGACGAACGGCATCGAGGCCGTCATGAAAGCTCACAAACTCGACGCCCTGCTCTTTCCGGGAGGCAGCGGCGCATCGATCGCCGCCAGGCCTGGCCTTCCCACGGTCATCGTGCCGCTCGGGTCCGTGCCGAATGCGCCGCAGAGCTCGCCGTTTCCGTCCGGATTCGACGCGCGGCCCGCGCCGTACGGTGCGAGCTTCACCGGGCTGGGCTGCAGCGAGCCTCGCCTGATCGAGATCGCCTACGCCTTCGAGCAGGCCACGAAGAAGCGCGTGCCACCGCGGCTCGAGAAGTAGCCCGGTCGGGGAGGGGAGCCGCACCAGCGAGGGACAGGCGGCCCGAGGTGAGCTCCGCGATTGCGAAGACGACGGGGGCCTTCAGGCCCTGGGCCGCTCAGGACCTGGAAGGGACGGCCAACGTCAGCCTCGGGGCCAAGGGGGGCGTCGAGCTGGAGTTCGTCGCCAGCGGCGAGATGTGGGGACGCCGGCCGTCAAAGAACGTCCACTCCGTGAACCGTGCGTGGCTCGAGAGCCCGGCGGATGGACGAGGCGATGGCCAGGAAGGTCTTCGAGGTGACCTGCAGGGCGGGAGACGGGGCGTGCCATGAGTCGCTGGACAGGTTCTGCTTCCGGCCGAAGGCGAGTATCGAATGGATCGTAGGTGGCTACACCGGCACTGGGGGGGAGACGGTCCTCCGGCATCGGGCCGTCGCCAGGCTCGACCTGCGGCTCGGACGCTCTCGACGAGTACATCGACGCTGACCACACTGGCATCTTCCTCGTCGTGTCCCATCTTCGCGAGAAGGGAGCCGTCGATCTCGACCACGACCTGAAGCCCGGAGCGCTATCGGACCTTCACCTGGTCGCGACGCGCGCCACCTCGAGATAGGCCACGGCGGAGATGACGGCCCACACCGTCGTGCGA
>DIAY01000179.1 GCA_002414905.1 Holophagales bacterium UBA5066 | reverse complement strand
AGATGTGTATAAGAGACAGGGTCCGGCCCTGGAGGGAACGAAGACGTCAGATCGCGACGACTTCGATCGCGGGCGCTTCCTGCAGGTGCTGCTTCACGGCGCACTGCTCGGCAGCGCGGACGACGGCGGTCCGGTACTTCTCGGGAAAGCCGGAGGGAAGGGAGATCTGGATCCGGATGTTGGTGATGAGCTTCGTGGCCGGGTTGCGCTCCCAGGTCATCGAGAGGGTCATCCCGTCGGTGGGGATCTGCCTCTCCTGGCAGAACCGCAGCGTGTAGAAGCCTGTGCAGGTGCCGAGTGAGGCCAGGAAGAGGTCGAAGGGAGTGGGGGCGGTTCCACCGCCTCCGTGGAGTACCGACTGGTCTGTCCGGACCGTGGTGCCGTCGAAGTGAGCCTCGACGGCAACGCCGCCCGGGAAAGTCATCTCCATGCTGGTAGCCATCGGTTCAGATCCTCTTTTCGCGATTGTGCTGCGGCGACTCTGCCGCTCCCCGAAGTTTAGCACTAAATAGCTATAGAGTTATATGCGTTCCTTCTGCTCCTCGCCTGCGGCGTACATGGAGTCGATGACCTCGTTGAAGCGCTGCTCGACGACGCGCCTCCGGACCTTCAGCGTGGGCGTCAGCTCTCCCGTCTCCTGCGACAGCTCGCGGGCCAGGACCTTGAAGCGCTTGATCTGCTCGTAGCCTGCGAGCTCGTGCGAGCGTTCGCGCAAGACCTGCTCGTAGATGGCGACGACCTCGGGACGCTCGACCAGCTCCTCGCGCGTGGCGAACGGGATCCCGTCCTTCCTGGCGCGCTCCTCGAGCGCCGGGAAGTTCGGCACGATGAGGGCGCTGAGGAAGCTGCGCCGGTCGCCGACGACGACGACCTGCTCGAGGAGAGGGTGTCCGGCGAGCATGCCCTCGACGCGCTGGGGCGCGACGTTCTTGCCCTGCGAGGTGATGATGAGGTCCTTGATTCGGTCCGTGATGCGCAGGTAGCCGTCCGGTTCGAGCACGCCGACGTCGCCGGTCTTGAACCAGCCGTCCTCGAAGGCGGCGGCGGTCTCGGCGGGCTTGCCCCAGTAGCCCTTCATCACGTTGGCGCCGCGCACCTGGACCTCGCCCGCATCCCCGATGCGCACCTCACAGCCCGGGATGGGGCGGCCGACGGTGCCGAAGCGGAAGGCGCCGGGCGAGTTGCAGGTGACCATGGGCGAGGTCTCGGTGAGGCCGTAGCCCTGGCAGACGAGGAGCCCCACGGAGAGGAAGAATTCCTCGATCTCCTTCGCGAGAGGCGCACCGCCGGCCGAGAAGAAGTTCTTGTCGCCGCCGACGACCTCGCGGATCTTCGAGAGGACGAGCCTGTCGGCGAGGGCGTGCTTCAGGCGAAGCGCCGGGCCTACCGAACGGCCGGTGCGGCTCGCGTGCTCGAAGGCCGAGCCCGCGGCCAGTGCCCAACGGAAGAGGCCCTGGCGAATGGGCGAGCTCCTGGAGACCCGGTCCTGGATGGCCGCAAAGACCTTCTCGTAGAGGCGGGGGACGCTCACCATCGCCGTGGGCCGGACCTCGGGCATGGCGATGACGGCGTCCTTGGGATCGCGCAGGTAAACGTTGGCCGCACCGGAGCGGAAGACGAAGTACGACCAGGCTCGCTCGTAGACGTGGCTGAGGGGAAGGAAGCAGAGGCTGCGGTCCTGAGGGCCGAACTCGAACCGTTCGTCGAGAGCGCGAAACTGCGAGGCGAAGTTGGCGTGGGTGAGCATGGCGCCCTTGCGGTCGCCCGTGGTGCCCGAGGTGTAGATGATGGTCGCAAGGTCCTCGAGCGTCGCCGCAGCCAGGCGGGCCTCGACTTCCGCGGCGCTTTCGGACGTGGCGCGAGCGAGGAAGTCCGCGAGCAACGAGGAACGGGGGCTGGAAAGACGTGTCGCCGGGTCGAACGCCACGAGGGCGGGCGCGCCCGACTCGAAGCTCGCGGCCTTGTCGTGCTGCTCCTGCCCGCCGACGAAGATCAGCTTCGCGCCGGAGTCGAGGAAGACCTGCTCCGCCTGCCTGCCGGTGTCCGTCGCGTAGATGGGGACGCCGATGGCACCGGCCAGAAGGATTCCGAAGTCGGCGATGGCCCATTCGGGACTGTTGGGCGCGAAGAGCGCCACGCGGTCTCCGGCCGCGATGCCGGCGCTGACCAGGGCGCGCGCCATGGCCTCGACGCGCGTGGAGACGTCCGAATAGGTGAGGGAGTGCCACCCCAGCGTGTCGCGGTAACGCATCGCCTCTCTCGAGCCGAAACTCGTTGCCGATTCCCGGAGCATTTGTGCGAGATGAACCAGGGCCATGGTTTTCCGCCTTCCTCCTGCCGCGTTACGTTACGACACCTCAATCGACGACAACCGGGAAGAGGTCGTTCGCCGGTCTACCTCTTCCGCTGTACCGAGGCCCGTTTCGCCGTGGGTCTCTTTGCCCGTGGCGGCACGGCCGCCCGCGCCAGCTTCTTCGGCTCCCGGGACGCCGCGGCCCGGGCGCGTGCGGCGATCGCCAGCTCTCGAACCCGCCCGATATCCGCGTCGGAGTATGGGCCGTTGACCCCGGAGATGGCGGCGAGCTGCATTCCGTGCTTGAGGCCCAGGCGGTAGATCTCGCGAACCTTCTCCCATTCGATTTCGCGGCCGACCGTGAAGCTCTCGAACTTCCCCTCCAGCGCGAGGACGATCGTCTCGGCGAGGCAGGCGTAGGCGACGTTGTCCGGCAACCCGATGTTCTTCATCTTCACCGTGCCGGGGAGCTGGATCTCGCCGGACTCGATCACGAGGACGTCCGGGCGCTTGGCGACCTCGTCCGGTGGCAGGTCGAGCGGCCGCGCCACGTCGGTGATCACGCAGCCGGGCTTGACCTTCATGATGTCGAGGATCTTCTTGCCGGCGCCCGAGGTCGCGGTGACGACCATGTCCATGTCCGCGATGTCCTTGTCGGCGCGCGACGAGAGGAAGAGCCGGGCGTCGGGGGTTTCCCTGAGGATCGACTCCTTGACCGCAAGGAGCTTGGCCGTCTCGGGGGAGACCATGTAGACCTCGTCGGCGGCCATCGCCAGGAGGCGGGCACACACCGAGCCGATGGCTCCCGTGGCCCCCACGACCATCGCCTTCATCGCCATCTTTCCGCCGGGCTTTGGCGGGGGGACGAGGCCCATGCGCAGGAGCGCGTCGCGCGCCGCCCAGAGCGCGCCGGAGGCGCTGTAGCTGTTGCCGGTGGTGATCGGCAGCGGTGCGCGGCGCGCGACGGTGGCGCCCGCGTCGCCCACGACCTTGGTGAAGGCGCCCAGGCCCATGATCTGCGCGCCCAGCTGCCTGGCGATCTTCGCGGCCTCCAGCAGGCGGCGGTAAGTGAACTCGGGGTCGTGGCTCATGATCTCGCGGGGCGTTCCCCCCACGGAGATGAGCCAGCCTTCGGCCTCCACGCCGGTGGGGGATTTGATGCCGGTCACCTTCGAGTAGACGAACGGGGGGAGGTAGGCCATCGCCTTCTCGAGAGTGTCCATGAAAATCGGCGGCGACACTTGCGAAAGCAGCTCGATCGGCTTGACCTTCTTGAAGTACTCCTGTGACAGGGGGTGGATGACGAAGGCGAAGCGGTTGATGCGCCTGTAGCCGCCCGGGTAGAGGATCCGGGGCTCCACCTGAAGCCGCGTGAGGATCTCGAGGTAGTCGTCCTCGAGGATCTCGGCGGGCTTCTTGCCCGTCGCCGCGATGATCATGGCGTCCAGGAGGCTGGGCGCAATCACGTGGTCGAAGAGGAACGGCGAGCCGTCGACCACCATCGCGACGCCCTTGTCCTTCAGCTTCGCGAGGCGCTCGTCGCTGACGGTGGAGGTGATGATGGTCTTGCCTTCCAGGTCCTCCCGGTCGAAGTCCTCGAGGTCGTGCACGGGGGCGACGACGACGGTCGCGCCGTGGAGCGCCTTGCGCAGCAGGAAGCGGCTCCACTCCTTCACCGGGTCCGACGACATCACCGCGGGCGGGGTCCAGTCGAGCACGTGGTGGGCGCCGGCGGAGTAGAGCTGGAGGGCGTCGAGCGAGGTCAGGAGCTTGGGGATGCCGAGCTGGACCAGCGGGTCGGCGAAGCTGACGTTCTGTGTGTACTCGGAGATGGTCCGCGCGAGCTTGAGGTTCGACATCCCCGAGAAGAACAGGACGCTGGCGTTGGTGAAAAAGGAGCCGAGCGTGTTCTGGACGTGGCGGATGGACCACTCCTGGAGGATGTCGGCGAGGCGCGCCCCGGTGGAGACGGGGATGCGCGTCACGACGCTCGTCAGCTCGGAGATGTCCTTTTCGACATAGCGGCGCGAAGGGAGCGTGTACCTGTCCTTCGCGATCGCGATGCCGATCGCGTCGGCAGTCCGCTCCCAGTGCTGCAGCATCCGGACGGTCTTGGTCATGCTGGCGTCCGTTCCCAGACGCCACACCTTGAGGTGCTGCCCGAGGAAATCCGTTTCAAAATCGAAATTGTGCTCGCCCGAGCCCAGACTGACGCCGACGGCTGTTTTCATATCGTCCTCGCGGGCGGGCCGAAATCCGGTCGGGTGGGCGCGTCGACTCGTCGGTCTGCCGAGTTGCCCGGCCGCCCGCGCCAATCGTACCGCGAGGCGGAGCCCGGCGGCCCGACAGCTGGCCGTGACGGAATCGGCTGACGCCACGCTTTCAACCCCGAAGACGTCAGGGACGAGCGCATGCGTGTCCGTTTCGTCGATGCGATGCGAGAATGAGGACGTAACTCCGGACGCAAAGACGGTCGTTGGGATGTGAAGAGCGTCGGGAAGAAGGAGGAGCACTGTGGGAGACAAGGGCGGCAAGAAGGACAAGGAAAAGGGTCAGAAGCAGCACTCCGAGAAGCAGAAGCAGGACGCGAAGGACAAGCAGGCGAAACAGCCGAAGAAGAGGCCCTGATAGAAGATCTGGCGACTTCTTCCGGCGGAGCGGACTTCAGGGTCCGCCCCTGAGACCGAAAAGCCCCGGCCGCCTCGAGGCGGCCGGGGCGCTGAAACGGGAGAGGTCGGGAGGCTCAGGCGTTCGGGGTCGTCCGGGCGGGGGCGTTGACGAACTGGCGGGAGAAGGTCTCCCAGCTCTGGTCGTCGAGGCTGGCTGCCGAGCCCTTGCCGGGGAGGCCGCCGTCGGCCATGACGGGGACGCTGGCCATCTCCTGGGAAGGGACCATGAAGTCGGCGAGGCGGTGGAGCTCTTCGCGCAGGAAGTGAGTGGCGGCGGCGCCGATGCGCAGGGGGGCGATGGCGGCGTGGTGGTCGCGGGTCCAGATGGAGGCGACCCAGCCGGCGCCGTAGGGGTCGCGGGCGACGGCGGAGGGATCGCGCAGGGCCTTGTCGTTGGCGGACATGACGGTGCCGCTGGCGGGAGAGGGGATGACGAGCTTGCGGCCCTTGACGGTGAGGGTGAACAGGGGAGCGCCGCGCTCGATGGAGGTGCCCTGGGCGGGGACCTCGACCTTGTCGATCTGGCCGACGGCCTCGGCGAGGAAGTCGTCGATGCCGACGCGCAGGCGGCCGTCGGAGGTGATGCGCAGCCAGGAGTGGGCGGTATCGAGGAAGACACCCTGGGGAGGCTGGGGGACCTTCATCGCCACGATCGGCTGGAGCGCTTCGACGCTGGAGGTCCGGCGCTGGCGGGCGAGGACGAAGCTGTCGATGGTGAGCGCGAGGACGATGGTGAGGATGACGAGCAGTGCGACCATGTTGAGCCTCCTGCGGGATGTATCCGATCTCTCGGTCCCGTTTCACCAGGTCTCTTATACACATCT
>DIAY01000250.1:14710-31796 GCA_002414905.1 Holophagales bacterium UBA5066 | reverse complement strand
ATCCGAATGGAGTCCTTGGGGACACGCTTGCCGCCGACGAGGCTCGTCTCGCCCTTGTCTCCTCCCCGGGTGTAGACGCGGTTGATCCGGATCGCCATGCCTGCCTCCTCTTCTCGCCTCGCCGCCGGACGGCTGCTACCCTCCGCCCCGATGGCCGTGACGGATTACCACGTTCACACCGCACGCTGCGGGCACGCCGGCGGCGCGACCCGAGATTACGTCCTTCACGGACTTTCGCGCGGGCTCACCGAGATCGCAATCACCGATCACGTGCCGCTCTACTTCCTCCCGGGCGAGGACCCCGAACCGGGGCTCGCGATGACCCGGGGAGAGCTGCCGGAGTACGTCGAGGAAGTCCTCGCGCTGCGCGAAGAGTTCCGGGGACGCATCGACGTGCTGCTCGGGATCGAGGCGGACTACGCCGAGGGACACGAGGAGACGCTCACCGCGCTGCTCGCCCCCTACGACTGGGACGTCGTCCTCGGCTCGGTCCACTTCGTCGCGGGCGGATGGATCGACGCGCCGGGGGCCGGTGCCCGGCACGAGCGCGAGGGGTCGGCAAACCTCTGGAACGAGTACTACCGGCTCGTGGCGAAGGCGGCGGCCTCGGGCCTCTTCGACGTGATGACCCACTTCGACCTGGCGAAGAAGTTCGGGCACCGCCGGCCTCCGGAGTGCGAGGCGGCCGAGGACGCCGCCGTCGCGGCCGCGCGGGCGGCAGGCGTCGCGGCGGAGGTGTCGAGCGCGGGGCTGCGCAAGCCCGTGGGCGAGGAATACCCGGGACCGGCGCTCCTCGGCAAGCTGGTCGCCGCGGGGGTGCCGCTCGTCTTCTCCTCCGACAGTCACGCCCCGGCCGAGGTGGCCTGGGGCCGAGAGCAGGTCGTCGCCGCGGCGAAAGCCGCTGGAGCGAAGGAACACGTCACGTTCCGCAAGCGTGTCCCGACCCCCCACCCGCTCTAGAATCGGCTGTGGGGGTCTGGTCTACGCTCTACACTCTGCGGCCCGCAGAGTGTAGAGCGTAGACCAGACCCCCACCAATTCTTAGGCGCGGAGCTCGACTCGGAAGGCGGGGGTGAGGGTCAGGGTGAGGGCGGCGAGACGGCAGGGCCAGTTTTCGCGGGCGAGGCGGGCGGCGACGCGGTCCCAGATCCAGTGGGCGAGGTTCTCGGCCGTGGGAACGGTGTCGCGGAACTCGGGGATCTCCTCGTTGAGGTTTCGGTGGTCGAGGGGCCGGTCGACCTCTTCCTTCAGGAGCCGGTCGAGGTCGACGAGGTTGACGACCATGCCGTGCTCCGGGTCGGGCTCCCCCTCGACGGAGACCTCGAGGGCGTAGTTGTGGCCGTAGCCCGCCGGGTTGGAGGCCGCGCCGTACGTCTCGCGGTTCCACGCGTCGGACCGGTCGCGGCGAAAGAGGCGGTGGGCGGCGTTGAAGTGGATCGTCCGCGAGAGGAGGAGCATCACGGGGATTCTAGCGAGACCGTCCGCACGTTGCCTCCCGCTCGAATCTTGAGCATGATCGCCGGAGCGTCACGGACTGAAGACCAGAGATGAGCCTGCGACCCGGAATACGCCTCGGACCCTACGAGATCCTCGCGCCGATCGACGCGGGAGGAATGGGGTCGGTCTACCTCGGGCGGGACACGCGCCTGATGCGCGAAGTGGCGGTGAAGGTCCTGCCGCTCGGAATGATGGAGGACCCGCGCGCCGTCGAGCGGTTCCTTCGCGAGGCGCGGGCGGCGGCGGCGCTCTCGCACCCGAACATCGTGGCGATCTACGACGTCGGGGACGCCGCGGTGAACGTCCCGGGGCCACTCGGCACGCGCGAGGTGCGGTTGCGCTACCTCGTGGAGGAGTACGTCGACGGCGGCTCGCTGCGCCGCGTCCTGAAGGGGAGCTGGCGCCCCGACCTTCTGACGATTTCCGGCTGGGCCGTCGGAATCCTTCGCGGGCTCGTGGCCGCGCACGACAAGGGGCTCATCCATCGGGACCTCAAGCCCGAGAACGTCCTCGTCGACTCCCAGGGAAACGCGAAGATTGCCGACTTCGGCCTCGTGCGCTGGATCTACCCGCAGACGGCCGCGCCGTCGCCCCGCGACGAGGCGAAGAACGGCCCGCCGACGCTGACCCACGCGGGTTTCGTCGTGGGGACCCTCGGATACATGAGCCCCGAGCAGGTGCTCGGCGGGACGGTCGACGGGAAAAGCGACCTGTTCGGCTTCGGCATCCTTCTCTTCGAGCTGGTGACGGGGTCGTCGCCGTTCGCCCGGAGCAGTACCGACGCCGCCTTCGACGCCGTCCTCAACCACGTCCCCTCGACCCTTCCGGCTCTCGTGGCCAACGTGCCCGATCGCCTCGCGCGGGTGGTCTCGTGGTGCCTCGAGAAGGACCCCGCAAAGCGCCCCGCCTCGGCGCGCGAGCTGCTGCCGCACGTCGAGAGGCTGCAGGCCGAGCTCGCGGGGAGCACGCGCTCCTCGTCGACCGGCCTGCCACGCCTCGTCACCGCGCCCGAGGGACGGCGCGGCGTCTCTCCCCTCCTGTGGCTCGCGACGGCGGGAGCCGTCCTGATCGCGTTCGGCGGGGGTTTCGCCGCCGGGCGGGCACGCCCCGAGAACCGCCCCTCGCCCGACTCCGCCGCCGCCTGGACGGCCGTATCGCTCTTCATGTCGACCTCTCCCGAAATGGAGGTGGCGCTCCTGCCGGGCGGCCGCCGCGCGCTCCTCGGGAGCGGCGAGCTGGTCGACGCGGAAGCGGGGCGGCTGCGCCGGCACGCCCTGGGAGGGACGCTGGAAGGCCTGACCGTCGGCCGGTCGGGAAGCGCGGTGATCGGGACGACGGAGGCGGGCATCGTGGAGGTGCCTCTCCCGGCCGGGACGCCCGCAAGGACGCTCGTCGTAGACGGACTCGAGCCCTGCCTCTCGCCGGACGAGAGCCTCCTGGCCTTCGTCCGGCGCGACGGGCGCTCGAGCGAGCTGTGGGTGGCCCGCCGCAACGGAAGCGCCCCGCGGCGCGTGGCCCGGGCCGACACGGCGCACTGGGCCTGGCCCGTCTTCAGCGCCGACGGGGCAAGTCTCCTTTTCTACGATGTGGAGAGGACGGGGCCGGGAGCCGGAACGGGGCTTGTCTACTCGGTCCGCCTGGCCGAGGGAACTCCGCTCCCCTTCGGACCGGACGTGCGTCTCGACCCGGGCGCGCGCCCGGCGCTCGCCGAGGACGGGAGCATTCTGGTGAGGACGTCCGGAATCCGCGACGCGCTGCTCCTCGAGAAGGAGGGCCGGGACGCGGTGCCGCTTCCGTTCGGAGCAGGGCTCTCGATCCTCGTCGCCTCGCCCGGCGGGGAGACGATCGCGGCCCGCCCCGAGGGAGGGCCGCTGATCCTCTGGAGACGAGCCCCCGGACCTACTTGACGCCCAGGAGCTCGACCTCGAACAGGAGGGTCGCTCCGGGCGGGATGACGTTGCCGGCCCCGCGGTCGCCGTAGCCGAGCTGGGGCGGGATGAGGAGAGTGCGCTTGCCGCCGACGTTCATCGTGGAGACGCCCTCGTCCCAGCCCTTGATCACGCGGCCGCGCCCGATGGGGAACTCGAACGGACTGCCGCGGTCGACCGAGCTGTCGAACTTCGTCCCCTTCGCGTCGTTCACCCAGAGCCAGCCCGTGTAGTGCATGACGCAGGTCTGGCCCGTGACGGGAGAGGGACCGGTTCCGACGACGAGATCCTCGTAGCCGAGACCGCTTTCGGTCTTCACCATCTTCGACTCCTTCATTGCGGCCACGGGGGCCTCGGTCTTCGTGGCGACGGGGGCCACGGCCTTTGCTTTCGGGGCTGAGGCCTTCTTCGGAGCCTGCTTCTGCTGCGCGAACGCCACGGACGTGCCGAGCGCGAGGACGCAGAGGAGCGCCGTAATGGACTTCTTCATGTTCGTTCTCCTGAGGTCTCCCGGCTGCGCCGGGAGCGGGGAGTCTAGGGGCGCCCGGGCGGAATGGGAAGCGGTTCTCGCCCGGCGCCGGAGGACCTCGCTTCAGCCGCCGGGAGCGGACTCGATGGCCTTCTCCAGCTCCTCGACGTCCTCGCGACTCCCGATGTAGAGCGGGGTGCGCTGGTGGTTCTCCTCGGGGAAGATGGCGACGATCCGCTTGCGCCCGTCGATCGCCAGACCGCCGGCCGCCTCGACGACGGCCGCGAGCGGGGCCGCCTCGTACATGAGCCTCAGCTTGCCCTCCGGCGAGGCGTCGGTCCCGGGATAGAGAAAGACGCCGCCCCGCAGGAGGATCCGGTGGACGTCGACGACGAGGGCGCCCGAGTAGCGCGTGGAGAGAGGGCGGCCGCGCGCGGGGTCGGGCGTGCGCAGGGCCTCGACGAAACGGCGCGGGCCCTCGGGCCAGGAGGAGATGAGCCCCTCGTTGCAGGCGTAGTACGGACCGCGCGGGGGAATCCGGATGTCGGGGTGGGAAAGGAGGAACTCGCCGATGCCGGGGTCGAGCGTGAAGCCCTGGACCCCCGCCTTCGGACCGGCGGTGTAGACGAGCATGGTGGCCGGGCCGTAGACGAAGTAGCCCGCGACGATCTGCTGCTGCGAGATGCGCGCGAGCAGCTCGGCCTCGGAGTGGATCGGGCCGGAGCCGCCGATCCGCCGCACCGAGAAGATCGAGCCGACGGCGCCGTTGATATCGAGGTTGGAGGAGCCGTCGAGCGGGTCGACGAAGACGACGTACTTGCCCGCGGAGGCCGCGACGGCCTCGTTCTCGGGAAGACGGGCGGGAAGGTCCATCTCCTCGGTGACGACGGTCGGGACGAGCTGTCCGTAGGCGAAGGCCTCGAGGAAGATTTCGTTGGCGAGGGCGTCGAGCTTCTGCTGCTCCTCGCCCTGGACGTTGGTCTTCCCCGAGGGGCCGAGGACCTCGGCGAGGCCGGCGCGGGAGAGGACGCGGGCGATCCGCTTGCCCGCCAGGGCGAGCTGAGAGAGGAGGGCGGAGAGTTCCCCGGTCGCCTGCGGGTAGCGCCGCTCGGTCTCGAAGAGGTGGCGGTGGAGCCGGGTTCCGACGGTTCCTGTTGAGGTCACGAAGTCACCTCTCCTTGCGATGTCCCGGCCGCTGCGCGGTCCAGGAAAAAGAGCCTCTCTCCAAACGGTGGGTCCACGCAAGCGGCGGGAAGGGTGAGGTCCGAGGAGAGGACCCGGGCGAGCGCCTCGCGCTTGCCAGTGCCCGAGACGACGAAGGCGACGGCGCGTGCCGCGTTGAGGAGGGGCAGCGTGAACGTCACGCGAGAGGGGGGCGGCTTCGGCGCGCCGTCGACCCTCACGACGAGCCGCTCCCTCTCGCCGGCGGCCGGGTGGCCGGGGAAGAGAGAGGCGGTGTGCCCGTCCTCCCCGAGCCCGAGCAGGACGAGGTCGAGAATCGGGATTGATGGGGCCGCTGCGGCGAGGCGCTCGCGCAGGAGCGCCTCGTAGCGTTCAGCCCCGTCGGGCGCGAGCGCCGGAACCGGGTGGACGTTCTCGGGCGGGATCGGGACGTGAAGGAGCAGGGCCTCCCGGGCGGCGGCGTCGTTGCGATCGCCGTCGCACTCGCCGACGCAGCGCTCGTCACCGAAGAAGACTTCGACCGAGGCCCACGGGACGAGATCGGCCCACGGGGAGGCCGCGAGGCGGCGGTAGGCGGCGAGCGGCGTGGTGCCGCCGGCGAGAGCGACGTGAAAGCGTCCGCGCTCCTCCACCGCCTCGGCGGCGCGCAGCGCGAAGAGCTCGGCGACTCCCTCCGCGAGGGCAACCGACGACGGGAAGACCGTGACCTGGGTCTTCGACATGGCTTCGGCCGAAAGCTAGGGCCGCCTCCAGCGACGGCCGTCGCGCGCGAGGAGCTCCATGGCCGCCTCGGGCCCCCAGGTTCCGGCCTCGTAGTTCGGAAGGTCGCGCGGCGGGCTCTCGCTCCAGACGTCGAGGACGGAGGTGACGAGCTCCCAGGCCGCCTCCACCTCGTCGCGCCTCGCGAAGAGCGTGGGGTCGCCGTTCAGGGCGTCGAGGAGGAGCCGCTCGTAGGCGTCCGGGGTCTTCTCGCCGAAGTGCTCCGAGTAGCGGAAGTCCATCTTCACCGAATCGACGCGCATCGTCGGGCCGGGTTCCTTGGCGCCGATGCGCAGGGCGATCCCCTCGTCGGGCTGGATTCT
Source organism: Holophagales bacterium UBA5066 (assembly GCA_002414905.1). Taxonomy (GTDB): domain Bacteria; phylum Acidobacteriota; class Thermoanaerobaculia; order UBA5066; family UBA5066; genus UBA5066. The sequence continues at coordinate 25,638 of DIAY01000250.1, read as the reverse complement.
CAGGACCAGGACGTTCGGCTCCTGGATGAGAACGCCTGCCCGGCGGAAGAGGGCGATGGGGGGCGTCTTGAAGGTGATGGCGATCTCGGTGACCCGCTTCGGAAGGCGCTTGCCCGCCCGGAGGTAGAACGGGACGCCCGCCCAGCGCCAGTTCTCGATCTGGACTTTCCAGGCGGCGTAGGTCTCGCGCGTGGAGCCGGAGGCGACGTTCTCCTCCTGCCGGTAGCCGGGGACGGGGAGGCCGCCGATCGACCCGGCGGCGTACTGTCCGCGCACCGTGTCCCGCATGATTTCCTCGGGCGTCTGGGGCCTCACCGAGCGGAGGACCTTGACCTTTTCGTCGCGGACGACGTTGGCCTCGAACGCGACCGGGGGCTCCATCGCCACGAGGCAGAGGAGCTGGAGCATGTGGTTCTCGACGATGTCTCGGAAGATCCCCGATTCCTCGTAGAACTTCCCGCGCCCCTCGACGCCGAGGGTCTCGGCGACGGTGATCTGGACGTGATCGACGTAGCGCCGGTTCCAGAGCGGCTCGAAGATGCCGTTGCCGAGGCGGAAGACGAGGATGTTCTGCGTCGTCTCCTTGCCGAGGTAGTGATCGATGCGGAAGACCTGGCTCTCGCGGAAGGAGGCCCGGACGATCTCGTTCAACGCGCGCGCCGAGGCGAGGTCGTGGCCGAACGGCTTCTCGACGACGAGGCGCGACCAGGGCCCCTCACCCACGGCCGGGTGGACGAGACCCGCCTCGCCGAGCCGCGAGACCGCGTCGCCGATGCCCGAGGGCGGTATGGCGAGGTAGTAGAGACGGTTTCCCGGAAGACCCCGTTCCGCCTCGAGGGCCTCGAGCCGGACTTTCAGGTCGGCGAAGCTCTGCGTCTGCTTCAGGTCGCCACGGAAGTGGAAGAGGCGCGCGGCGAAACTCTCCCACTCCTCGTCCCCGTGCTTCGTCCCGCCGAACTCGGCGAGGGCGGCGCGCAGGTCGGCGCGCCAGGCGTCGTCGGAGTCGACCGAGCGGGCGAAGCCGACGACCGCCGTCTCAGGGGCGAGCTGCCCCTGGCAGTGGAGCTCGAAGAGCGCCGGGACGAGCTTGCGGCGCGCGAGGTCGCCCGAGCCCCCGAAGATGACGATCGTCGCGGCGGGAGGAGCGGAAGGGCTCATGCGCTCGGTCGGGCGGGCCGGCGGTTCACGTCTTGATCTTTACCGTGCGCGCCGACTCGAGGAGGGCGGCGCGGCGCCGCTCTTCAATGACACCGAGAAGCTCGTCGTAGGACTTCTCGAAGGAGACGAGCCCCTCGGCCAGGAGCTTCTCGCCGAGCTGCTCGACGTCGAGGCCGAGCTCCTTGAGCTCGTCGAGTGTGCGGTGAGCCTCTTCGACTCCTTCGAGGACGGTGTCCCCGAGGTCGCGGCCGTGGTCGAGGAGGGCCTCGAGCGTTTTCGCCGGGATCGTGTTCACGGTATCGGGGCCGACGAGATTCTCGACGTAGAGAAGATCGGAGTAGGCAGGGTCCTTCGTCCCGGTGGAGGCCCAGAGCGGGCGCTGCACGCGGGCTCCCTTCGCCGCCAGCGCCTTCCACGATTCGGTGCCGAACGTGGAGAGGTAGTCCTGGTAGACGACTTTCGCGTTCGCGAGGGCGGCCTTGCCGCGCAGGGCGTCGAGCCGGGCGCGCAGCGGCGCGGGCGCCCCCTGAGCCTTCTCGGCCAGGAGCTTGTCGACGAGGGTGTCGAGCCGCGAGACGAAGAAGGATGCGACGGAGGAGACTGTCGCGGGGTCGCCTCCGGAGGCGACGAAGGCGGCGATCCCGTCCTGGTAGGCCCGGGCCACGTCGCGGTAGTGCTTCCGGTTGAACATGAGCGTGACGTTTACGGAGATGCCGGCGCCGATGAGCGTGCGGAAGGCAACGCATCCGGCCGGCGTGGCGGGAACCTTGATGAAGACGTTCGGCCGGCCGAGGAGATTGTGGAGCCTCGTGGCCTCGGCGACCGTCCGGTCGATGTCGAAAGCCAGGCTCGGGAGGACCTCCAGAGAGATCCACCCGTCCTCGACGTTCGCCGCGTGTTGGGCGGCGAAGAGGTCGGCCCCCGCGGCGATGTCGCCTCGCGTGAGCTCGTCGTAGATCTCCAGGACGTCTTTTTCGTCTTCGGCGAGCTGCGCGATGCGGGCCTCGTAGTCGCCGCCACCCTTCGCGATGGCCATGCCGAAAATCGTCGGGTTCGAGGTGACACCGTAAATGGCGCCCGCCTCGATCCGCTTTGCAAGCTCTCCCGTGGCGATCATCCCGGCGGAAATGCTATCGAGCCAGACGGCCTGGCCACGCTTCCGGTAGTCGACGGAGCGGTTCATATGGATCCTCCTGGGGCCCGGAACGGCAGGGCCGTCCCCGGTTTTTCCCGATCCTATCTTCTCCCACGCCCCCTGTCCTCGCCGCAGCCCCCGGCCGGGCGTCCGTTCGGGCTCCTTTCCTCGAATCGCGCTACGCTTGCCAGTCGATGAGCCGGCTCGCTCGAACCCTCCTCCTCGCGGCGGCTGTCTCCTTCCCCGTACGGGGCGCGGAGCCGCCTGCCACCGCTGTACCACCCCTTCCGTTCGAAGACGTCCTCGGGGCGGCCGCCGAACGCGCGCCGCTCGCCGCCGCCTCGGTCGCGCGAAGGGACGCTCTGGACGCGAACGCCGCGAAGGCCCGTCGCCTGCCGAACCCGGAGGCGGCGCTGCGCGTGGAGAACTGGCGCCGAGGCACCGACGCGCATCCGTTCGACGCGCAGACCGACCTGGACGTCGTCGCCGAGCTGTCCCAGCCGCTCCCCGTCTTCGGGACGTGGACCGCGCGCCGGGACGAGGCCGCCGCGCTGTCGAGGGCCGCGCGAGCCACCTCCCGCGGCGAGGTCGAGGCGGTCGTCCTCGAGGCGGCGCGCCTCTACCTCGACGCCCTCCGCGGCCGGGACCTCGTCGACGCGCTCGCCGAAAGCCGCGACGTCCTCGGGACGATGGTCGCGACGATGGAGAAGCGGGTCGCCGAGGGGTGGTCGGCCGAGGGCGACCTCCTCAAGCTGCGAGCCGAAAGCGCCAGGTCCGGGGCTCTTTTGGCCCGCGCGACGCTCGAACGGGACGACGCCGCGGCCCGGCTCGCCGCACTCCTCGGCGAGGAGGCGCCGGTGGACCTGGCGCGGCTCGTGATGCCCCCGGTCCCGGCCCTGCCCGAAGGGGAGGCCGAGACTCTGGGCCGCGAGTCGGCCTCCACGCGCCCGGCGGTGATCGAGGCGCGCGAGCGGCTCGAAGCCGCCCGCGCCGCGCTCCGCTTCGAGAAGGCGCTGCGCGCCCCCGAGCCGTCGCTGACGGCCGGCTACAAGAGGACGGGCGGGCTCGACACCGCCCTGGCCGGAATCTCCTTCCCGCTGCCACTCTTCGACGCGAATGCGGCCGGAGTCTCCCGCGGCGAGGCCGAGGTCCGGGCCGCCCAGGCCAATCTCCGCGCAACCGAGCTCGACGCCGCCGCCCGGACGGCCGCGCTCGTCCGGGCCGCGCGCACTCTCGTCCCCCGCGCCGGCGCCGCCGTCACGGACCTCCTCGGCTCCGCCCTCGGCGCTCGCGGCGCCGCCCGCGCCTCGTTCCGCGAGGGGGTGTCGGAGGTCCTTCCCCTCGTCGACGCCGAACGCGTCACCGCCGAAGCGCTGAGAGAGACGCTCGACCTGGCGGTCGACGCCCGCCTCGCCACTCTCGCCGCCCGCTTCGCCCTCGGACAGGAGGTCGTCCCGTGAGCAGCCCCGTGATGCCTGACCCCGAAGCCCCCGTTCCCGCGGGTTTCTGGAAACGCCACCAGCGGCACATGCCGCGCCGCCTCCCCCGGCTCCTCCTGGCCGTCGGCCTCCTGCTCGTGCCGGCCGTCGTCGTGGTGAGGATCTTCACGACCAGGCCCGCCGAGGAGACCGCCCCCGCAGTGGCTCCGACCGACTCCGTGACCCTCGGGGAAAAGTCCGTCTCCCTGGCCGGCATCGAGGTTTTCGAGGTGAAGAACCTGACCCGCGCGGCGACGTTCGACGCCCCGGCGGTCCTCGCCCTCGACGAGACGCGGACGGCGCGGATCGGCTCGCTCGTGGAGGGAAACATCGTCCGCATCCTCGCGGAGGTGGGCGACCGTGCCGGGCGCGGCGCCATCCTCGCGGAGATGCACAGCCGGATCATTCACGAGGTCTGGGCCGACTATCGCAAGGCCATCTCCGAGCGCCGGAGGCGTGAGACGGAGCTGTCCTGGGCGACGCTGTCCGCCGAGCGGGCCGTCCGCCTCTACCAGGAGAAGGCCCTCTCCCTCCAGGAGCAGCAGCGCGCCGAGGTCGACCGCGTCGCCGCCCAGGAGGAGCTGGACCGGGCGAAGACCGAGGTCCGCAGGGCCGAGGAGGCGCTCGGGCACCTCGGCGTGACGAACAAGGAAGACCCCACGGGCGAGACGGGCGAGACGATCCCGGTCCGCTCGCCGCTCGCCGGCGTCGTCCTGGAGAAGCACGTGACGGCCGGAACCGCGGTGACTCCCGGCACGCCCCTCTTCGTCGTCAGCGACCTCTCCGAGCTCTGGGCGATGGCCGAGGTGGACGAGACGCGCATTCCGCTCGTCGCCTCCGGGCGGCCGGCGAAGGTCTACGTGGCCGCGTGGCCCGACCGGGCGTTCGACGCGAAGGTGACGTTCGTGGGCGACGCGGTGAACCCCACGACGCGCCGCGTGACGGTGCGCTGCCAGGTGCCGAATCCCGGCGGGCTCCTCAAGCCCGAGATGTACGCCCGCGTCGCCCTGGGCGAGTCGGCACCGCGGCCGATGGTCGTCGTTCCCGAGGCGGCGATCCAGGAGATGGACGGCAAGCCGCACGTCTTCGTCGTGGGAGAGAAGGGGCGCTTCGAGAAACGTGAGGTCACCCTCGGCGCCTCGAGCGAGGGGCTCGTCGAGGTCCGCTCCGGCGTCGCCGCCGGGGAGAAGGTCGCGACGCAGGGGAGCTTTCTCCTGAAGTCCCAGCTCCTCTCGGCGTCCGCACCGGCGGAGGAGTGAGATGAGCGGCGGCGAACGGCGGCACCGCGGCCAGGCGGAGGCCGGGCCGCGCCCGAAAGGGATCGAACGGTTCGTGGCGGCCGCCTACCGGCGGCGGATGGCCGTCCACGCGATGGTCGCCTTCCTCGTCCTCTCGGGCCTCTGGGCCTGGCAGGAGCTTCCCGTCGAGGCGTTCCCCGACCTGACGAACAACCAGGCGGTCGTCGTCACCGAGGCGCCGGGACTCTCGGCGACGGAGGTCGAGCAGCAGGTGACCTATCCGATCGAGACGGCGCTCATGGGAGTCCCGCGCTCGCAGGAGGTCCGCTCGCTCTCGAAGTTCGGCCTCTCCATCGTCACGATCGTCTTCGACGACGACGTGCCGGTCTACTTCGCCCGGCAGCTCGTGGCCGAGCGCGTGAACGACGCCCGCGCGCGCCTTCCCCAGGGGACCGAGCCGGCGCTCGGCCCGGTCGCGACCGCCTTCGGCGAGATCTACCAGTACCTCATCGAGGGAGACGTCGCCGACCCGATGACGAAGAAGGCGCTGCAGGACTGGGACGTCCGCACGCGCCTGCGCGCCGTGCGCGGCGTGTCGGAGATCAACGCCTGGGGCGGGCAGACGAAGGAGTTCCACGTTCTCGTCGACCCGCAGAAGCTGGACCGCTTCGGCCTGCCGCTGCGGCAGGTCGTGGCGGCCCTCGCCGAGAACAACGCGACGTTCTCCGGCGGCTTCATCGAGCACCGCTCCGAGCGCTTCACCGTCCGCGGGCTGGGCCTGGCGACCGGGATCGAGGACCTGAAGCGGATCGTCGTCGCCACGGTCGACAGCGTCCCGGTCTTCGTCTCCGACGTGGCCGACGTGACGGTGGGCGAAATGCCGCGCAGCGGCGCCGTGACGCGCGACGGCAAGGGCGAGAGCGTCGCGGGCATGGTCATCATGCTCCAGGGAGAGAACGGCAAGCGGATCGCGGAGCGGGTGAAGGCGAAGGTCGCCGAGATCGCCGAGAGCCTCCCCGCCGGGCTCTCGATCGTGCCGTTCTACGACCAGAGCGAAGTCATCGACCGCACGTCCCACACGGTGCGCAAGAACCTCCTCGAGGGGTCGCTGCTCGTCGTCCTCGTCCTCTTCATCTTCCTGAAGGACATCCGCGCCGCGCTCGTCGTGGCCGCGGTCATCCCGCTCTCGATGCTCATCGGCTTCCTCGGGATGAGGCTCTTCGGCGTCTCGGCGAACCTGATGTCGCTCGGGGCGATCGACTTCGGCCTCATCGTCGACGGCGCCGTCGTGATGATGGAGAACTTCATAAGGAGGAAGACCGAGAAGGGGGCCGAGCCCGCACCGGGAGAGGACCCGCGGAGGAAGCACGAGACGATCATCGGCGCGGCCGCCGTCGAGGTGGCCCGGCCGATCCTCTTCGGCGTCCTGATCATCATCGCGGTCTACCTGCCGATCTTCACGCTCCAGGGGCTCGAGGGGAAGATGTTCAAGCCGATGGCGATCACCGTCTGCTCGGCGATCCTCGGCTCGCTCCTCCTCTCGTTCACCGCCGTCCCCGTCGCCTCCGCCCTCGTCCTGAAGGAGACGATGCACGGGCACGACGAGGGCTGGTTCCGGCGCCTGCGCCGCTATTACGGAGTCCACCTCGCCGACGCGATGAACCACCGGGCGCGGACCCTCGGCGTCGCGCTCGCCGTCGTCGTCGTCGCCCTCGCCTCGATCCCGTTCCTCGGGAGCGAGTTCATGCCGCGCCTCGACGAGGGGGCGATCCTGATCGAGTCCCGCAAGCTCCCGTCGGTCTCGCTCCCCGAGTCCGTCGAGATCGGAACGAAGCTGGAGCGGATCGTCGCGGCCTTCCCCGAGGTGAAGCAGGTCGTCACGAAGATCGGCCGGCCCGACGTCGCCACCGAGGCGATGGGGATCTACCAGGGGGACGTCTACGTCAACCTTCACCCGCGCGAGGAGTGGAAGAGCGGGCGGACGAAGGAACAGCTCATCGACGCCATGGCGGCCGCGCTCGCGGAACTGCCGGGGGTCGAGTGCAACTTCACGCAGCCGATGGCGATGCGGCTCGACGAGGTCGTCTCTGGCGTGAAGGCCGACGTCGCGGTGAAGGTCTTCGGGCCCGACAACGCGACGCTCGAGCGGCTCGGCGAAGAAGTCCGGCGCGTCCTGGAGACGGTCCGGGGCGCCGCCGACCTGCAGGTCGAGGTCCTCTCGGGCGCCGCCCAGATCGAGATCGACCTCGACCGGGCGCGGATGTCCCGCTACGGCCTCAACGTGGCCGACGTGAGGGACGTCGTCGAGACGGCCGTCGGCGGAAAGACCGCGACCGAGGTCCTCGACGGGCCGAGGCGGTTCGCGGTCGTGGTGCGGCTCCCCGACGAGCTGCGAAAGAGCCCGGAGGCGATCGCGTCGATCCTCCTGACCGCTCCCGGCGGCGAGAAGGTGCCGCTCGGCAAGGTCGCGCGCGTCGCAACGGCGCCCGGCCCCGAGGCGATCAGCCACGAGTCGGGGCAGCGGCGGCTCGTCGTCCAGACGAACGTCCGCGGGCGCGATATCGGCAGCTACGTCGCCGAGGCGCAGAAGCTGGTCCGCGCGAAGGTCACGATGCCCTCCGGGTACCACGCCGAGTGGGGCGGACAGTTCGAGAACCAGGCGCGCGCCACGAAGCGGCTGATGATCGTCGTGCCGCTCTCGCTCGCGATCATCTTCTCGCTCCTCTACCTCACCTTCCACCTGGTACGGCAGGCGGCGCTCGTCATCCTGAACGTCCCGTTCGCGCTCGTGGGGGGAATCGCCGCGCTCTGGCTGCGCGACCTGAACCTGAACCTCTCGGCCTCGGTCGGCTTCATCGCGCTCTTCGGCGTGGCCGTCCTGAACGGTGTCGTGATGATCACGTCGGTGAACCGCCTCCGCGAGGAGGGGATGGGGCTGCGCCTCGCGGTCCTGACGGGCGCCTCGACACGCCTGAAGCCGGTCATGATGACGGCCCTCGTCGCGGCGCTCGGCTTCCTCCCGATGGCCCTCTCGCACGGAGCGGGAGCGGAGATCGGGCGCCCCCTCGCCTCCGTCGTCATCGGCGGGATCACGACGTCGACTCTCCTGACGCTCATCGTCCTGCCGACGCTCTACGAGATGATCGAAGCGCGGGTCGCGCGGAGGCAGGCCGAAGCTCGCTGACCGCCTTCCCCCTCGCTGCTGAGGTCGGGGCCGGGAGAGCTCAGGAGACGGGGCTCAGCTCCCAGACCTGAAGCGCCGGGCCGTCGAAGGGTGGTGGCTGCGGCACGCGCGCGGGATCCTCGTAGACGAGGGTGAAGGAACGGATCGGCACGCCCGCGGGTCCGAGCTCGGGCCGCGCCCGGCCCCTGTTGAAGTAGGCGCGCCACCAGACGGTCGTCTGCAGGAGCCGCGTGAGCCGGGGAGGATCACCAGGACCCGGACCCGGGGCGAGGTAACGCGACGGGTCGAGACCCGCCCTGGCGGCCGTCCCGGGCAGGGTTGCAAGGGGGTTCTCGAGAACGAGGAACCGGACCCCGTTCCGCCGGCAGAAGGAGACGAGCCTCTCCTCGCGGTTCGTGACGAGCGCGGCCAGCGAGGCCCCGTACTGCGGGTTCCCCATGGTCCCGAAGGGGTCGACGAGAACCCCGCGGTGCCCCAGGACGTTGAAGGCGTGGCCCCAGTTCTCGGGTCCGAGGACCCGTCCCGGCTCCGGCCGCTCTCTGAGGAACGCCGCGGCCCGAAGAGCCGGCGCTGCTCCGGGCGGGATGCCGGGGGGCGGCGAGAGGAGGTGGGGAACGGCACCCGCGACGGCCGGCAGGACGGCGACCAGGGCCACGGCTCCCGCCAGCAGCGGCCGGAGCCGGAGCAGGCGGTCCGAGACGAGGAGCGCGGCCGCGACGGCGAGGAGAGGGAGCGCCTGCGAGGCGAAGCGGACGCGCGCCAGGGACGCCACGACGAGGACGACGGCGAAGAGCGCGGTTGCGCGCTCGGCTGCCGACCCCCTCCACGCGGCCATCACGGTGAAGGGTACGAGGAGGACGACTCCCCCGCCGAAGCGGGTCGCCAGCACCACGGGGCTCGTGCCATAGGTCTCGAGGAGCGGGCGGAACTCCGCGATCTGGTCGAGCCACGGGTTTCCGCCGAAGAACGAGAGTCCCGACAGCATCCCGGAGAGGGCGCCCGGGATCGCGAGGAAAACGGCAGCGCCGGCGGCGACCCCGAGAACGCGGGCGCCGGCGAGGGTCGCCCTGCCCTCGAGGACCGCCGCCACGCCGAGCGCCACGGCGGCGGCCAGCAGGGCGGAGGCGTGGGGCACGCCCAGGAACCAGGCGTCGGACGGCATCGCCGCGGGCTGGCCGAGCCGCCAGGACGCCACCGCGAGGGCGGCGATCGCAAAGCCACCCGCACCCGAGACGAGCGCGGCTCGCCCGCGAGCGAGAAGAAGGACCGCGAGCGCGGCAGAGCCTGCGCCGAGGAGAAGCGCGACCTGCACGAAGAGACTCGCGGCGAGGGCGGCTCCGAGGGCGGCGGCCCCCGCGAGAGCCGCCCTCTTCCCTCGCGCACCGGCGGCGAGAACGGTGGCGGCGAGCAGGGCGAGGAGGAGCCCTCCCTCGAGGAAGTGGTGGTCGATGTCCGACACCGAGGAGGTCTCCAGGAGGGCCGGCGTGATCGCCAGGAGCGCTCCGGCCGTCACGGCGGCCACGACCCCACGGCGCATCGCCAGGGCGAAGGCCACGGCGCACGCCACGGCCGCTCCCGCCAGCGGGGGAAAGAGGGCGGCCCGGTCCAGGACGTCCTGCGGCGTACGCGCTCCCGCCAGGCGTGCCAGGCCGCCGGCGGCGAGGTCGTAGAGCGGCGGCCAGGGACAGTAGGCGCCGTCCGTGCCGCGGGACGGATCGAGCTCGAGGACGGCCGGGAAGCCGAGGGCCGAGACGACGATCCGGCGAGCGTGGTACAGGTCGTCGAAGGGCGGTACGACCGCCGCTCCGTCGGGGTACGCGGCTCCGAGGTTTGCGAGGCGGGCCGCGAGCGCGAGGAGCCCGACGGCGACGGCGACGAGCCACGCCCGGGACCGGGACGGCTCGGTCATGGGGCGTTCGGCTCCTCCTGCCCCCTCAGCCCGTACTTCGTCATCTTCGCCTTGAGAGTGTTGCGGGCGAGCCCCAGGCGTCGCGAGGCCTCGCGGATCTTCCCGTCCGATTCGGCGAGGGCGCGCTCGACGAGGCCGCGCTCGAGAGCCGACATCCGCGACTCGAAGTAGTCCGGATCCACGGGGTGCTCCGGCTCGAGAGGATCGGCCTGGCGGGCCGAGGGGAGGCGTCCCGCCGACAGGAGGGGCGACTCGAAGATCCAGGGGAAGTCGTCGACGCCGAGCTTCTCGCCCGGGGTGAGGACGAGGGCCCGGTGAAGGGTCGCTTCCAGCTCCCGGACGTTTCCGGGCCACGGGTAGCGGGCGAAGAGGTCGAGGACCTCGGCGTCGAGACGGCGCGGGTCGGCGCCGAGATCGCGCGAAAGCCTGACGACGAAGTGCTCGACGAGGGCGGGCAGGTCCTCCAGGCGGCTGCGCAGCGGCGGCAGCTCGATGGGGACGACGTTGAGGCGGTAGAAGAGGTCCTCGCGGAACTCGTTTCGCTTGATCGCCGCCTCGAGGTCGAGGTTCGTGGCCGAGATGATCTTCGTGTCGGCCTTGATCGTCTGCGTCCCGCCGACACGCTCGAACTCCTTGTCCTCGACGACGCGCAGGAGCTTGGCCTGGATGCCGAGCGAGGTCTTGCCGATCTCGTCGAGGAAGATCGTCCCCCCCTGCGCGAGCTCGAACCGGCCGGGCTTCCTGCGGTCCGCACCCGTGAAGGAGCCTTTCTCGTGGCCGAAGAGCTCCGACTCGGCGAGCGTCTCGGGGAGCGCCGCGCAGTTGA
>DIAY01000250.1:5306-14629 GCA_002414905.1 Holophagales bacterium UBA5066 | reverse complement strand
GAGAGCCTCAGGCGGGCCTCGAGGAGCTCCTCGACGAGGCGGGCGTTCTCGATGGCGACGGCCGCGAGGTCGGCGAAGGCCTCGAGGAAGGCACAGTCGCTCGCCGAGAAGAGGCGCGGAGCGTTGCGATGGTCGACGTAGATCGCTCCGGAGGCCCGATCCTTGACGAGAAGCGGGACGCAGAGGAAAGAGACGATGGCATGGGCGTGGATCGACTCGCGTCCGTGGAATCGCGGGTCGACGCGCGCGTCGGCCGAGCTGACGGAATGGCCGTCCGCGACGACCCTCTCGACGACGGAACGCGAGATCGCCTCGGCCTCGTCCTCGCGCCCGGTCTTCAGGTTCCGCGCGACGCGCACGGAGAGCCGGCCGGTGACCGGATCGGCGAGGAGGATCATCCCGCGCTCGGCGTTGAGCCGCTTGAGCGCCAGGTCGACGATGTCCGCGAGGACGGCCGGGAGGTCGCGCGCGGAGTTGACGATGCGCGAGACCTCGTAGAGCCCGATGACGCCGAGGCCGAGCGGGGCGGGTCCGCTCACCTCGGCCGCGGCCTTCGTCGCGATCCGCTCGAGGACGCCGCGCGTCCTCTCGAGCTCCCTCAGCGCGCCGATCCGCTCGAAGAGGCGCGCGGCGGTGCCGAGCCGGGCGGCTGCGCGCACCTTCTCGAGCGTCCTCACGCCCCACTCGTAGTAGCAGCGTCCGAGGTCGTAGACGGCGCCGATGTCGGAGAGGGCGCGGACGGCGTCCTCGAAGAGGCGGTCGGCCTCGAGCGTCTGCCGCGCGTGGTGCGCTTCGCGGGCCTGAAGGCACTGGATCCGCGCAAGGGTGTGGCGGTCGCCGAACCCGTGCGCGACCTGCACCGCCTCTGCCGTCTCCCGCTCGCACCGCTCCACCTCGCCCATCCGGAAGGCCAGCTCGGCGGAGTCGGTGAGGGCGCGGCCGAGGCTGTCGGCGGCGCCCCCTTCGGAGAGGGTCTCGAGGACCTGGTCGAGGTGCCGGCGTGCCTCGTCGAGCCGCTCGCGGTCGCGCTCGAGGAGCGCGAGCGGCAGGAGAACCGATGCCACGAGCGGCGCCTCGCCGGTGCCGCGGGCCGCGTCGAGCGTGTCGAAAAGAGAGCGCTCCGCCCGGTCGAGGTCGCCCCTCTTGCGCAGCAGGTTCCCGAGCGCCGTCCGGGCATCGATGGCGGCGTGCCCGTCGCCGTCGCCGAGGAGGTCGAGGGCGAGGCGGTAGCTCGCCTCCGCCTCGTCCCAGCGCCCGAGGACTTCGTCGCAGGCCCCGAGGCCGACGGCCGTCTGCGCCTGCCCGAGGGGCGACCCCAGGCGGCGGTGGATCTCGAACGCCCTCTCGAAGCCGCTTCTCGCCGCGGCGTAGTCGCCCCGGCCGCGCTGGAGCGCCGCGCAGTTCGCGAGCGAGGCGGTGATGCCCCAGAGGTCGCGGGAACGCTCGGCCTCCTCGAGGCACTCCCGCTCCATCGCCTCGCTCTCCTGCCAGCGTCCGGTCCGGGCGAGGACGGCCGCGAGGGCCGAGAGCGCGCGGCGGACGAGGTCGCCCCGCTCGCTCCGGCGGGCGGCGTCTACGGCGGCCGTGAGCCGCTCCTGTGCCGTGGCGTGGTCGCCGCGCTGGAAAGCGACCGACCCGAGCGTGCCGAGCAGGAGCGACCGCAGATCGTCGGGCAGCTCGGGACCCGCGAGCGCCAGGGCGGCTTCGGCCTTCGCCTCGGCGCCGTCGGGATCACCACGCTCGAGTCGCGCGCGGGCGGACGCATCGAGAAGGCGGGCCTGCTCCTCGGTCGTTCCGACGGTGCCGAGCTCTCCTTCGGCGCGGTCGAAGAGAGAGCGCGCGGCCTCCACGTCTCCCCGGCGCAGGCGGATCATCCCGATCTTGAACGTCAGGAGGGCCGCGTGGCGCCGGACCCCGGGGTCGTCGGCGTCGGAGCGGACGGCCAGCTCCTGGAGGAGGAAGTGGTACGCCGAGAGCGCCCGGCGCCAGTTGCCCGCACGGAAGTGGACGTCGCCGAGCCTCTCGCGGACCGGCGGCTTCTCGGCGGCCCGCCCCGCGAGGTCGAGAAACTCGAGGACGCCGCTGTAGGACTGCGCCGCCTGGTCGTAGGCGAAGAGCCGCTCGGCCCGTGCCGCCGCGGCGAGGCCCAGGCGGACGGCCCGCTGGGCGTCGCTTCCTCCGAGCGCGTGGAGCGCGGCGGCAGGGAGGAGGTCCGGACGCCCGGCGAGGCGTTCCTCGAAGTACGCGGCGGCCGCATCGTGCAGGAGGCGGCGCTTCTCGTCGGGCAGCGAGGCCGCCAGGTGCTCGCGCGTCCGGGCCAGTGCGAACTCCCAGACCGGCTCGCCCGAGAGCTCCCTCTTCCCGAGAAGTCCGGCGAATGCGAGCGCGCCGAGGGCATCGGCGAGGGCGTCGGCCTCGCGCACGGGGCCACCCGAACGCTCGCCGAGGGCGACCGCCGAGAGGCGCAGCGCCAGCTCGAACGTCAGGTCGGCCGGGGCGACGGAGAGGGCCGCGAGGAGCTCGCGCCGGGCGGGCGGGAGCGCCGTCAGGCGGGCGTCGGCCCACTCGGCGGCAGCCCCGGGACGGGCGAAGCGGCGGTGCAGGCCGGCGTCGACGACGAGCTGACCGTCTCGCAGCGAGACGGCGCGCTCCTCGACGAGCTGCTCGAGGAACGAGACCAGCGGTCCCGGCCAGCCCTGGCTCTCGTGGTGGACGAGCCTCGTCAGCTCCTCGGGCAGGTCCTTCCTGCCGAGCGCGCCGGCGGCCGCGCTCGCGGTCTCCCCCTCGGAGAGAGGAGTCAGCGTCCAGGGCGGGAGGACGAGATCCTCGAGCGGCGCGAGGGCGTCGTTCGGGTCGGCCCCCGGCTCGGCCGAAGCGGCCGGCTCGGCCGCCGCGGCGACGAGCAGGGGCCGGGACTCGGCCGCTTTGAAGAGAAAAGAGAGAAGCGCCGCGGTGGCGCGGTCGGCGAGGTGAAGGTCGTCGATGAGAACGACGAGCGGCCGCTCTCCGGCCTCGGCGCGACGCGTCGCTTCGAGGGCGGCGAGAACCTCGTCGAACAGGGCGAGGCGGCTCGACTCCTCGGTGATCCGCGAGATGGGAGGCGCGTCGGAATCGGTCGCGGCGAGGCGCGCGACCCGGGCGAGCGCGGCGCGCGCGGGAGCGCCTGCCGATCCGCCGCGTCGCGTGAGGGCCGAGAGGACGTCGAGGACGGGCCGGTAGGGCGTCCGGTCCTCGGCGACGGCCCGCCCTTCGACGACGAGGGCCCCTTCCGACTGCGCCAGCGCACGCCACTCGGCGAGGAGGCGTGACTTGCCCGCTCCCTCGGGGCCGAGGACGACGATCGCCTTCCCGGACCCTTCCGCGGCGTGGCGCAGGGCCTGCGTGAAGCGTCCGAGGAGCTCGGTACGCCCGCAGAACGGGGGCGTGAGGAGCTCGGGGCGTGCGTCCCAGGTGGAGCCGCGCACGAGGCCGAAGTCGCGCCCGAGGTCGTCGAGGAGGGTCCGCGCCGAGGGGGTCCGCGCCGCCGGATCGCGCTCCATGAGCTGCGCCAGGAGCCGGTCGAGGCGGCTCGGGATGCCCGGCGTGACGCGAGAGGCGACCGGAACGTCCTCCTCGAGGTGGAAACGAAGGACGCCGCCGAGGTCGCGCCCCGCGGTGGGGAGAACGCCCGTCAGCGCCTCGTAGAACGTGACCCCGAGGGCGTAGAGGTCGGCCCGGCGGTCGGGCCTGCCGCCGCGAAGGACCTCCGGGGCGAGGTAGGCGGGCGTGCCGCGGATTCCCGCGACCTCCTCGCCGCGTGCGAAGGCGAGGCCGAAGTCGAGAAGGAAGGCGCGTTCACCGAGGACCCTCACGTTCGTCGGCTTCACGTCGCCGTGGACGAGACCGCGCGAGTGAACGTAGTCGAGGGCGTGGGCGACGTCGGCGAGGGCGGAAAGGTTCTCGAGGAGGGCGTGCGAGCGGGCGAAGGTGGCGAGGTCGGGTCCGTTGACCTCGTCGGTCGAGAACCAGGCGAGCCCGTCGGCGGTGAAGCCGAAGTCGCGTGCCTTGACGATGGAGGGGTGGTCGAGGGAGGCGAGGAGGCGGAACTCCTCGCGCAGCGCGAGGGTTTCTTCGCTCCCTGTCCCGCCGCCGATCTTGAGAACGACGCGCCGGCCCGTCTCCCGGTCGAAGGCGGCGACGACGCGGGGCGACGTCCCTTCCGACAGGGCCGCGCGCGCCTCGAAGCGCGGCGGCAGCGCGGCGGCCGGAAGCTTCATGCCGGCGGGGGCGCTCCGAGGATCGGGACCGCCACGCCGAGCGAGAGGAGCCGGGCGACGATGGACTGGCGCAGGTCGGGCAGACCCTCGCCGGTCACGGCTGAGATCGCGATCTCCCCGGGGGGCGCAATCGCGCCGGGGCGGTCGGTCTTGTTGTAGGCGACGAGGACCCGGTCGGACGGGACCCCCAGCTCGGCGAGGACCTCCTCGGCCACCCGCCGCTGATCGTCGGCGTGGGGAGAGGATGCGTCGACGACGTGGACGAGGAGGTCGGCCTCCTCGACTTCCTTCAGCGTCGAGCGGAAGGAGGCGACGAGGGTGTGCGGAAGCTTGCGCAGGAACCCGACCGTGTCGGAGATGACGACCGCCCGGCCGCCGACGCCGAGGAGACGGGCGTGGCGCGCGTCGAGGGTCGCGAAGAGGCGGTCCTCGGCGAACTCCTTCGAGGAGGAGAGACGGTTGAAGAGAGTCGTCTTCCCGGCGTTCGTGTAACCGACGAGGGAGACGGTCGCGACGTTGCGCAGGTTCCTGCGGCGAACGTTGCGGCTCTTCTCGATCTTCTCGAGGTCTTCCTTCAGGGTCGCGATCCGGCGCCGGATCTTCCGCTTGTCGAGCTCGAGCTTCTTCTCGCCGCCGCCCGCGCGGAAGGCGCCGCCGCCCCGCTGCTGGGCCATCCCGGTCGTCGCTCCGGTGAGGCGCGGCAGGAGGTACTGGAGGCGGGCGAGCTCGACCTGCGTCATCGCCTCGCGGCTTCGGGCGCGGGAGGCGAAGATCGAAAGGATGACGTTCGGCCGGTCGAGGACCTGCGCCGGCAGCTCCTTCTCGAGGTTGCGCGTCTGCGAGGGGGAGAGCTCGTCATCGAAGACGACCCAGCCCGCCTCGAGCGCCTCGGCCGCCTCCACGAGCTCCTTCAGCTTTCCCTTGCCGACGTAGGTGGCCGAGTCCGGCGACCCGCGCTCCTGAAGGGCGCGGGCGACGACGACGCCCCCCGCCGTCTCGACGAGGCGCTCGAGCTCGTCGAGGTGGTCTTCGGCCTCGGAGCGACCGAGCGTCTTCCCGAATACTCCTACGAGGATCGCCTTGTTCGTATTCGATCGGACGGCTGGACCCGCCGCACGACCGTCCGGTTCTTTTTCAGTCACAGCCGCGGATGCTACCAACAACGCCGCCGGACGGGTCCGAAAGAGACCCTTCGGCGGTTATGCTCCCGGCTCGATGAAACGGCGTTCCCGGGTCCCGGACGTTCCCGAGCTCGCCGCGCACCTCCGAAATCTCGAGGAGGCCTGGCGCGGTCGACGCCTCGACTCCGATCCCCTTCTCTTTCCGCACCGTTACGAGAGGCAGGACGACCGCGAAGTGGCGGCGTTCCTCGCGTCCTCCCTCGCCTTCGGGCGCGTCGCCTCGATCAACGCCTCTCTCGAAAAGCTCTTCCGGACCCTCGGGCCGCAGCCGGCATCGGCCCTGCGCGGGGGTGGGGACAGTTGGCCGGGCCTCGAGGGCTTCGTCCACCGGTGGGTCGATGCCGGATCCCTCCGGCCATTCCTGCGGGCCGTCGGCGAGACGCTCCGCACCGAAGGCTCCCTCGGTGGCCTCCTCGCGGACGGAGACGATGGGAGTGCCGACTACGTAGCTGCTCTCGATCGTTTCTTCTCGGTGCTCCGGGAAAGAACGGGTGTGCCGCCGGCCGGGCGGACGAGAGGGCTGCAATTTCTCCTCCCCTCCCCCGCCGGAGGCGGTGCGTGCAAGAGGGCTCACCTCTTCCTTCGCTGGATGATCCGAAACGACGACGTCGACCTCGGGCTCTGGAAGGGGGGTGTCTTCTCCCCGGCGCGCCTCCTCCTCCCGATGGACACTCACGTCCACCGGATTTCCCGTTACCTCGGCCTCACCGCCCGCCCGACGGCCGACCTTCGTGCGGCAAGAGAGGCCACCGGGTGGCTTTCGAAGATCGATCCCTCGGACCCGGTGCGGTTCGACTGGTCCCTTTCCCGCCTCGGGATCCTCGCCGAGTGCGTACGCGACCCTCGCCGCTCCCGTTGTGGCGACTGCGCCGTCCGCCCCGTGTGCCGCGCGGCAAGCCCCCGGGGACGGCCGCCTGTACGATCCCACGCGTCAGGAGCCTCTCCCGAATGAACCTCTCGAAGAGCCGGATCGCCCTCCTCGCCCTCGGGACGATCGTGACGATCGCCCTCGGCATCACTTACCGCGGAGCCCTCCGGAAGGGCTCGATGAAGGTCATCGAGCCGCCGCCCGCCGCCATGAAGCCGGGCGCGAGCCCCGTCACTCTGAAGGACGGCACGACGCGAGACCTGGCCGCCCCCTCGGGCAAGCTCCTCGTCGTCCACTTCTGGGCGACCTGGTGCGCCCCGTGCGAAGAGGAGCTCCCGGGCCTCCTCGCCTGGTGGAGGGAGGCGAAGGCCGATCCGCGGATCGAGCTCGTGGCCGTCTCCGTCGACGAGGAGTGGAAGGTCGTCGATGGTTTCCTCGCAAAGCGGGGAGCGACAGACCTCCCCGTCGCCCTCGACCCCGGGAAAGCCGCCGCCTCCTCCTTCGGGACCCAGAAGTTCCCGGAGACATGGTTCCTCTCCCCGGACGGCGAAGTGCTCCTGCACCAGGTGGGTGCGCAGGACTGGACCTCGCCGGCCGCCCGCGCCGCCCTCGAGGCGCTCGAGGCGAAGGCGCTCGGAACCGGCCGGACGGCCGGTTGACCGGCGGCGGCCGGAACTTTTTCGGCCCGGCTCCGTTTCTCAGGGCGGGGAGACCGACATGAGGGAGCTCAGGTCCGCCGCAAACGCCACCTTCTGGTTCGCGCTGTTCGTCCTCGGCTACGCGCTCGTCGTTCCCCCGCCGGAAGGGACCGGGCACGGGAAGCGGCCGAGGTTCCTGCGGATGGTGATCGAAGAGACCGGGACGCCGGGACACAGGGAAAGGGTGAACATCACGGTTCCCTGGTTCCTGTTCCGCAGTGGCCTCAACGTCGTTTCGGCTGGAAAGCTGCAACGCGAGGCGAACCTCCGCTTCGACGACACCGTGGACTCGGACGTCGTTCGCGAGGTCTGGAAGGAGCTCTCCGCCAGGCCCGAGGGGACCGACGTCGTCAAACTCCACGAAGGCAGCGAGATGACGTTTCGCCGGGAGAAGGGCGAGATCCACCTGACGATCAAGGAAGGGGTTGGCGAGGAGGACGGGCCGCCCCGCGATATCGTCACGATCCGCTTTCCCGCCCGCTACCTGGAAGCCGCCGTCTCGGGTGACGAGGACCTCGACATCCGCGCCCTCTTCGAGGAGATGAGAGACGCCACCCGCGGCGACGTCATCGAAGTGAAGAGCGACGACGCCCACGTGAGAGTCGTCATCGACTGAGGAGGGCGCCCGGCTATCGGTCCGTCAGGGTTACGGTTCCTCCAGCCACCCGCCGGCTCGTCATGGACCCGCCATCCGTTCCTTCGAGACGATCCCCATGAGCCAGACGACTCCCGCGACGACCGCCAGCGCCAGGGAGATCATCGCGACGAGATCCCACCTCGACAAGGCCGACACGTTCCCCGAGAGGCTCAAGAGGTTCGAGAAGAAGAGGAACGAAACGGCGAAGAGCCCTATGTTCGCGACGGGGGCCGCCTTCGGCACCATGTAGCCGATGAAGACGTGAAGGATCGAGAGCAGCGAGACTGCGGCGGGAAAGAGAACCGCCACGACGAGCAGACTTCGCCCCCACGTTCCGTCCGGCACGAAGACCTCGCCCGTCGCCGCCGCCCAGGCGACCCCGACGACCGTCCAGAGGGCCATGCTCGACCAGGCCAGGCCGACGAGGACCGCCGCCTTCGCAACGAGGAGCGGCCTCGGCGAAGCCACCATGGCGAGCTGGTTGTCCAGGATGCCTGTGGTCCGCTCGAGGAGCGCCGTCGGCCCCGTGAGGCTCAGGAACATGCTCGCGAGGCCGAAAGCGAATACCGCAAAGAGCGCGAATCGGTCGTTCCCCTGCGGGGCCCCGGCGAATCCCTGGAGGCGTCCCACGGTCATCACCACGACGAGGCCGACGCCGACCAGGAGGAAGTCCAGGACGACCGCTACGGCGGACGTCGCCGTGAGCAGCCGGATCTCCTTTCGAACGAGGACGCCGATCATGCGGGTCTTCCCATCGCGCTCAGATAGAGCTCCTCGAGACCCGCCGGTGCCAGATTCGAAGCCGGCTCGTCGGCGACCAGCCGGCCCTGGCGGAGGACGAGGACGCGGCTGCAGACCTTCTGGACGTTGTAGAGGTCGTGGCTCGTCATGAGAATGGAGACCCCTCGCTCGACTTCGGTGCGAAGGACCGCCCTGAGCTCCGCCTGGGCCTCGGGATCCAGGCCCGAGGTGGGCTCGTCCAGGAGAAGGAGATCCGGATCCGTCAGGAGAGCCCGGGCGATCTCCGCCCGCTTTCTCATGCCGAGCGAGAGCGCCTCGACCCGGGACCCCGCCTCCTCCCGGAGGCCAACCTCGCCAAGCCGGCGATCGATCGCGCTTCTCGGCACCCGCAACAGATCGGCGTAGAAGGCCAGGTTGCGGGCGAGGGTCAGCTGCGGATAGAGCGCCGGGAGGTCGAGCACGAAGCCGACCTTCCTGGCAAGAACGGAGACCCGTCCCTCTGAGGGCTGGCGCAAGCCGAGGAGGATTCGGATCGTCGTGGTCTTCCCCGAGCCGTTCGGGCCGAGGAGGCCGACGGCTTCCCCGCGGCTCACGGTAAAGCTGAGCCCGTCCAGCGCTCTCACCGTGCGCCCCCCTTTCGAGAAGACCTTCGAGACGCCCTGAAACAGGACCGCGAGATGATCCGGGCTCATCGGAACGCCTCCGACAGGCCGGGCGCAAGAACGTCGCGTCCCCTCGTCGAGAGCTCGCGGAGGCTGCCGAACATGAATCTCGAGGATGGTGGCGGCCCGGGACCGCGTCAATGAGCATCTCGCGACACGGCCCGGACTGGCCCGGATTGCCAATGCCTCGTGTCGATAAACGAGTGTGTGGTTCCGCGGCGACCGGCCCGTCCCGGCCCTCTCGAGGGGAGGCGCCCGTCGGGCGCCGCGGGGAGGCTCG
>DIAY01000250.1:0-5180 GCA_002414905.1 Holophagales bacterium UBA5066 | reverse complement strand
CGGGGAGGCTCGTGGCGAGCCTCCCCGATCCACTTCAGTCCAGGTCGAACGGGTCCCGGTCGATGGCCTCGACGAGGCGATCGAGGCGGAGGCGGCTCGGGCCGAACGCGACGCGGATCTCGCCGTTCTCACAGCGGACCTCGCGCACCTCGAGCGAGAGCTCGGCGGGGAGGACCGTGGAGAGGTTGAGGACGACGACGCGGTCCTGCGGGTAGAAGAAGGCGAACCCGGGAGGCTGACGGTCGACGATCCGCCTGATGACCCACGGCGGGATCGGCAGGAAACCGAAGACCTTCAGCTCCTCCAGGGCGAACCCGAGCCAGCCGTTGCGAAAGCGGATCGACGTGACCCGGCTCTTGAGCGGGAACCGGACCCCCTTCTTCACCTTGATCGTCAGGCCCAGGACACCGCCATCGGCCTCGACGAGGATGTCGGAAACCTCAGGGACCCGCTTCGTCGCCCGGTGGAGGACCGTGTTGATCGTCTGCTCGTCGATGACGACGACGAGGCCCTCCCAGCGAACGGAGAGCGAGGGAACGTCGACGGTCGGCGGCGGGGTGGTCGGGGCGCTCATGCCGGGGCGATCGTACCCGATCGGGGTGACCCGGCCGGTCAGAGAACGTAGGCCAGGGCGAACCCGACCTGGGCCGCCATCATCATCAGGTACATGTGGGTCCACGACGGGTGGTTCTCGGTGGTCGAGAGCTCGTCGGGGTTACGGCGGAGGAGCCGGACGGTGTAGAGGCCCCAGGCCGAGAGAAGGACGCCGAGCGCGGCGAGGAGCCAGGGGTTCCCGGTGAGGAGGCGGTGCTCCGGCGCGAGCGGGTCCGGCAGGAACCCGAGCGGTATCAGGAGGAGCCACGGGAGGACGAAGAAGGGCGACATGATCGCCACGGCCTTGCGGTTCCCGTGGAGGATCGGGAGCGTCTGGCAGCCTCCGGCCCGGTCCCCTTCGACGTCGGAGAAGTCCTTCGTGGAGGCGGCGCCGACGAGGAAGAGAAAGAAGAGAAACCCGATGACCCACGGTTCGAGCGCGAGGGCGGGGGCGACCATCGTCCAGCCGGCCACTTTCAGCAGCGCTCCCCGCGGGATGGCGATCGTGAGGTTCGCCCACATTCCGAGGCGCTTCGTCCGGCCCCACGACGGGAGCGAGTAGACGAGGGTGAAGACGAGCCCGCCGAGGAAAAGGAAGAAGGTCTGGTGCGTTGCGAGCGGCGCGAAGAGCCGGGCCGCGACTCCCGTGCGGGGAGGAACGACGACGAACCAGACGGGGACCATCGCCAGGACGTAGAGGACCCAGGTGAGGACCCAGGTCTCCCGCATACCAGCCTCGCCCGTGACGAGCGGCCGGTCGGGCTTGTTGACCCGGTCGATCGCGAGGTCGGTAATCTGGTTCAGCGCGTTCGAGGCGGCGTTCAGGAACGACGCGCAGAGGGAGCCGAGGGCGATGGCACCCACGACGGCCCAGGTGAGCCGGTGCTCCGGATCGGGGTTGTGGATGCTCCCGAACGCGCAGACGGCCCCCGAGACGATGCCGAGGAGCGGCGGCAGGAGCGTGAAGGGGCGGGTGAGGCGGAGAGCGGTGCGAGGGGTCATGAGTGCGACTGCGGAGGCTACACCGAAGCCTGATATCCTCGTTGGTCGACCCCCCGGCCGGCAACCGGCTGTGCGGGGCAGCATCGCGGTGGAACGCCCCCTTCCGGGGCGAGTCCCGAAACGCGAACGCAGAGAGGTATCGACAATGGCCTGCAAATACGGCTCCCACCGCGTCCTCGAACCGAAGGGTGGGCTGCCCCAGCCCGCTCAGAAGCTCGACAACGACTTCTCGAAGATCGAGGACAACGAGATCCTGATCGACGTCAAGTACCTGAATGTCGACTCCGCCAGCTTCACGCAGCTCGAGGCGGAGGCGGGGGGCGACGTCGAGAAGATCGCGGCGAAGATCCTTTCCATCGTCGGCGAGCGCGGGAAGATGCAGAACCCCGTCACCGGCTCCGGCGGGATGTTCATCGGCACCGTCAACACGGTCGGCTCCGCCCTCGCGAGCCGCGACCTGAAGGCCGGCGACAAGATCGCGAGCCTCGTCTCCCTCAGCATGACGCCGCTGAAGATCAAGCGGATCATCAAGGTCTACCCCGACATCGACCGGGTCGAGGTCGAGGCGCAGGCGATCCTCTTCGAGAGCGGCGTCTACGCCAAGCTTCCGACGGACATGGACGAGGGGCTCGCCCTGGCGGCCCTCGACGTCGCGGGCGCACCGGCCCAGGCCGCCAAGCTCATCCGGCCCGGCCAGAGCGTCCTGATCCTCGGCGCCGGCGGCAAGAGCGGGATGCTCGTCGCCTACGAGGCGATGAAGCGCGTCGGGCCGACGGGCTGGGTCGTCGGGAACGTCCGTCGCGCCGCCTCGATCGACGACCTCAAGGCGCTCGACCTCTGCCACGCGCACGTCGTCGCCGACGCGTCCAAGCCGATCGAGTTCCTGAACGCCGTCCTCGCCGCGAACAAGGGTCGCGAGTACGACGTCGTCTTCAACTGCGTGAACATCCAGAACACGGAGATGAGCTCGATCCTGCCGTGCCGGCAGGAGGGGATCGTCTACTTCTTCAGCATGGCGACCCACTTCGGCCGGGCCGCGCTCGGAGCGGAAGGCGTGGGCAAGGACGTGACGATGATCGTCGGCAACGGCTACTCGAAGGACCACGCCGAGATCACGCTCGCCGAGCTGAGAGAGAACCCGAAGCTCCGCGCCTTCTTCGAAACCCGCTACGTCTGAGGACCCGGCGTCGCGCCGCGCCCCCACGGGCGCGGCGCGACGCCGGACGAACTCCGGAGGAGCTCATGAGCGACAAGGTCATCATCACCTGCGCCGTCACCGGCGCCGAGACCACGCGCGAATCGCAGCCCGCGCTCCCGATCACGCCCGAGGAGATCGCCGTGAGCGCCTTCGAGGCGTGGGAGGCCGGCGCCGCCGTCCTCCACCTCCACGTCAGGCACGACGACGGCTCGCCGACGCAGGACGTCAACATCTTCCGGAAGGCGATCGAGCTCGTCCGGAGCAAGTGCGACATCGTGATCGAGTGCACGACCGGGGGCGCCGTCGGGATGACGCCCGAGGAGCGCCTCCAGCCGGTGACGCTCAAGCCCGAGATGGCGAGCCTCGACTGCGGCACCGTCAACTTCGGCGACGACTACATCGTCAACACGCTTCCCATCATGCGGACGTTCGCGAAGTCGATGCGCGAGCACGGTGTCCGCCCGACCCTCGAGTGCTTCGACCTCGGGCACGTCTACGCGAGCCACATCCTGATCAAGGAGGGGCTCCTCGACGAGCCGTACCACTACGGCCTCGTCCTGAACGTCCCCGGCTCGGTCCGCTACGAGGTCGACGTCCTCGAGATGTTCGTGCGCAAGCTCCCGCGGGGCGCGCACTGGACCCTCATGGGAATCGGCGGCAAGGCGAACCTCGACGCGATCTACGGCGCTCTCGCCCTCGGCGGGAATATCCGCGTCGGCTTCGAGGACAACATCTACTACTCGAAGGGACGCCTCGCGAAGAGCAATGCCGAGCTCGTCGAGCGCGCCGCCCGCATCGCGAAGGATTGCGGCCGGCCTCTCGCGCGGCCCGACGACGTCCGCGAGCTGCTGAAGCTCCGGAAGGCCTGAGGCGCGGGATGCAGTACAGGAAGGTCGACTGGCGCGCCATTCCCCTCTTCGCCGACGTGACCGAGGCGGAGTGGAACGACTGGTCCTGGCAGATGAAGAACGGGATCCGCGACGTCGAAACGCTCGAGAAGGTCGTGAAGCTGACCGGCGAGGAGCGCGAGGAGATCGGGCGCTGCCTCGGGAAGTTCACGATGGAGATCACGCCGTACTACGCGGCGCTGATGGACCCCGAGGACCCGTTTTGCCCGGTGAGGATGCAGTCG
This sequence comes from Holophagales bacterium UBA5066, assembly GCA_002414905.1. GTDB lineage: Bacteria > Acidobacteriota > Thermoanaerobaculia > UBA5066 > UBA5066 > UBA5066. The sequence goes on along the minus strand of DIAY01000250.1, from coordinate 1,254 downwards.
GTCCCGCGGATCGCCGAGATGCACGACGACCCGTCGGACATGTCCGACCCGCTGCACGAGGACGTCGACAGCCCCGTTCCCGGCCTGACCCACCGCTACCCCGACCGGGTCCTCCTCCTCATCACGAACATCTGCAGCATGAACTGCCGGCACTGCACCCGCCGCCGGCTCGTCGGCGAGACCGACGTCGACATGCCGGAGGACTACGTCTCCGCGGCGATCGACTACATCCGCGCGACGCCGACCGTACGCGACGTCCTCCTGAGCGGCGGCGACCCGCTCATCCTTCCGGACGACAAGCTCCGGTCGATCCTCCGCCGCCTCCGCGAGATCCCGCACGTCGAGATCATCCGGATCGGGACGCGCGTCCCCGTCGTCATGCCGCAGCGGATCACCGACGGCCTCGTGAACATGCTCCGGCAGTTCCATCCGCTCTGGGTGAACACCCACTTCAACCACCCGAAGGAGATCACCGCGGAGGCGAAGGCCGCCTGCGAAAAGCTCGCCGACGCCGGCATCCCGCTCGGGAACCAGAGCGTCCTGCTACGCGGGATCAACGACGACCCGGTCGTCATGAAGAAGCTCGTCCACAAGCTCATGACGATCCGCGTGCGGCCCTACTACATCTACCAGTGCGACCTCTCGCTCGGCATCAGCCACTTCCGGACCTCCGTCGCCAAGGGGATCGAGATCATCGAGTCGCTCCGCGGCCACACGACGGGACTCGCCGTCCCGACGTTCGTCGTCGACGCGCCGGGGGGCGGCGGCAAGATTCCGGTGATGCCGAACTACCTCATCTCGATGGCCGAGGGGACGGCGGTCCTCAGGAACTACGAGGGGGTCATCACGACCTACAAGTGGCCGCAGGGCCGTCCACCCGCGACCGCGGCGACGAAGGACGAAGGGGACGACGCGAAGTACCGGGCGAAGGACGGCGTCGCAACGCTCCTCTCGGGCGACAAGCGCTTCATCGAGCCGAGCAACCTGATCCGTCACAAGCGCAACGACGGCTGAGGGCACGTTGGACGGTCTGGAGGGCGTCGCCGGAGGGGTTACGGCCGTGACCGGGTTCGAGAAGGGGTCGGGGAAGACCACCTTCCTGAACGCGCTTCTGCCGGTTGCCCGAAAGGCCGGCCCCGTGGCCGTCTTCAGCGTCGGGGTCGACGGCGGGCTGAAGGCCCGCGACGGGAAGGACGCGCCGGAGGTCCTCGTCGAGGAGGGAGACGTCGTCCTGACGACCGACCTCTTCGCCCG
>DIAY01000067.1:2471-2792 GCA_002414905.1 Holophagales bacterium UBA5066 | reverse complement strand
TCCGCGAGAGACGATGGGTCTCGACCGGAGAGACGGCCGCCTCCCTCGCCGAACGGGCCGCGACGGCCGCGCTCCTCGCCGCCGGACTGCAGCCCGGGCTTCTCGGGGCGATCGTCGTCGGCACCGGCAGCGCACCGCGGGCCTTTCCCGGCATTTCGGCCGACCTGCAACGGCTCCTGGGCGCACCGGGCATCCCGGTCTTCGACGTCCCGCTCGCGAGCGTGGGCGGCCTCTTCGCTCTCGCGCTCGCGGTCGACCTCTGCCCGAGGACGGGGCCGGTTCTCGCCGCGGGAGCCGAGGAGATGTCGCGAGTCCTCCTCC
>DIAY01000067.1:1948-2222 GCA_002414905.1 Holophagales bacterium UBA5066 | reverse complement strand
GGCGCTCTCCCTTTCCGCTGGAGGGCCGCTCGTGATGGACGGCCGGACGGTGATCCTGCAGGCGAGCCGGAAGCTGCCGGCGGTGATCCGGTCGGTCCTGGAGCCGCAGGGGCTCTCGCCCGCCGACGTCGACCTCTACGTCCTCCACCAGGCTAATCTGAACCTCCTCCTGAGTGTTGCCCGTTCGCTCGGCATCGGCGAGGAAAAGCTCTTCGTGAACGTGGACCGGATCGGGAACACGTCGGCGGCTTCGGTCCTCGTCGCCCTCTCCGAA
>DIAY01000067.1:0-1778 GCA_002414905.1 Holophagales bacterium UBA5066 | reverse complement strand
GCGGACTGACCACCGGCCCACTTTTCGTCACGGGGTCGCCGGGAGCCGTTTCCTGCCGCCCGGGCGCCGCCCGGCCCGCCGCCCGGCCCGCCGCCCGCGCCGCATGAAGCGCCCCGACCAGGAGCCTCGCAACGCGGTCCGAGCCCGGCTTCGTCGTGTGGGTGAGATCCCCCGTGACCAGGCGCGGCTGGCTCTCGTACCAGCGCCCCATCGTCCCTTCCCCTCCCATCGCGGAATACGTGTCGAAGAATGCGCAACCGTTCTCTCTGGCGATTCGCCTCTGGGCTGCGACGAGGCGCCGGATCGACGGCATCGTCCCGACGCTCCCGTCGCCGAGCCTCATCCCGCGGTCCATCGGGGCCATGACGAGAATGGACGCGTCCGGCAGCGCCGTGCGGACCCGGCGGATCGCCTCGGCGTATCCCCTCTCGTAGCGGGGACCGCCGATTCCTTCCATGGCGCTCTCGTTCGTCCCGTAGTTCAGGATGACGAGGTCGCTTCGGCGAAGCGTGAGGGCCTCGATCCAGCCGGCCTCGTCGAGGAGGTTCAGCGCGTGGATCGAGGCGCCGTTCGCCCCGACCGCGTCGTAGACGAGGCCGGGACCGGTGGTCTCCAGGACGACGCCGTACAGCGTCACCTCCCCGTCTCCCCCGGGACGCAGCGTGATGCGCGTCGCGCCGCCTCCGGCCATCGCCGTGAACTGTCCGGTCCGGCGCTGGGGAGCCGTGGTCGAGACCTCCTCGTCGGGAGCGCCGTCGAGCGAGACGAGGAGCGTGCCCCCCCCGGGAGCCTTGCTGAACGTCACTTCCGCGCGGTTGAACGTCCCGCTCTCTCGCCGGATCTCGCTGTACGCCGCGGCGGAGGCGCTCGTGAACGAGACGAGGCCGAGGCCGTGCTGCCCTCCGTTCCCCGCCAGGAGAAGCGGGCTCATCGCCGTCCAGCCCTTCGCTTCCATCCGGATCCCCTGGTGGCCGTACCAGCCCCACGGCCTGGCAGCGAGGACGAATCCGGGTCCCCCGTCCCCCAGCTCCGCCTGGAGAATCTGACGGGCCTCTCCCGAGATCAGATCGCCGGTGAGGGGCGAGTCCCCGAGATGTGTGATCCGTACGAGGGCGGCGGGCCGCTCCTCCTCGACGGCCTCGAGCCTCTGGAAGAAACGCCCGAGCTCGTTCGACGGGTCCTCGATCGGAACGAGGGGCGGCAGCGCGGCCGGGAGGCTCCTGCGAGGTCTCGAAGAAGGCCGTGGTCCGGCGGCCTCCGCCTGGCTGTCTGCGGGACGCGGGCCCGCGACGGGGATACTTGCTTCGTTTCGCCTCGAGAGCGGTGCGCGCGGCTCGCCGCGGAAGGATCCCGTCGCGCGGGCGAGGTCCGCAGCCGAAATGAGCCGGAAACGTTCCATCCCGGGTGCCAGGTACGGAACGAGCGCGCCCAGGAGGACGAGGAGCATCGTGGCCGTGGTCTTCGGGAGGCGGATCGATCCGGCCACTTCTTCCTCAGAACCTGAAATAGACGAACGGGGCAACGGAGGCCCCGGCCGACAATCGAATCGCGGCGAGTGTGGCGAGGACGAGCCCCGCCTGTGCCGGCGAAGGAAGGCCGGCGAACCGGCTCTCGACCGTCCCAAGCCACGTTCGGGGAACGAAGTTCGCGGAGAGGCCCAGGACGAGGGCTGCCACGGCGGCGCCGGGAACGTTCCCGACGCCCCACGTCCCGGCGAACAGGACCCGCAGGAATGCGACCGCGGCCCGGCCGTTCTCGCAACGGAAGAGGATCCAGGC
>DIAY01000045.1 GCA_002414905.1 Holophagales bacterium UBA5066 | reverse complement strand
CCCTGCTGCGTTCCAGGGACGACGCGGAGCAGGCGTTCTTCGTCGCGAACGCTTTCCCGGCGCTGGGCCTTCTCCTGGCGATCGTGACGAAGCGTCCCGTCCTGGGGCTGGGGGCGGCCTTTCTCCTCGCCATCCTGCATCTCCTGCCCCGCCTGAAGGGGGCGCTGAGGTCCGGCTTTCTCCTGGCGGGGGCGAGCGTCGTGCTCCTGCTCGTGCCGGAGCTGGTCGTCGTCCGCGACCCGTACGGCGAAGAGCTTCACCGGATGAACACCGTCTTCAAGTGCTACGCCGCCGCAGCGGCCCTGCTGGCGCCGGCCGTCGCGCTTCTCCTGCCTCTCGCCCTGTCCTCGAGGCGGGCGCGATGGGTCGTCCGGGGCGTCCTCGTCGTGGCCGTGGCAGGTCTCCTCGTGCACCCGGCCAGCCTCGTCGTCCAGAGGTGGACCCCCTCTCAGGTGGCCCTCGACGGCCTGGGATGGATGACCAGGGAGACGCCGGGGGACCGGCAGGCCGTGGAGTGGATCCGCCGGAACGCACCCCGCGACGCACGCCTCGTGGAGGCCGTCGGCGGCGCCTACAGCGATCACGGGCGCATCGGAGGCGCGACCGGCCGCCCGATCGTCCTTGGCTGGACGAACCACGAGGGGCTCTGGCGCGGCGGCGCGGCGACGGCCGAGATCGACGCGAGGAAAAAGGACGTCGAGACGATCTACCAGTCTGGTGACACCGCGGCGGTCCGTGACGCTCTCACCCGACGTTCCGCTCGCTACGTCGTCGTCGGGCCGCTCGAACGGAAGGAGTACGGAACCAGCCTGTTCCGTGCGCACGGAGACGCCCGGCGCGTCTTCTCGGGGCAGGGAACCGAAGTGTGGGAGGTGGCCTGGTGATAGGCGACGGCCCGGCCTGGGAGCGTCTCGAGAGGTGGGCGTGGGGAGGGCTCCTCCTCCTCTCCCTCGCACTGCGCCTCTGGGACCTCGGCTCCAGGTCGTACCACCACGACGAGTCGATCCACGGCCACTTCTCCTACGACCTGGCGCAGAACGGTACGTACCAGTACGACCCCATCTACCACGGCCCCGTGCAGTACTTCATGGTCGCCTCGACCTTCCGGATCCTCGGCGACTCGGACTTCACCGCGCGCCTCCCCGCCGCGCTCGGAGGCGTCGGCCTCGTGGCGATGGCAATCCTCCTGCGGGCGCGGTTCGGGCGGGGGGCCGCCTTCGCCTCGGGCGTCCTGCTCGCCGTCTCGCCGAACTTCCTCTACTTCACGCGCTTCTGCCGGGAGGACGTCTGGAGCCTCCTCGGAACGTTCGGTCTCTTCCTCTGGCTCGACCGCTGGTGGAGGACCCGTCGCGTCGCCGACCTCGGCCTCGCCGCGGTCTGGGGAGCCGTGGCGTTCGCCTCGAAGGAGAACTTCTACGTCCTCGGGGCGCTGATGGCGCCGTCGGTCCTGGCGGCGGTCTGGGAGCCGGGGAAGGGATTTCCGGCGTTCGCGAAGATCCGTTCGCTCCTCGACGTCCTGGAGCGCCACGGTGCGGCGATCCTCGGCGCCGTCTTCCTCTTTTTCACTCTTTCCGAGGTGGCGTACACGTACTTCCTCGTTCACCCCGAGTCGGGCAACCCCGCGTTCCTCGCCATCTCGTACTGGTGGAACCAGCACAAGGTCGAGAGGGTCGGCGGTCCGAAGACGTTCTACCTCCCGCGGATCCTCCAGTACGAGTTCGCGATCGTCCTCCCGGCGCTCGTCTGGATCGGAATGAGGTGGCGGCGCTTCGCGCCCGCCGAGCGGTTTGTCGCGGCGCTGGCTCTCTCCTCTGTCGCCATGTACGCGTATCTCGGGGAAAAGACTCCCTGGCTCATCGTTCACCAGATCCTGCCGTTCGTTCCCCTCGCTGGCGCCGCGTGGGCGGCGCTCTGCGCATCGCGCGTCCGCGCAGCCTCGATCGCCGTCCCGGTGGGCCTCGCGGCCGTTGTGACGACGCTGTCACTCTCGTTCTGGAACCCGCTGCTGTCGCCGTTTCTTCCGCGGGCCGAGTCGGTCGTGTTCACCCAGACGAGTCCCGAGCTGATGCCGGTCGTGGCGGATGTCGTGAAGTTCGCCGCAACGGGGGCGGATCCGGCGGCGGCCGTGACGGGAGAGGCCGTCTGGCCGCTCTCGTGGTACTTCCGCAGGCTGCCGGTCTACTGGGCCATGCCGAACAAGGACAGCCGGCCGCCGTTCGTCATCGTCGACGACACCCAGGCCGAGGAGGCCCGCAAGATATTGGGGGCCGACTACGTGGCCCGGCAGATCCCGCTGCGCGCCTGGTGGATTCCCGAGGTCTCCTGGTCCCCGCTCCGCCCGACGCCGCGGGAGCTCCTGACCTACCTCTTCACACGCCGGCCCTGGAGCAACGACGGATCGGCGACAAATCCGGTCGGTTCGCAGAACGTCGTCGTCCTGACGCGGCCCGATCTTGCGAGGAGCCCGGGAAAATGATCGTCCCTGAGATTTCCGTCGTCCTTCCGTGCTTCAACGAGCTCGCTAACCTGCCGGAGCTGCGCCGCCGGCTCGTCACGGTCCTAGAGGCGACGGGCCGGAGCTTCGAGATCCTGTTCGTGGACGACGGAAGCCGCGACGGCTCCTTCGAGGCGATGGCCGCGTTCGCCACGGAGGATTCCCGCCTGAGGGCCGTGCGCCTCTCGAGGAACTTCGGTCACCAGATGGCGCTCACGGCCGGCGTCGACCGGGCCCACGGGCGGCTCGTGGCGGTGATGGACGCCGACCTGCAGGACCCGCCCGAGCTCCTCGCCGAAATGCTCGCCAGGGCCGACGAAGGGTACGAGGTCGTCTACGCGCAGCGGACGGCCCGCGAAGGGGAGAGCGCCTTCAAGAGGGCGACGGCACACCTCTTCTACCGCCTCATGCGCCGTTGGACGAACGTGGACATCCCGGTCGACACGGGCGACTTCCGCCTTCTCGGGCCGCGTGCCGTCGCCGCATTCCGCTCCCTCAGAGAGAGGCACCGTTTCATCCGGGGGATGACGGCCTGGATCGGCTTCCGGGCGACGGCGGTTCACTACGTCCGACCCGCGCGGCTCCACGGCGAGACGAAGTACCCCCTGCGCAAGATGATCCGCTTCGCCCTCGACGCCCTCACGTCGTTCAGTCACGTCCCGCTCCAGCTCGGCACCTGGCTCGGATTCGCGGTCTCGTCCTTCGCGTTCCTCTACATCCTCGTCGTCATCGCCCTGAAGGTGCTCGGGATCAACGAGCGGGGCTGGACGACGCTGATGGGTTGGATCCTTCTCCTCGGCGGAGTCCAGCTGATGCTCATCGGGGTCCTGGGGGAGTACCTCGGCCGCATCTACGATGAAGTGAAGGGGCGACCGCTCTACCTCGTCTCGGACGAGGTGGGCGGCGAGCCGGGCGTCGGAGGGGAACCCCGCTGATCGGCGGGGCCCATCCTCCCGGTGCTATGCTTTCCTGACCGGAGGTATCTCATGCGCCGCGCTTTTTCGCTGCTCGTGCTCGGGCTCATCAGCCTCACAGCTGGGCCGCTCGCGGCCGGCCAGGTCGTCCTCAAGGACGGCCGGACTCTCGAAACCAAGAAGCCGCCGGTGATTCGCGGGAAACAGGCGATTCTCGTGCTCGCGGACGGCAAGCTCGTCTCGATTCCCGCTTCCGAGATCGATACCGCGAAGACGGCGGCTGCCGCCGAGAGGGCGGCGGAGGCGGCGAAGGTCCCGACCGTCGCCCCCGCGGCCGCGCGAGCCCCGAGCCTCGCCGATGCGGCCCGTGCCACGCGGGACGGAAAGAAGGCCACGGTCGTCCTGACGGACCAGGACGTCGCAGGCGGCTACCTCGAGCCGGACGATGCGAAGAAGGGGCCCGGCGCGGGGCGCATCATCGTGAGCAACGTCTCGGCGAAGAAGGGCGCGACCGGCACGGCTGTGACCGGCTCGGTCCAGAACGTCGGGGAAGGCATCGCTGAAGGGGTGGCTGTCACGGTCGAAGCCGTGGGAGACCAGGGCCAGACCGTCGCGAGCACTTTCGGACAGCTTTCGGCCGACATCCTCGCCCCCGGGGAGAAGGCCACGTTCACCGCGCAGCTGGACGCGGAGGCCACAGCCCAGAACGTGAGGGTCTCGCCGCGATGGCAGGTGAAGAAGCAGGAGGAGGGCGGAAACCAACCGGCTTCCTCCGGCGGCAAGTCCGCGACGCCGGGAGCGACGCCGGCCGGCGAGCCGACCCCGGCCCCGACCCCGGTCCCGGTGGCCACTCCCGCTCCCGTGCTCCGCTCGCCCGACATGCCGGCGCCCGCACCGAACGCTCCTGTCGGCGCACCGGCGAAGCCGGGCGGAGGCTACGTCCCCCAGCCGTCGACCTCCCAGCCCAAGCCCCCGGGCGGAGTC
>DIAY01000024.1:4266-4443 GCA_002414905.1 Holophagales bacterium UBA5066 | reverse complement strand
CCCTGCTGCGTTCCAGGGACGACGGGGAACAGGCATTTTTCGTCGCGAACGCTTTCCCGGCGCTGGGCCTTCTCCTGGCGATCGTGACGAAGCGTCCCGTCCTGGGGCTGGGGGCGGCCTTTCTCCTCGCCATCCTGCATCTCCTGCCCCGCATGAAGGGGGCGCTGAGGTCCGGCT
>DIAY01000024.1:0-4159 GCA_002414905.1 Holophagales bacterium UBA5066 | reverse complement strand
GACCCGTACGGCGAAGAGCTCCACCGGATGAACACCGTCTTCAAGTGCTACGCCGCCGCAGCGGCCCTGCTGGCGCCGGCGGTCGCGCTTCTCCTGCCTCTCGCCCTGTCCTCGAGGCGGGCGCGATGGGTCGTCCGGGGCGTCCTCGTCGTGGCCGTGGCAGGTCTCCTCGTACACCCGGCCAGCCTCGTCGTCCAGAGGTGGACCCCCTCTCAGGTGGCCCTCGACGGCCTGGGATGGATGACCAGGGAGACGCCGGGGGACCGGCAGGCCGTGGAGTGGATCCGCCGGAACGCACCCCGCGACGCGCGCCTCGTGGAGGCCGTCGGCGGCGCCTACAGCGATCACGGGCGCATCGGAGGCGCGACCGGCCGCCCGATCGTCCTCGGCTGGACGAACCACGAGGGGCTCTGGCGCGGCGGCGCGGCGACGGCCGAGATCGACGCGAGGAAGAAGGACGTCGAGACGGTCTACCGGTCCGGCGACCCCGAGGCGGTCCGCGAGGCCCTCTCCCGGCGCAGGGCCAACTACGTCGTCGTCGGGCCACTCGAACGGAAGGAATATGGAACCGGCCTGTTCCGTGCGCACGGAGACGCCCGGCGCGTCTTCTCGGGGCAGGGGACCGAAGTGTGGGAGGTGGCTCGGTGAGAGGCGACGGTCCGGCCTGGGAGCGTCTCGAGAGGTGGGCCTGGGGAGGGCTTCTCCTCCTCTCCCTCGCCCTACGCCTCTGGGACCTCGGCTCCAGGGCGTACCACCACGACGAGTCGATCCACGGCCACTTCTCCTACGAGCTGGCGACCCAGGGAACGTACAAGTACGACCCCATCTATCACGGCCCCGTGCAGTACTTCATGGTCGCCTCGACCTTCCGGATCCTCGGCGACTCGGACTTCACCGCCCGCCTCCCCGCCGCGCTCGGAGGCGTCGGCCTCGTGGCGATGGCGATCCTCCTGCGGGCGCGGTTCGGGCGGGGGGCCGCCTTCGCCTCGGGCGTCCTGCTCGCAATCTCGCCGAACTTCCTCTACTTCACGCGCTTCTGTCGGGAGGACGTCTGGAGCCTTCTGGGAACGTTCGGTCTCTTCCTCTGGCTCGACCGCTGGTGGAGGACCCGGCGCGTCGCCGACCTCGGGCTCGCCGCGGTCTGGGGGGCCGTGGCGTTCGCCTCGAAGGAGAACTTCTACGTCCTCGGGGCGCTGATGGCGCCGTCGGTCCTGGCGGCGGTCTGGGAGCCGGGGCAGGGATTCCCGGCCTTCGCGAAGATCCGTTCGCTCCTCGACGTCCTGGAGCGTCACGGTGCGGCGATCCTCGGCGCGGTCTTCCTCTTCTTCACTCTTTCCGAGGTGGCGTACACGTACTTCCTCGTCCACCCCGAGTCGGGCAACCCCGCGTTCCTGGCCATCTCGTACTGGTATGGGCAGCACAAGGTCGAGAGGGTCGGCGGGCCGCCGACGTTCTACCTTCCGCGGATCCTCCAGTACGAGTTCGCGATCGTTCTCCCGGCGCTCGTCTGGATCGGAATGAGGTGGCGGCGGTTTGCCCCCGCCGAGCGGTTCGTCGCGACGCTCGCGCTCTCCTCGGTCGCCATGTACGCGTACCTCGGTGAGAAGACTCCCTGGCTCATCGTTCACCAGATCCTGCCGTTCGTTCCCCTCGCTGGCGCCGCGTGGGCGGCGCTCTGCGCATCCCGCGTCCGCGCAGCTTCGATCGCCGTCCCGGTGGGCCTCGCGACCGTTGTGACGACGCTGTCGCTCTCGTTCTGGAACCCGCTGCTGTCGCCGTTTCTTCCGCGGGCCGAGTCGGTCGTGTTCACCCAGACGAGCCCCGAGCTGATGCCGGTCGTGGCGAATGTCGTGAGGTTCGCCGCAACGGGGGCGGATCCGGCGGCGGCCGTGACGGGAGAGGCCGTCTGGCCGCTCTCGTGGTACTTCCGAAGGCTGCCGGTCTACTGGGCCATGCCGAACAAGGACAGCCGGCCGCCGTTCGTCATCGTCGACGACACCCAGGCCGAGGAGGCCCGCAAGATCCTGGGGGCCGACTACGTCGCCCGGCAGATCCCGCTGCGCGCCTGGTGGATTCCCGAGGTCTCCTGGTCCCCGCTCCGCCCGACGCCGCGGGAGCTCCTGACCTACCTCTTCACGCGCCGGCCCTGGAGTAACGACGGCTCGTCGACAAATCCGGTCGGTTCGCAGAACGTCGTCGTCCTGACGCGGCCCGATCTTGCGAGGAGCCCGGGAAAATGAGCGTCCCTGAAATTTCCGTCGTCCTTCCGTGCTTCAACGAGCTCGCGAACCTGCCGGAGCTGCGCCGCCGGCTCGTCACGGTCCTCGAGGCGACGGGCCGGAGCTTCGAGATCCTGTTCGTCGACGACGGAAGCCGCGACGGCTCGTTCGAGGCGATGGTCGCATTCGCCACGGAGGATTCCCGCCTCAGGGCCGTGCGCCTCTCGAGGAACTTCGGCCACCAGATGGCGCTCACGGCCGGCGTCGACCGTGCCCACGGGCGGCTCGTGGCGGTGATGGACGCCGACCTGCAGGACCCGCCCGAGCTCCTCGCCGAGATGCTCGCCAGAGCCGACGAAGGGTACGAGGTCGTCTACGCGCAGCGGACGGCCCGGGAAGGCGAAAGCGCTTTCAAGCGCGCGACCGCCCACCTCTTCTACCGCCTCATGCGCCGCTGGACGAACGTGGACATCCCGGTCGACACGGGCGACTTCCGTCTCCTCGGGCCGCGTGCCGTTGCCGCATTCCGCTCCCTCAGAGAGAGGCACCGTTTCATCCGGGGGATGACGGCCTGGATCGGGTTCCGGGCGACGGCGGTTCACTACGTCCGGCCCGCGCGGCTCCACGGCGAGACGAAGTACCCCCTCCGCAAGATGATCCGATTCGCACTCGACGCCCTGACGTCTTTCAGCCACGTCCCGCTCCAGCTCGGTACCTGGCTAGGGTTCGCGGTTTCGTCTTTCGCGTTCCTCTACATCCTCGTCGTCATCGTCCTGAAGGTGCTCGGAATCAACGAACGGGGCTGGACGACGCTGATGGGCTGGATTCTTCTCCTCGGCGGAGTCCAGCTGATGCTCATCGGGGTCCTGGGGGAGTACCTCGGCCGGATCTACGATGAAGTGAAGGGGCGACCTCTCTACCTCGTCTCGGACGAGGTGGGCGACGAGCCGGGTGTCGGAGGGGAACCCCGCTGATCGGCGGGGCTCCTCCTCCCGGTGCTATGCTTTCCTGACCGGAGGTATCTCATGCGCCGCGCTTTTTCGCTGCTCGTGCTCGGGCTCATCAGCCTCATAGCTGGGCCGCTCGCGGCCGGCCAGGTCGTCCTCAAGGACGGCCGGACTCTCGAAACGAAGAAGCCGCCGGTGATTCGCGGGAACCAGGCGATTCTCGTGCTCGCGGACGGCAAGCTCGTCTCGATTCCCGCTTCCGAGATCGATACCGCCAAGACGGCGGCTGCCGCCGAGAGGGCGGCGGAGGCGGCGAAGGTCCCGACCGCCGTCCCCACCGTCGTGCGGGCCCCGAGCCTCGCCGATGCGGCCCGTGCCACGCGGGACGGAAAGAAGGCCGCGGTCGTCCTGACGGACCAGGATGTCGCCGGCGGCTACCTCGAGCCGGACGACGCGAAGAAGGGGCCCGGTGCGGGACGCATCATCGTGAGCAACGTCTCGGCGAGGAAGGGCGCAGCCGGCACGGCTGTGACCGGCTCGGTCCAGAACGTCGGGGAAGGCATCGCTGAAGGGGTGGCCGTCACCGTCGAAGCCGTGGGAGATCAGGGCCAGACCGTCGCGAGCACCTTCGGACAGCTCTCGGCCGACATCCTCGCCCCCGGGGAGAAAGCCACGTTCATCGCGCAGCTCGACGCGGAGGCCACAGCCCAGAACGTGAGGGTCTCGCCGCGCTGGCAGTCGAAGAAGCAGGAGGAGGGCGGAAACGAACCGGCTTCCTCCGGTGGCAAGTCCGCCGCGGCACCGGGAGCGACGCCGGCCGGCGAGCCGACCCCGGCCCCGACCCCGGTCCCGGTGGCCACTCCCGCTCCCGTGCTCCGCTCGCCCGATATGCCGGCGCCCGCACCGAACGCTCCTGTCGGCGCACCGGCGAAGCCGGGCGGAGGCTACGTCCCCCAGCCGTCGACCTCTCAGCCCAAGCCCCCGGGCGGAGTC
>DIAY01000301.1:3959-6714 GCA_002414905.1 Holophagales bacterium UBA5066 | reverse complement strand
CCCTGCAAGGGCGGCATCCGCTTCCACCCGCACGAGACGGCCGACACCGTCCGCGCCCTCTCGATGTGGATGACCTGGAAGTGTGCGGTCGTCGACATCCCGCTCGGCGGAGGCAAGGGCGGCGTCATCTGCGACCCGCATCACCTGAGCGCCCGCGAGCAGGAGGGGATCTGCCGCGGCTGGATTCGCCAGATCGCCAAGAACGTCGGGCCGGTCAACGACATCCCGGCGCCCGACGTCATGACGACGCCGCAGCACATGCTCTGGATGCTCGACGAATACGAGGTCATCGCGGGCGGCAAGTATCCCGGCTTCATCACGGGTAAGCCGGTCGGCTCGGGCGGCTCCCTCGGCCGGACCGAGGCAACGGGCTCCGGCGTCATCTTCACGCTGAGGGAAGCGCTCGTGGAGCTCGGGATCGACATCGCCAAGACGAGAGCCTCGGTCCAGGGCTTCGGCAACGTGGCGCAGTACGCGATCAAGCTCTACACGCAGCTCGGCGGCAAGGTCGTCTGCTGCTCCTCGTGGGACCAGGCCGACCAGACCTCGTACTCGTTCCGGAGGCTTTCGGGTATCGACGAAAACGAGCTCCTCGGGATCACCGACCGCTTCGGCGGGATCGACAAGGACAAGGCAAAGGGTCTCGGCTACGAGATCCTCCCCGGCGACGCGTGGATCGAGCAGGAGGTCGAGGTCCTCATCCCGGCCGCTCTCGAGAACCAGGTCACCGGCGAGACGGCCCTGAAGATCAAGCCCACCGTGAAGGTCATCGCCGAGGGGGCGAACGGGCCGACGACGCCCGAGGCCGACAAGATTATCCAGGACCGCGGCATCTACGTCATTCCCGACTTCCTCGCCAACGCCGGCGGAGTCACCTGCAGCTACTTCGAGCAGGTGCAGTGCAACATGAACTTCTTCTGGGAGAAGGACGAGGTCCTCCAGAAGCTCGACGCGAAGATGACCTCGGCGTACCACGCCGTCCACGAGCTCGCCAAAAAGCGCAACCTCTACATGCGCGACGCCGCCTACGTCATCGCGGTCTCGCGGGTCGCCAAGGCCTGCAAGGACCGCGGCTGGGCCTGATCGCTCCCGGTTCCGGGGGAGCCCCGTCCGGGGCTCCCCCGGCTTCCCTGGTCTGAGCGTCTTCGTTCCGCTTCCCCGCGCGGGCCTCCTCTCGATGCAGCGTCCCCCCGGCCAATCCGGCCTGTGGCACTCTCGCACGCACGGTGCGCCGTGGGAGGTATCGATGCCCGGATCCGGACGAACCCTGCTCGAGGAGCTCGAGGAGAGGGCGAAAGAGCTCCAATGCCTCTACCGGGTTCATGCAGTCTGCGCACGGGCCGAAGCGCCGCTCGGCGAGATCTTCCGCGAGGTCGTATCGGTCCTCCCTTCGGGTTGGGAACACCCGGCCCAGGTCATCGCGAGGATCGTCCTCGGAACGGCCGTCTTCGTTTCCGTCGAGGCCGAGCCGGCGCCGTGGGTTCATTCGTCGCCGATCCGGGTCCGCGGCGAAGAGGTGGGCCGCATCGAGATCGGCTACAGCACCGCTTTCCCTCCCGCCGACGAAGGGCCGTTCCTGAAGGAGGAGCGTCGCCTCATCGATACCGTCGCGGAGCTTCTCGGGCAGCTCATCCTCCAGCGCGACCTCTCCTCGTCACTCCGCCACTCCGAAAAGGTTGGCATCCCGCTCCCTCCGGAGGCGGGCGACTGGTGGGTCATCGTCGACTTCCTCCGCCAGATCGACCGGCCCGGATACGTGACGATCGCCCGCCGAATGCTGAACTTCCTCTGCATGAGCGGCGTCGAGGAGGCGCAGCGTCTCCTCCCGCGCTTCACGGGGAGCTGGGCGGGGTCTGCAGGACCCGAGGAGCCGACCGACGAGAACCGGCCGATGGCGCGCCGGAGCCTCGACGACCTCCTGAAGGTCTCCGAGGAGGTCTTCGGCCTGGCAGCGCGAAACGTCGGGTCGGCCGAGATCCGCAGCAGCATCCAGCGCTGGATCAAGGACAGCCGGTCCGGATTCCTCATCGAGGCGCTCGAGAACCAGGGGACGTCTCTTCCCGAGCTCGCGCAGGCTCTCACTCGCTTCCGCCACGCGGCGCTCAACGACCGCGAGCTCTCCCGTTCGATTCAGCTCGACCTGCGTGCCGCGCTTGTCCGGCGGTTCCTCACCGACCAGGTCCAGTTCGTCGGCGTCGCGAAGAACTTCATCGCGGTCTCCGATTTTCAGGAGCTGACGCAACGGATCATCTGTCCGCCCGCGAGCCACGGAAAGGTCGGCGGAAAGAGCAGCGGCCTCTTCCTCGCGGTCCAGATCGTCCGCCGGTCCGAGGAATACGCGGAGACGCTCAGGGACATCCGGATCCCGAGAACCTGGTACGTCACCTCGGATGGCGTCGTCGACTTCATCGCCTACAACAACCTCGAGGACATCGTCGACCGCAAGTACCTCGAGATCGACCAGGTCCGTCGCGAGTATCCGCACATCATCCAGGTCTTCAAGAACAGCCAGTTCTCGCCGGAGATCGTCAAGGGGCTCTCCGTCGCCCTCGACGACTTCGGCGAACGGCCGATCATCGTGAGGAGCTCCAGTCTGCTCGAGGATCGCGCCGGGGCCTCGTTCTCCGGCAAGTACAAGAGCCTCTTCCTCGCGAATCAGGGCCCGAAGAAAGACCGCCTCGCGGCCCTCATGGACGCCATCGCCGAGGTGTACGCGTCGATCTTCGGCCCCGACCCGATCGAGTACCGTGCCGAG
>DIAY01000301.1:2958-3866 GCA_002414905.1 Holophagales bacterium UBA5066 | reverse complement strand
GTCGCGTTCTCGAACAACGAGTTTCGCTGGTCACCCCGCATCCGGCGGGACGACGGCCTCATCCGGCTGGTTCCGGGCCTCGGCACGCGCGCCGTCGACCGGATCGGCGACGACTACCCGGTGCTGCTCGCGCCGGGCCAGCCGGGTCTGCGCGCGAACGTCGGGGCGGAGGCCGTCGTCCGGTACGCCCCGCGGAAAGTCGACGTCATCAACCTCGAGACGATGCAGTTCGAGACGATCGAGCTCGAGACCCTCTTCCGCGAAGCCGGCGACGAGCTTCCCGGGATCGAGCAGATGGTTTCCGTCCTCGAGGACGGGTCGCTCCACAGACCCATGATGGTCGACTACAGGGGCCAGGCGCGCGACCTCGTCGTCACCTTCGAAGGGCTCGTCGGCTCGACCTCCTTCGTACCACAGATGCGGGCGCTCCTCAGGCTCCTGCAGGAGAAGCTCGGTGGTCCGGTCGATCTGGAGTTCGCCTCCGACGGGAAGGACCTCTACCTGCTCCAGTGCAGGCCGCAGAGCTTCGCGGACGAGAGCCAGGGTGAGCCGATCCCGGCCGACGTGCCGCCCGAGCGCGTCGTCTTCTCGGCGAGCCGGTTCGTCTCGAACGGAAAGGTCCCCGATCTGACGCACGTCGTCTACGTCGACCCGGAGGGCTACGCCGCGATCCCCGACCTCAAGACCCTGCGGGAGGTCGGGCTCGCCGTGGGGCGGCTCAACAAGCTCCTCCCGCGGCACCGGTTCATCCTGATGGGGCCGGGCCGGTGGGGGAGTCGCGGGGACATCAAGCTCGGCGTCTCCGTCACCTACTCCGAGATCAACAACTCCTCGGTGCTCGTCGAGATCGCGCGGCGAAAGGGGAGCTACGTACCCGATCTCTCCTTCGGCACCCACTTCTTTCAGGA
>DIAY01000301.1:0-2691 GCA_002414905.1 Holophagales bacterium UBA5066 | reverse complement strand
GAGGCGCTCGCCCCCGACTTCGCCCATCTGGCCTCGACCGTCCGCGTCATCGACGTCTCCGCGGTGACCGGCGGGCTCGTCCTGCGCGTCGCGATGAACGCGGACCTCGACCGGGCCCTCGCCTACCTCGCGCCGCCACGCTCTGCGGCCGAGCTCGCCGCAACCGGCCTGAGGGCGACCGGCGGGAGCGGGAGGGGAAGCACGGCGGAGGACCAGCGGCGCTGGCGTATCACTGTCGCCGAGCGGATCGCCGCAGAAGCGGACCAGGAGCGCTTCGGCGTCAAGGGGATGTGGCTCGTTGGCTCGTCCACCGAGGGGAAGGCCGACCCGACCAGCGATCTCGACCTCGTCGTCCACGCGGACGAGGACCCGGCGCGCCGCGAGGCGCTCAGGACCTGGCTCGAGGGTTGGAGCCTCGGCCTCGGTGAAGCGAACAGCCTGCGATCCGGCGCGAAGGCGAAAGGCCTCCTCGACGTTCACTACATCTCCGATTCCGACTTCTCCCGCGGGACGAGCTGGGCACTGAAGGTCAAGGCCGTGAAGGACCCGGCACGGCCGCTCCCGTTGCACCGGACGAAGAGGGGCGCGTCTTCCTCGCGCAAGAGTCGCGCGACCTAGGCTCGGCCGATGCGAAATCCCGTCTGGCTCACGAAGCACGGTCTCGGCGCGCTCTCGATGCAGGCGGCCGCCACGGCGCGGCGGCGCCTCAACCGCAATCTCCACGAGATGGGCGATCCCGTTCACCGCCTCCTGAACGCCATCGAACCGGGCAGCTGGGTCCGTCCGCACCGCCACCTCGACCCGCCCCGCAGCGAGACGGTCGTCGTCGTTGCGGGAGCTCTCGGAGTCGTCCTTTTCGACGACTCCGGGTCGGTGCAGGAGGCCGTGAAGCTGGAGGCAGCGGGCGAAATCCTCGGCGCCGACCTGGATGCCGGAACGTGGCACGGACTCGTGGCGCTCGCGCCGGGGACCGTCTTCTTCGAGACGAAGCCGGGACCGTACTTCGCCCCTGCTCCTTCGGACCGGGCCCCGTGGGCCCCCGCGGAGGGAGACCCTGCCGCCGTGGCCGCCGAATGGGCGATGAGGGAGCTCTTCGGCCCCGTACGAGATTAGCGGGGGCCCGCCGAATCAGGTGCGGCCGATGCGCCCCGCCGGGAGTCTGCTCGAGGAGCTGCGCCAAAAGAAAAACGGGGGGCACGAGGCCCCCCGTTTTCTGGAGTACGGTGTTGTTGGTTAGTACGTCAGGCGCGCGCCGATCCTGAGCTGCCAGCGCGAGCGCAGGGAGTTGGAGGAGTACGGCCGGCCCTCGTCGAGTGCGCCGGCGTTGACGGTGTAGATCGGCTTGCCAGCATTGACGCCGGTGGTTTCCATGCCGGAGTAGGTGACCGGGGTGTAGGTCTGGTTGAAGACGTACCTCAGCAGGCCTGAGTTGCTGTCGACCAGGTTGATGAGGTTGAGGATGTCGAACGTGATCTGCGCCTTGACGACCGAGATGGGAACCTCGAAGTCATAGTGGAAGTCGAGGGTGTGGGTCCACGGGGCGTCGAGGGAGTTCCGTTCCATGACGCGGCCCTTGTACGGGTCGAGGCCGGACCGGGAGAGGAAGTCGTTCCACTGGGCCTCGGTCGGGGCACCGGCGCCCTTCCACGAGACGTCGCTGAAGTTGGCGGGCACGAAGAGGAGGTCGTTGCCGGTGGCGCCGTCGCCGTTCACGCTGCCGCCGCTGCTCCCCATGAGCATCGAGTAGGGCTGCCCCGCCTGGGCGTTGAAGACGAGCCCGACGGTGTGGCGCACCGGGCCCGTGCTGAAGCCCTGGGAGGCGACGGCCGTGAAGCGGTGCGGGATCTCGAAGAACGAGCGGGTCAGCTGTTCCGTGTAGATGTCGCCGTTCTGCGTCTGGAACTGCCAGTTCGAGTACGCGACGCTCGAGGTCGCCTCGAAGGCGGCCTTGGCCTTCATGTAGGCGTAGGTCCCGCTGAGGTCGAGGCCGAAGGGGAAGCGCTTCGCGAGCTGGAGAGAGATGTTCTGCTGCTCGCCCCGGGACGTGTTCGTGAGGTAGGTGACGTTGGAGAACCCGGCGTCCTTGTTCTTATAGACGGGAGCGCCCCAGAAGGTCGTGGCGCCGGACTCGATCTTGTTGATGTTCTGGTAGAAGACGTCCTGCAGGGTCTTCGTGAACATCCCTTCGACGGTCGCCCGGATCCCGTAGGGAAGCTCGCGGTCGTAGGCGAGGGTCGACCGGAGGATCAGGGGGAACTTGAAGTCGGGGTCGATCGTGTCGGCGGAGATGGCGGAGGTGCCGGGGGGGAAGTTGACCGGCGGGTTGTTCGGATCGGGGTTGAACGCGACGTTGTTCGCGCTCAGTCCCGTGATCTCGATCCCGGTGCCGCCGTAGGCGTTGGAGATCCAGACGAACGGGGTGCGGCCGGCGAAGACGCCGACGCCGCCGCGGATCTGGTCCTTGCCGGAATTGGTCGGGTCCCAGTTGAAGCCGATGCGGGGAGAGACCATCACCTGGCTGGTCGGGACGTTGGTCGTGTCGATCCCGAAGGCCGTCTGGACCGTCGGGTTGTAGGTCGGCTTGTCGTTGAGGCGCGGGACGTCGACACGCAGGCCGAGGTTCAGGGAGAGGCTGTTGCTGACCCTCCACTGGTCGCCCGCGTAGAGGCCCCACTGCTGGGCTCCGAACGT
>DIAY01000215.1 GCA_002414905.1 Holophagales bacterium UBA5066 | reverse complement strand
TCGCGGCGGCTGAACATCTTCACGACCTCCTCGCCTACCGGCTCGGAATGCCTGCCGGGCGTCGGGGCGGCCGAGGCGGGGCGGTACCTCGCCCGGCCCGAATCGAAAGGATTCCTCGCCTCCACGTCGGGCTTCGGCCGGGACGAGGTCACAGTCGTCACCATCGGCGACGGATCGACCTCCGAGGGAGAGTTCTGGGAGGCGCTGAACGCCGCTACCACCCGCAGGCTCCCGGTCCTCTTCCTCGTCGAGGACAACAAGTTCGCCATCTCGACCCCGGTCGAGGTGAACACGCCAGGAGGATCGATCTCGAAGGTCGTCCGCGGCTACCCCGGGCTCTTCCTGGCCGAGACGGACGGCTGCGACTTCCTCGCCTCCTACGACGCGTTGAAGTGGGCCTTCGCCTACTGCCGCGAGCGGAAAGGGCCGGCCCTCGTCCACGCCCACGTCGTCCGCCCCTACTCGCACTCCCTCTCCGACGACGACCGTCTCTACCGGACGGAGGAGGAGCGCAGAAAGGACGCCGAGCTCGACCCGCTCGGGCGGATGGAGGCTCTCCTCCTGAAGCACGGCCTCCTCGACGCGGCCGGTCTCGAGGCGCTGAAGGCCGAGGTCGACGCGGAGCTGACCGTCGCGACGGACGCGGCGCTCGCCAGCCCCCAGCCCGAAGCCGGCGAGCTCTTCTCAAATGTCTACTCCCCCGACGCCGACCCGATGTCGGCGGCCTTCGACACGGAGGCCTCCCCCGCGTTCTCCGGCAACCCGACGACGATGGTCGACCTGATCAACGCCGCGCTGAAGGACGAGATGCGGCGCGACGGGCGCGTCGTCGTCTGGGGCCAGGACGTGGCCGACGCGACGCGCGAGGAGGTCCTCGCCGAGTGCAAGGGGAAGGGGGGCGTCTTCAAGGTCACCTCCGGTCTCCAGAAGGCCTTCGGCGGTGACAGGGTCTTCAACTCGCCACTCGCCGAGGCGACGATCGTCGGGACGGCGCTCGGCTGGGCCGCACGCGGCCTGAAGCCCGTCGTGGAGATCCAGTTCTTCGACTACATCTGGCCGGCCATGCAGCAGCTGCGCGACGAGCTCGCAACGGTGCGGTGGCGCTCCGGCGGAACCTGGAAGTGCCCCGTCGTCGTCCGCGTCGCCATCGGCGGGTACCTCACCGGCGGCGGGCCGTACCACTCGCAGTCGGGGGAAGTGGCGTTCACGCACATCCCGGGACTGCGCGTCGTCTGCCCGTCGAACGCCCTCGACGCCAACGGCCTCCTGCGCACCGCCATCCGGTGCGACGACCCGGTCCTCTTCCTCGAGCACAAGCACCTCTACCGCCAGACGCACAACAAGGGGGCGAACCCGGGCCCGGACTACATGGTCCCGTTCGGAAAGGCGAAGACGGTGCGGCCCGGGCGCGACGCGACGCTCGTCACGTACGGTGCGACGGTCTTCCGGAGCCTCGTGGCGGCGCGGAAGATCGCCGAGGACTCGGGGAAGGAGGTCGAGATCATCGATCTGCGCTCACTCGCTCCGTACGACTTCGACGCGATCGCCGAGAGCGTGAAGCGGACGAACCGCCTCCTCGTCGTCCACGAGGACTGGCAGACGCACGGCTTCGGCGCCGAGGTGGCCGCGCGGGCGGCCGACGAGCTCTTCGAGCGGCTCGACGCGCCGGTACGGCGCGTGGGAGCGAAGGACGTCTTCTGCGGCTACGCGCCGCAGCTGGAGGACGCGACGCTTCCGCAGAGCGCCGATATCGAGCAGGCCCTGCGGGACCTCCTCGCGTACTGAGGGCCTCCATGCGCAGCCGCGCATCTCTCGAGCGGGGGAAGTCGCGGAACGCGGCTTCCGCTCGACCGTGAGACGAGCCTTCCCGGCCCTCGCTCTGGCCGCGCTCTTCCTCGCCTTCTTCGCCGGAGGGGCCTTCTTCGCCGACCCGATCGGTCTCGCCGCCGCCGGTGCGGCCGTGCGCTACCGGTCCGCCGGGGCGCTTTCGATGTTCGTTCCGGGTCCCGGCGGCGCTCGCCTGTACGCCCGGGAGCTGGGCCCGCGATCGGCCGACGTGCCGGTCGTCCTGCTTCACGGCCTCGGGGCCGCCTCGCACTATTGGGTCGAGACCGCAATCGACCTGGCGCGGTCGGGCCGGACGGTGATCGTTCCCGACGCTCCCGGCTCGGGCAAGAGCGATCCGCCCGCACCCGGGATCGGCTGGGGAATCCCGGGCCGGGTCGCTGCCGTCTCGGCGCTCCTCGACGCCCTGCGTCTCCGACAGATCGATCTCGTCGGCCACTCCCTCGGCGGCTGGACCGCGGGGGCCTTCGCCCTCGCCGAGCCACATCGGGTCCGGCGGCTCGTCCTCGTCGACTCGGCCGGCTTCACGAAGCTGGACCCCGAGGCAGAAAAGGCCCTGCGGCGAAGCCTGACACCCGGAGACCGCGCCGGGGCGCGGCGGCTCTACGACCTTCTCTTCCTGCGCAAGCCTGTCCCGGCCTGGGGCTTCCTCGTCGACGCCTTCGGCCGCACCTACCGGCAGGAGAACGTCGCCGCCACCGTGGCAGCCCTGGCGGAGAAGGACGGACTCCTCGGACGCGAAACCCTCCTCCCGCCGGGGACGGTCTTCATCCAGGGCTCGGCCGACGCGATCTGCCTGCTCGCCGACGCCCGGCGGGCGTTCGCACGCGTGCCGGGGGGGCGGCTCTTCGTCGTCCGCGGGACGGGGCACGACGTCCCCCTCGAGGCACCGCGCCTCTTTCACGAGACGCTTCGCCGCGTACTCGGCCCGTAGGGTCCCGAGGAACGTCAGGGCAACGGGAGGACGAACCCGTCCGGGCCCGTGACGCGCAGGATTGCGTCCGGAACGAGCTTGCGGACCGCCAGTTCGTGCCGGCCAGCCGCCAGGAGGGCCGTCAGGCCACCCGCCGGACGGGCCCCACCGAAGACGACGCCTCCGTCGAGACTCACGTCCAGGCCGCCCCGGCTCGCGAACGTGTAGAGGCCTTCCTCGGCGACCAGCAGGTTCCCCGCTCCGGGGGCCGGAATCCGCTGAAACCCTTCGAGGTGTGTGCGCGCGATCTCCGCGACGCGCTTCGCCGGAACCCGCCAGAGGGTCCACCCGGGGTGGCCGGCGAGGACGCCTCCCGAGACGATCGCGACCGCCCCGAGACCGCGAGGCTCCGCCGAGCGTTCCGCCGTGGCCGCGTCCGCGAAGAGGAGGTCCCGGGTGGGGACGTAGCGAAGCTCGGTGAGCCCCGTCCCCTGCCGGACCGCGGGCGCCGCGCTCCCCGGCGGCTGGAGAAGTGCGTCGACGACGGACGCGTTTCGCGCCGCCGCCGGGCCGAGAAGAACGTCGGCCGGGCCGCGGCGAGCGATCTCGGTTGAAACGGCATCCGCGAGGTCGCGCTCCGGGCCGCCGAAGGCGCCGTAAAGGCGGGGTGAGGAGAGCCAGCGAAGGAAGCCGGCGGTGTCGAGGAGAGCCGAAGCCGCCAGGACGAGGGTGAGCGCGGTCACGACGAACGAACGGCGCGAGGGGCCGAACGCCTCGACGAGGCGCTCCGCGCCCAGGGCTGCCAGGACGATGAGGAAGGGGGCGGCGGGAGAGGTCCGGAACGCATTCGCAGAATCCTCGACCGCCACCAGGCTCGCCAGGAGGAGGAGCCCGGCGATCGTGACGAGGAGCCGAGCGACGCCCCGGCGCCGCAGGCCGCAGGCGGCACCGAGGACCGCGAGTGCCGTGACGGCGACAGGGAGGACCGGGCGTCCCGGATCACCGTGCCTCTCGTTCGGATCACCCCCGATCGTGAAGAGCTTCGTGTAGGAGACGGCGTTCCGGAAAAGGGCGGAGGTGAGGGACTCGCCGTTCCGCGGGGAGGAGAGCTCGCGCGTCCGGGCGAGGGCGCGCTCGGGATATTTCGCGTAGTGGATCGCCAGTGGCGCCGTCACGAGAGCCCAGGCGAAGAACCCGGCGGCGGCGAGCCCGAGGAAACGCCGATCCCGTCCCGGGGCGCGTTGGCGGCGCCCCTCCTCGGCCAGAACCAGGAGCGGTAGCGGCAGGAGCGCCCAGGCGGACGGGTAACCCCACGCCGAGAGGCCGAGAAGGGCGCCCGCGACGGCGCCCCACCCTCGGGAGAAACGGCGAGCGGCCTGGAGGGCGGCTGCCGCGGCGAGGACGACGAGGGCCGACGTCGCGACCGCGAGCCAGCCCCATCGCCCCGTCGAGAGAAGCCAGGAGGACGTCGAGAGAAGCGCGCACGCCGCCAGGAACGGGAGGGTCCGGCCCGCCGAGGCCTGTCCGGCGAGCGCGGCCGCCCCGAGCAGCAGGAGCAGCGATGGGCCGATCGAGATCGCACGAATCGCGGCAATGCCCCCGCCCGTCGCCCGATCGATCGCCGAGATACCGCGGAGCACCGGATTCGTGACCCAGAAATTCACGAACCCGGCGTCGGGTGGCTGGAGTGGCGAGGTCCCGACGAGGGGCGCCCCCGCAGCGCTCGCGATCCGGGCCGCGCGGAGCGCGAGCGCTTCGTCGATCCAGGGGCCGGGCGGAAGCTCGCTCCACCGGAAGAGCCGAAGGGCGAGCCCGAGGCCCAGCAGCGCCAGGAGCGTCGCGCCGAGCAGCGCCCGCCGGGCCCGTTCCGTCACTGGGGCCCCCCGGGCTCGAACGTCGTGACGACGGGAATGCTCGTCCCCTGAGTGAAGCGCTCGTCGAACGCCTCTGCCAGGACGCGCCCGTCCATATCCCGCGCGATCGGCTCTCCCGCCAGAACGAGGAACGTCGGCGCCAGATCGATGACTTCGGCAGAGGTGAGCCTGGCGTTCGCACGGATGCCGGAGCCCCAAAGCACGAGGAATCCGTCGTCCCCCGCGTCGGGTGATGCGACCGGCGCGCGCCCGCGAAGGAAGTCGATGAGCGCGGACAGGGGCGGTCCGGGTCCGAAGCCGGAAGGAGAGAAGACGCAGAGGGTCCGGTCGCGCCCTTCCCGTTCGAGAAGGTCACCGAGCGTGTCGTCGAGGAAGCGGTAGTAGGCCAGGAGCGCCTTCTCCGCCGCCTCGACGTCTCGGCGCGGGGGGCCGAAGTACCGCCGCGTTTCCGCAGCCGGCCCCCAGACGCGCGCCGGGCCGGCGAGCCCCGAGAGGACGAGCGCCGAGACGCTTCCCGGACCGGTCGGGAGCGCAGCGAGGGTCGCGCCGACGATGCCGAGGTCGCGAGCCGCACCGTCGGCCGAACGGGCCCTGCGCAGCTCTTCCACGGGCAGAACCGCCGGCTCGAGGGCGCGCGCCAGTGATCTGTCGAGGTTCGCTGCACCGAGCAGAAGGAGCCGAACGCGGGCCGCCGCGGACGGGGGCAGCGCGGAGCCCTCCGGGGCCTCGCCGGCGAAGAACGCTTCCGTCGCCCAGAGCACGAGCCCCTCCCGGGGCGGCTCGGAGGCGGGCCAGTCGAGAACGGCGGCCTCGTGCCGGCGCTCGGCGAGGATCTCCCAGAAGGCCAGGCTTCGCCGATCGGGCCGGTGCGCGGGCAGGGGCCGGGCGAACGGAAAGCGAAGCGGACCCGCGAGGCCGGGCAGCTGCGGGCGGAGAAGGAGGACGCCGAGAGGCGTGCGGACCGGCTCCCCCGAGACGACACCGTGTTTCCTCGGGAGCTTTCCCGTCGCCGCCGTCGTCCAGAGGGCCGCCCGGTCGTTCGGGGAGAGCGTTCCGAGCGGGCCGCCCGCACCTTCTTCGAGCAGGCGGGCGAAAACGGGGAGCGATCCCTCGGAGACGGCACGGGAGAGGAGCTCCCAGGAGACGCCCTCGAGACCGACGACGAGAAGGCTCCGCGTCGCGGTCCTCGGGATGGCCTGCGGGGTCGCGAGCGGTGAGCGCTCGGGAACGCGGCGGCCCAGAACCGGCACGGCCGAAAGGAGGGCGAGCGGGCAGAGGAGGAATGCGGTCGCCCTCTGTCCACGCGGCCGGGACCGCGCTGCGACGAGAAGGGCGAGCGCCGACACGGTCCCGGCGACCGACACTCCGACGAGGAGCCGTCGCGTGTCGTTGCCGAGATAAGCGAAGAAGATCTGCCGCTGCTCCTCGGCGAAGGCGGCGAGGAGCACGAGGAGAAGCGCCGCCGCTCCCCAGAAGCCGGAAGATGGGACCCCCGGTTTCTTCACGAGGACGCCGAGAGGGGAGAGGACGAGCGCACCGGCAAGGCCGCAACCGGCGAGCAGCCGCAGCGCCAGGACCGGCGCCAGCAAATGCGGGTTCAGCGCGAGAAGGACGTTCCCGAAGGCAACGCCGGCGATCGCCCCGAGGAGCGCGGGGTGGCTGCGGCGGAAGGCCTCGCTCATAATCCGCGTCCGCGAGTCTCGCCGTCTTCCGCATGGTGGTCAACGAAGCTCTCCGCATCCTCCGCACCGTCCGCTACGACGCGGCCCATTTCTCCGTCTTCCTGCAGGCCGGCTCGATCGCCGCGGCTGCGAGGCCGGGGCAGTTCGTCATGGTGCAGGCCGGGGACGGCCTGAGGCCCTTCCTCCGCCGTGCGTTCTCCGTCGCCGACGTGACGACGGTGGCCGGGGTCCCCGGCTTCGAGCTCGTCGTGAGGGCCGTCGGAGTGGGCACGGAGGCGCTCGGGCGGTTCGCCGAAGGGACGCCGATCCCGGTCCTCGGGCCGCTTGGGATCCCGTTCCCGATCGACGACCTGAAACAGACCGACCGCCTGGCCCTCGTGGCCGGAGGGATCGGCCTGGCGCCGCTCGTCCTCCTTTCCCGGCGGCTCGCCGAGCGCGGAATTCCCGCGGACCTCTTCTACGGGGGGCGGAACGAGAGCGAGGTCCTCAAGCGTCCCGACCTCGAGCGCTTCCTCGGCGCTCACCGGTGCCGCTATGCCACCGACGACGGCTCTCTCGGAAAGAGGGGGCGCGTCACCGACATCCTCGGCGCCGCCCTCGAGGCGGGGACGGGCTACCGCCGGGTCTACGCCTGCGGTCCTCTTCCGATGTTCCGGACGCTGGCGGGCATGCTCGAGCGGGCCGGCATCGAAGGCTCTTTCGCGCTCGAATCGGAGATGGCCTGCGGTTTCGGGGTCTGCCTCGGCTGCGTCCTTCCGGGCCGCGACGGACGGTTCCACACGATCTGCACGGAGGGCCCGTGCCTCCCTCCGACCGCCATCGACTGGAGCCGCGTGTGAGAGGGGCCGCACGATGAGCGTCGACCTCTCCGTCCGCCTCGGACGCCTCACCCTGAAGAACCCCGTCGCGACCGCGTCCGGAACGTTCGGGTACGGGCTCGAGTTCGCCGAGTTCGTCAATCTCGGCGCCCTGGGCGCGATCTCGGTCAAGGGGCTGTCCCTCCGCCCGTGCCTGGGAAACCCGCCGCCCCGCATCTGCGAGACCGATGCCGGGATGCTGAACGCGATCGGCCTCCAGAACGTCGGGGTCGAGGCGTTCCTCTCCGAGAAGCTCCCTCGGCTCCACGAGAGGGGCGTTACCGTCATCGCGAACGTCTGGGGAGACACCGAGGCCGAGTATCGCGCCGTCGTCGAGCGGATCGGCGACGACCCGCGCGTGGCCGCGGTCGAGCTGAACGTCTCCTGCCCGAACGTCGTGAAGGGGGGAATGGTCTTCGGGAACGACCCGGCGGCTCTTCGCGCGCTCGTCGCCGCCGTTCGTCCGGCGACGCGCCTTCCCCTCGTCGTGAAGCTCTCTCCGAACGTGACCGACGTCGTCGCGGCGGCGAGGGCGGCCGTCGACGGTGGTGCCGACGTTCTCTCGCTCATCAACACCCTCGTCGGCCTCTCGATCGACATCGAGAGGCGCGAGCCGAAGATCGGCTTCACGACCGGCGGCCTCTCCGGCCCCGCCATCCGCCCCATCGCCCTCCGGATGGTCTGGGAGGTGCGAAAGGCGCTGCCGGCCATCCCGATCTTCGGGATCGGCGGCATCGAGACGGTCGAGCACGTCCTCGAATTCCTGATCGCGGGGGCGAACGCCGTCCAGGTCGGCACGGCCAATTTCCGCGACCCCGGCGTCTCGGCCCGCCTCGTCGGCGACCTCGCGGACTGGTGCGCACGCCACGGCGTGGCGCGCGTCGCAGATCTCACCGGGACCCTGAAGACCCGCCCGCGGCCGGAGAAGGTCTATGCCTGACGGGAAAAGCCGGATCGCCGTCGCTCTCGACGCCTCCGACCGGGGGCGGATCCTGGAGCTCGCGCGCCTCGTCGCGGGGGAGGCGGGCGTTCTCAAGGTGGGTCTCGAGGCGTTCTGCGCTCACGGGCCCGCGCTCGTGGCCGAGGTGGCCGCCCTCGCCCCGGTCTTCCTCGACCTGAAGCTGCACGACATCCCGAACACGGTCGGCGGGGCCGCGGCCGCAGCCGCGAGAACGGGAGCCTCGCTCCTGAACGTCCACGCCGGCGGGGGACGCGAGATGATGCGCGTCGCGGGCGAGAGAGCGCGCGAGGCGGCAGCCGCTGCCGGCCTTCCCGAACCGAAAGTGATCGCCGTGACCGTCCTGACCTCGCTCGATGCCGCGGCCCTGGCCGAGATCGGCCTCGAAGGGTCCCCGCGCACGGCAGCGCTCCGTCTCGCGGTCCTCGCGAGAGAATCGGGCCTCGACGGCGTGGTCTGCTCACCGGAGGAGATCGTCGCCATCCGCGCCGCCTGCGGACCCGGGTTCCTCCTCGTCGTCCCCGGGATCCGGCCGGCGGGGAGCGCGGCCGCCGACCAGAAGCGGATCGCGACGCCCGGCGCGGCCGCCAGGGCGGGGGCGGACCTCCTCGTCGTGGGACGCCCGATCAGCGGCGCAGCCGATCCCGCGGCCGCCGCCAGGGAGATCGCCCGCGAGATCGAAGCCGGCCTCGCCGGCTGAACGGGTCGGGGGGAACCCGGCGACTACTCGACCGGGATCTTCGTGTAGCGTTCCGCACCGCGCTGCTTCTTCGCGGCGCGTTCGGCGAAGGCGATCTCCTCGTCGAGGAAATCCCTCAGAGCACGCAGGAGCTCGATTCCCGAGGTCGCCGCGCGAGTTGCCGACTCCGCGTGCCCGCGTTGCGCGAGCTGGAGCGTGAATCGCGTGACGAGGTCCCCGACGGGCTTCAGGAAACACCCGTCCCCGCCACACGGGATCCCGGCTCCGAAGCCCCCGAAGCCCGGTGTGCGGGCCTCCGCGGTCCCGGACGGGCGCGGGGGTGTCCCGCCGTCCGGCGTTCCAGGAGCCGGATCGAACCCGGGGCCGAAGTCGTTCTCGAGGCCGTCGCCGGCCTTCCGGCTCGCCCTCCTCCGGCGCTCAGCCACGTCCGACCTCCTCTCGAATCCGTTCGAAGCGGACCGTCAGGCGCCCCGCCTCGACTTTCGCCTTCGTCGGGCCGTACCCCGAGAGCGTTCGCGGGATCGGGATGTGGTGCCGGAAGTTCCCGAGGGTGACGATGAGGTCGCCCGAAGCAACGGCCAGCTCGACGTCCTCGCGCTCGGCGAAGGGCAGCTCGAGCGTCAGGAGATAGTGGCCGCCCTTTTTCTGGTAGCTGTACGGAGCCGTCGTCCGGAACGACGCGGCAGGATCGATTCCGGTGAAGAGGCCGTCGCCGAGCCGGGTGAGGGCTGCGATCCCGACGACCTGGTCGTCCTCGAGCGGAACGGTCCAGATGGGCACCGGGTCGAAGTACCGCTTCGCCTCGGCCAGGAAGAGAGCCTGCGTCTTGCGCCACTTGTCGAAGAAGCGGTCCTCGAGCGCGCCCGGGAGGAGGCGGTTCACGATGACGGCGTCGACGGTGAAGCCGTAGAGGCCGAAGTACATGAACGCGCGCTGTGTCTCGCGCAGGACGATCTTCTCGGCGTTCGTCACGAGGCGTACCGTCGTCGTCTTCGGGTCCTTCAGGAGGGCGTCGACGCCGTCCAGCTTCTCGGCCAGCGCCTGGACGTTGTCGAAGTAGCGTTCGGGAGGAAGCGGGACTCCGGTCATCTTCTCGGCGACCGGCCGGGCGACCCTGAGGATCGACCGCTCTATCCGGAAGAGCTTCTTCATGTACCAGTCGAGAGTCGGCGGCAGGGAGACGAAGCGGAGCGACTCGCCCGTGGGCGCGCAGTCGAGGATCAGGACGTCGTAGGCGTTTTCGCGCGCGTAGCGGTTGACGTAGAGGAGAGCCGAGACCTCCTCCATTCCCGGGAAGATCGCGAGCTCCTCGGCGAGAACCTCCTCGACCCCCGTGACCGCGAGGAGGGTCGCGATGTAGCCGGAGATGTCCTGCCAGTGCCGCCCGATCTCCTCGGTGACGTCGACCTCCTGGATCCAGAGGTTCTCCGCGACCGCGACCGGAACGCCGCACCGCTTGTCGGCGACCGACCCGTCGAGGTCGAAAGCGTCGGCGAGGGAGTGGGCCGCGTCGACCGACATGACGAGCGTCTTGAGCCCCCGGGCCGCCAGGGTCAGGCCCGTCGCCGCGGCGACGGTCGTCTTGCCGACCCCGCCCTTGCCTGTGTAGAGGAGGATTCTCATCGTTGGAGGGGGGCCATATTAGCCCGCGTCCTCGCGGGCCTCACCAGCCGCGAAGCCGGCTGCGGTCTTCCCGCTCCCGCCGGGAGAGCTTTCCGGCGCTCGCCTCGCGCTTCGGCGCCAGGAGGCGTTCCATCCGTCGCGCTTCGACCTGCTCGGGCGTCAGCTCGGGCGTCGTCTCCTCGTAGAGCGTGCGGGCCTCGGCCTTCGGCACGTGCCGTTCGGTGACCGTCCGGACGACGAGCGTGCGTCGCCGGCCCGGAACGGTGACCTGAAGGGTGTCTCCCGGCTTCACGGTCCGGTGGGGCCTGGCCGCCGAGCCATTCAGGTCCACCTTACCCCCCTCGCACGCCTCTTTCGCTTTCGAACGCGTGGGGTAGATGCACGCGACGTCGAGGAACACGTCGAGGCGGACGCCCCCGGCGTCCGCACTCTCCTCGGCTGCCTTCTCGCGCTTCATGCGCGCCGGACCCGCCGGGGAGGGAGCTCCCGGTGAGGGGCGCGGGCGGATCGGAGTCCGCGTCCCGCGAGCATCTCAGAACACCGGTTTCTGGACGGCCTTGTCGAACGCGTAGGTGTACTGGTACCCGAGGACCGAGACCTTCTGGAGGTACTTCGCCTCGACGATCACGTCCGATCCCTGTCGGCGGATCTTGATGTCCTGGAGCAGAAGCGGCGTCCCGGCATCCTGCGCGGCGACGAAGATCTCGTACTGGATCTTGTCGGGCGTCTTGACGCCGGCGAAGTTCGCCTGCTCGCTCATCGCGTCGAGAACGGCGTTCCCGGCGATGTGCAGCGGCACGATCTTGAAGAGTGCGATTCCCACGAGGATGACGAGGGCGATCCCGACGATCGTCCCGAACGCCCCTTCGCCGCGAATCCGGTTCCGGACGGACATGTTCAGCCTCCTGCTTTCTTCACCCCGGCGGGTTTAACGGACGACATGGAGCGTCCGTTCCCAGCGGGTCCTCGAGAAAAAGTGTATCGCGCCGTCGAGGGCTCGGCGCACGGCGGCGCTCCGGCCCGCGTAGGGCTTCGGCGAGGGCCGGACCGACCAGTAGACAAAGAGCGCCCTCCCCCTGACGAGCCGTCTCGAAACGGGTCCCCAGGCCCGCGAATCCCTGGACTCGTCCCGGTTGTCGCCGAGAGCGAAGAACGTCCCGGCGGGGAGGATCCGCGCCGGGAGCTCGTCGCGCCCCCGCAGGGACGCCGGGACGGGGCCCGCCAGGAGCGCGGGGTCCCGGTGGACGACGTACGGCTCATCCCTTTCGACGCCCCCCACCCAGAGATGCTTGTCGCGGATCTCGACCGTCTCCCCGCCGAAGGCGACCGCCCTCTTGACGAAGTCACGGTCCGGATCCCCGGGACCCCGGAAAACGACGACGTCGCCGCGGAGGATCTCCCGTCGCGGCAGGATCGGCCCCCACGGCAGGGTGCGGGGGGCCCAGACGAGCTTGTCGACGACGACGTGGTCGCCGACGAGGAGGTTCTGCTCCATCGAACCGCTGGGAACCAGGTACGCCTCGAAGAGGAAAGCCTTGACGAAGAGGGCGAAGACGACCGCGACGAGGACCGCCTCGACGTACTCGCGCAGCAGGACGAGGCCACGCGATCGCCGGGGGGCCCGGGAGGACGTGCCGTCGCCTTCTGCAGAAGCCATGGGCCGGCGTCTCCTCAGTCGACTTTCAGGACCGCCAGGAAGGCTTCCTGCGGCAGGTCGACGCGCCCGACCTTCTTCATCCGCTTCTTCCCTTCCTTCTGCTTCTCGAGGAGCTTGCGCTTTCGCGAGATGTCGCCGCCGTAGCACTTGGCGAGGACGTTCTTGCGCAGCGCCCGCACCGTGGACCGGGCCAGGATCTTCGCTCCGATCGCCGCCTGGATGATCACCTCGAACATCTGCGGCGGGATCATCTCCTTCATCTTCTCGACGAGAGCACGCGCCTTGGGCGCCGCCTTGTCGCGGTGGACGATGAAGGCGAGGGCGTCGACGGCTTCCCCGTTGATGAGGACGTCGAGCTTCACGAGATCGGCCGGGGCGTACCCGGTCAGCTGGTAGTCGAAGGAGGCGTAGCCGCGCGAGACCGACTTGAGCTTGTCGTAGAAGTCGAGGATGACCTCGTTCAGCGGGAGGTCGTACTTCAGGACGGCGCGCTGCGTGCCGGCGTACTCGAGCGAGACCTGCCGGCCCCGCCGCTCCTCGCAGAGAGCGAGGATCCCTCCGAGGAACTCGTCCTTCGTGATGATTGTGGCCAGGATACGCGGCTCCTCGAGGACGTCGATAAGCTGGGTCTCGGGGAGCTTGACCGGGTTGGAGACCTCGAGGACCTCGCCCCGCGTCGTCGTGATCCGATAGGGGACCGAGGGCGCGGTCGTGATGAGCGAGAGGTCGAACTCGCGCTCCAGCCGCTCCTGGATGATCTCGAGGTGGAGGAGCCCGAGGTAGCCGCACCGGAAGCCGAACCCGAGAGCGGTCGACGACTCGGGCTCGAACGTGAACGAGGCGTCGTTGAGCCGGAGCTTCTCCATCGCGTCGCGCAGGTCCTCGTAGTCGTCCGACTCGGTCGGGAAGACTGAGGCGTAGACCATCGGCTTGACGTCCAGAAAGCCGGGGAGCGCCTCCTTCGCGGGGCGCTCGGCCTCGGTCATGGTGTCGCCGATCTTCGTGGAGTGCAGGTCCTTGATGCCGGCGATGACGTAGCCGACCATGCCGACCGTCAGCTCCGGAACGACCTGCGGCTTCGGCGTGAAAACGCCGACCTCCTGGACCTCCGAGACGAGATCCATCCCGAGCATCTTCACCTTCATCCCGGCCCGCAGCGCCCCGTCCTTGACGCGGACGAGGCAGGTGACGCCGCGGTAGACGTCGAACCACGAGTCGAACAGGAGCGCACGCAGCGGGCCTTCCGGCCTCCCCTGCGGCGCCGGGATGTCGTGGACGATCTGCTCGAGGAGCTCGCGAACGCCCGTGCCGGCCTTTCCCGACGTGAGGACGGCGTGCTGCGCCGGGATCCCGATGACCTCCTCGATCTGCTCGCGGGCCATCTCGGGCACCGCGCTCGGGAGGTCGACCTTGTTGATGCAGGGGATGATCGTCAGGTTCCCGTGGATTGCGAGGTAGGCGTTGGCGAGCGTCTGCGCCTCGACCCCCTGCGTCGCGTCGACGACGAGGACCGCCCCTTCACAGGCCGCCAGCGACCGGGTGACCTCGTAGGTGAAGTCGACGTGCCCGGGCGTATCGATGAGGTTGAGGACCCAGGCCTGCCCGTCCTCGCTCTTGTAGTTGAGCGACACGGCACGGGCCTTGATCGTGATGCCGCGCTCTTTCTCGATCGGGTTGTCGTCGAGGATCTGTTCGTGCATCTCCCGGGCCGTCAGCGCCCCGGTGATCTCGAGGATCCGGTCGGAAAGGGTCGTCTTCCCGTGGTCGATGTGGGCGACGATCGAGAAGTTGCGAATGCGGGAAGGGTCGGGCATGTGTGACCGGACGTGCTCCGTCCGAACCCTCTATTCTAGACGATCGGGGACACGCCGCCCGGAAGGGGCGAAGGGAGACCTTCGAGCGGCCAGCGCGAGCGGGCGGGACCCGAGAGCCCCTCGTGCGGCACCCCGGCCCGGTGGCGCAGGAGACCGGAGAACGCAACCATTGCGGCGTTGTCGGAGGTCAGGGCGATCGGGGCGAGGAGGACCTCGACGCCGCGCGCCTCGCCCCAGGCGGCGAGCCGCTCCCGGAGCAGGGAGTTCGCCGCGACGCCTCCGGAGACGGTCAGGAGCGGGAAGGGACTCGTGGCGAGAAGCCGTTCGAGACGGTCCTCTATCTGGGCGACGACCGCTTCCTGGAACGCGGCGAGGAGGTCGCGGAGCGCGTGCGGGGCGTTCTCCTCTGCGAGCGCGGGGCCGCGGAGGGCGACTCCGGTGTTCGGCGAGAAGCCGAGCGCGGTGAGGCGATCGCGTACGGCCGTTTTCAGCCCGGAGAAGGAGAGGTCGACCGAGCCTGCCTTGAATCGCGATACCGCGAACGGCTCGACGACCCGCCCGCTGCGGGCGAGACGGTCGACCACGGGTCCGCCGGGGTAGCCGAGCCCCGCCATCTTCGCCACCTTGTCGTAGGACTCGCCCGCGGCGTCGTCCCGCGTCCGCGCCAGGAGGGAGATCCCCTCCCCGGAGAACGAAAAGACGTGGGAGTGACCGCCCGAGACGACGAGCGCCGCGAAGCGGGGCGGGAGCGCCCGGGCCGGGGCGCCGCCCGGATCGAGGAAGGGGGAGAGGGCGTGCCCTTCGATGTGGTGTCCGGGAACGAACGGGACGCCCAGGCCGAGGGCGATCCCCCTCCCCTCGGCGAGGCCGACGAGGAGTGCGCCGACGAGGCCGGGACCGGCCGTGGAGACGACGAGGCCGACATCCGCCAGCCGGGCGCCGGCCCTCTCGAACGCCGCGTCCAGGAGAGGGGGGAGGTTCGTCAGATGGGCCCGGGCCGCAATCTCGGGAACGACCCCGCCGTAGCGGCGGTGCATGTCGATCTGGGAGGAGACGACAGACGAGACGATCGTCCCGTCCTCGCCAAGGAGGGCGACGGACGTCTCGTCGCAGGAGGTCTCGAGGCCGAGGACGAGGCTCACGGCAGGGCGAGGAGGCGCGCGAGCCCCTCGGCGTGCGGGGGAACGGAGACTCCGGCCTCCGTCACGATGGCGTCGACGAGTGCCGCCGGGGTGACGTCGAAGGCCGGGTAGAGGGCCGGCACGCCCGCCGGCGCGACCGAGAGCGGGTTGTCACCGGAGGGGTCGAGGAGGAGGACCTCGGTCCCGTCCCGCCACTCGATCGGGATCTCCGAGCCCGACGGACACGCGGGGTCGAGCGTCGTCCGGGGCGCCGCGACGAGGAACGGGACTCCGTGGGCCCGGCAGGCGAGGGCGACGCCGTAGGTCCCGACCTTGTTCGCCACGTCTCCGTTGGCCGCGATCCGGTCCGCACCGACGATCGCCGCCGAGACGCGTCCGGAGGCGATCAGCGACGCGGCCGCGACGTCGGGAAGGATGGTGACGCCGATCCCGTCCTGGTGCAGCTCCCAGGCCGTCAGTCGCGCCCCCTGCCAGAAGGGGCGGGTCTCATCGGCGAAGACCTTGACCGGGCGGAGCGCGGCCAGGGCGCGGACGACGCCGAGCGCCGTCCCGACGCCCGCCGTGGCGAGGGCACCGGCGTTGCAGTGAGTGAGGAGCGTCAGGGTCGACTCCGGGTCCCCGCCGAGGCGCTGGCCGAGCCAGACGGCGCCGTGCCGGGCCATCGCCTCGCAGGCGGCGCGGTCCTCGGCCTCCACCAGCTCGGCCTCGGCCTCGAGGAGCGCGACGCGGGCGGGTCGAGCGCCGCCCCGGGAGGCCTGGAAGACCGATCTCATCCGCTCGACTGCGGCCGCGAGGTTCACGGCCGTCGGCCGGGCCGCGGCGAGGAGCGCGGCGGCGTCCTCCCAGGCGGCGTCGAACCCGGCCAGCCCGGTGCCGGCGGCGAGCCGCCGCGCTTCGACCGCCAGTCCCCAGGCCGCCGCGACGCCGATGAGGGGCGCCCCCCGGACGGCGAGGCTCCGGATCGCCTCGGCAGCGTCGGCTGCCGAGGCGCAGTCGATCCACGTCTCCTCGCGGGGAAGGCGGCGCTGGTCGAGGAGGCGGAGTCGGCCGGGCCCGGCGGAGATGGGAACGACCCGTGTCCCGAGCGGAGAGTTCTTCACTCTCCGACTATAGAATCGATCCTCGCCACCAGGTGCCGGTCCGTCCAGCCTCTCCCGGACGCGACGGACCCGAGGAGTCTTCCGATGGCCAATCTCCCCCGCAGCATCCGCGACCTCGCGATCTCCGGTCGCCGCGTCTTTCTCCGCGTCGACTTCAACGTCCCGATCAAGGACGGCGTCGTCAAGGACGACACGCGGATCACCGAAGCCCTTCCGACCATCCGTCTCGCCCGTGACAAGGGGGCCCGGCTCATCCTCGCCTCCCACCTCGGCAAGGCGAAGGGGACGCCCGATCCGAAGTACTCGCTCGCCCCCGTGGCGAAGAAGCTCGAGGAGCTGCTCGGCGCCCCCGTGGCCTTCGCCCCGGACTGTGTCGGAGCGGTCGCGGAGGCGGCCGCGAAGGCGCTCGCCGACGGCGGCGTCCTCCTCCTCGAGAACACGCGCTTTCACGCCGGCGAGGAGGGGAACGACCCGGCCTTCGCAAAGAGCCTTGCCGCGCTCGCCGAGGTCTACGTCAACGACGCGTTCGGCACCGCGCACCGCGCGCATGCGTCGACCGCCGGGATGGCGGTCCACTTTGCTCCCGACGCCCGCGGCGTCGGCCTCCTCATGGAGAAGGAGCTGACGGCTCTCGACAAGGTCGTCGATGACATCGCCCGTCCGTTCGTCGGAATCCTCGGCGGCGCCAAGATCCTGGGAAAGATCGCCGCGCTGGAGGCGCTCGTCGAGCGGGCCGACACCCTCCTCGTCGGAGGCGGGATGGCGAATCACTTCATCGTCGCCCTCGGTCTCGGCATCGGAAAATCGCTCCTGGAGCCCGAGGGCGTGCCGATCGCCCGGAAGGTGATCGACCGCTGCAAGGAGCGGGGCGTGAACCTCGTCCTCCCGTCGGACTTCCTCGTGGCCCCTTCGCTCGCAGACGCGTCGAAGGCCCACGTCGTCGCCATGAACGAAATTCCGGCCGACCAGGCGGCCTTCGATATCGGTCCGAAGACGATCGGGATGTTCGCCCGGATGACGAAGGGGGCGAAGACGATCTTCTGGAACGGCCCGATGGGCGTCTTCGAGACGAAGCCGTTCGACGCCGGGACGCGCGGGGTCGCACAGCTCATGGCCGATTCCGGCGCCTTCACGGTCGTCGGCGGCGGCGAGAGCGTCGAAGCGATCAACGAGGCCGGGCTCGGACCGAAGATCTCCCACGTCTCCACCGGAGGCGGGGCCTCCCTCGACCTCATCAGCGGAAAGACGCTGCCGGGCGTCGAGGTGCTCCTCTAGCTCTCCTCCCCGTCCCGCCGCACGACCCGGGCCGGCACGCGCCGGCCACTCGCAACGGAGGTCCCCGATGAAGCCCGTCCGAACGCCCCTCGTCGTCGCGAACTGGAAGATGAACAAGACCCCTTCGGAGGCCGCCGCCTTCTGCGACGACTTCCTCTCGCGGCTCCCGGGCCTGCCGGAGTCGGTCGATCTCGCGATCGCACCCGCCTTCCCGGCCCTCGAACGAGTCGGGCGATACCTGGCCCCGACGCGTGTGCGGCTGGCCGCCCAGGACGTCCACGTCGAGCCGAAGGGAGCGTTCACCGGCGAGGTCTCCGTCTCGATGCTCACCGACCTGGGCGTCGCCCTCGCTCTCGTCGGGCACAGCGAGCGCCGGCGGGACCGGAAGGAGACCGGGGCCGACTTCGCCCGGAAGATGAAGCGGCTCGCCGACGCCGGCCTGGTGCCGGTCTACTGCGTCGGGGAAACGCTCGAGGAGCGGGACGGCGGGCGTATGCAAGCCGTCCTGGCCGCTCAGCTGGGAGCTCTCGACCTCTTCGCGGAGAGCCTGCCGCCCGGATTCGTCCTCGCCTACGAGCCGGTCTGGGCCATTGGAACGGGCCGTGCCGCGACGCCGGACATGGCGGTGGAAGCGCACGCCTTCCTGCGGACCCGCCTCGCAGAACGGTTCGGCCGGCCGGCGGCGGACGGTGTTCGCATCCTCTACGGCGGATCGGTGACGCCGGCAAACGCCAGAGAGC
Organism: Holophagales bacterium UBA5066; assembly: GCA_002414905.1. GTDB lineage: Bacteria > Acidobacteriota > Thermoanaerobaculia > UBA5066 > UBA5066 > UBA5066. The sequence goes on along the minus strand of DIAY01000215.1, from coordinate 8,915 downwards.
TCTTCTCGCGCGAGGAGATCGACGGCGGGCTCGTCGGCGGCGCCTCTCTCGTCCCGTCCGATTTCGCCGCGCTCGCGGTCGCCGCAGGTGGCTGACGGCCCGCCCTGGGCCCCGTCTTGGCCTTTGCGGGCCGCTGGGTTATTCTCGTCGGCCCGTTTCGCCTCCGGGCGGCGGGCCGGAGCTCGCGCATGATTTACGTCCTCGTCCCGATCTACATCATCGTCTGCATCTTCCTCATCCTGGTGGTTCTCCTCCAGCAGGGGAAAGGGGCGGACATCGCGAGTGCCTTCGGCGCCTCCTCGTCGCAGACGGCTTTCGGCGCCCGTGGAGCGACGAGCGTCCTCGAGAAGGTCACGACGTGGTCGTTCGTCGCTTTCTCCGTTCTGGCCGTCGTGATCTCGTTGCTGCAAGCGCGCCCGAAGTCCTCGGTCATCCAACAGCTTGGTGGCCAGCCTCCGGCCAAGAGCGCTCCGGCCGTGCCGGCAGTGCCGGCGGCTCCGGCTCCGGCCAACTCGGTCCCCGTGGCTCCGGCCCCGGCTCCCGCCGCTCCCGCGACGAAGTAGTTTCCTTAAGGGCCGTCTCGAAGCTTGATTCCTCGCGACGGATCGGTATCATCTCCCTCCCTCACCCTCGTGCCCTGGTGGCGGAATTGGTAGACGCGCACGTTTGAGGGGCGTGTGGAGCAATCCGTGCCAGTTCGAGTCTGGCCCAGGGCACCACTTCTCAGGAACGCGAAGGCCCGCCGCAAGGCGGGCCTTCGATCTTTCCGGAAGGCAGCGCCTTCAGAGCTTCCCGGCCAGCTCCGAGATCCCCGGGATGACGAACCGCTTCCCGCTCGTCGCATTCGTGATGCAGAGGATGATCACGACGAGGTAGCCGAGCCAGAGCGGGATCTGGAGCATCCCGAAGATGCCGATGACGAAGCTCGCCACGAAGAGCCCGACCGTCAGGATCAGGTACGCACCAAGCAGGACGAGGCCATGCCTGGCGTGCCACTGGACCTCGGGGTCGTTCTTCTCGGTGAGGAGAGGGATCAGCGCCAGGATCCCGAGGTACGACAGGACGAGCATCACGGTGCGGTTCGAGCTCACCGGCGCAGGGGGCGGTGGCGGGGGCGGTGGTGGAACGGGAGCTCCGATATCTTCCGGCATCGCGTTCTCCTTTCGGTGTGAGCCGGAGTCTACGTGGAGAACCCGGGCCTCAACGTCCGGCGGGCTCGATCGCGACGATCCGGACCTCGCCGTTGACCGTCTCGACGGCCAGCCGGCCCTTGCCGTCCGCGACCGCCCCGCGCGCCTCCTTCGGCCCCCACTTCCCCTCGACGGACACTTCGGAGAAATCGGACCGGATCTTCCCGTTGACCGTCTGGAGGTCGAAGCGGAACGAGGACTCGCGGGCACAGGCGACCGTCACCGAGCCGTTCACGGTCTCCAGCTCGGCCGTCTGGAGGGGACCGGCGAACGCGACCTCCACGGAGCCGTTCACGGTGTTCACCTTGAGGGGTCCATCGTGCGCCTCGACCCGGACCGAGCCGTTCACGGTGCTCAGGGTGAGGGTCCCGAGCCTCCCGTCGGCCGTCACCCGGCCGTTGACGGTCTCGACGTCGACGACCAGGCCGGCCGGCAGCAAGAGCTCGTAGCTGACCTCGGCCCCGGCCTGCTTCCCCCAGTTGAAGATCCCCCAGCTGCGGGCCGGTTTCGGCAGGATCGTCTCGACGTCGAGGGTGGAGCCGTGCTTCGTCGCGCGGATCTTCGTCTCCTGGAGGGTCTCCTCGGCCCGGGATCCCCTGGCCCGCTTCACGGCCGACACCCGGAGGTGGGCCTTCTCCCACGTTCCGACCCGAACGGGGCCGTTCACGTTCTGGAGACGAAGCCGGTCGATTCCCGCGCCGTCGTAGGTCTTTTCGAACTTCTCCTCGAGGGGCTGATCGGCACGCGCGGCCCCCGGGAGGGCCACCGTGAGGAGCGAAAGGACCGCGAGGGGCGCAAAAAGACGGGGAAGACGGCGGGAACGGTCCATGAACGGCCTCCACCAGCAGAAACGAACGAGGGGCTCCCAAGGTTTCGCCCGGGTCACGATTCGCCCACGGTCGTCCCGGCCAGCCGGTCTCCGAGCCTCCGGGAATCAGGTCTCCGGAGGACGGCGACTGCCTCGAGAAGATTCAGGCCCGGGAGCAGGGCCGGAAGGTTCCTGAGCACCGAGTCGAGCGGCCCCACCCGGCCCCCGTCCTGCCGGGCGACCGAGAGCCCGAGGAGGATTTTCCCGGGGCTCGCGCCCCACGCGTCCCGAAGGAGGAAAAGGGCTACAAAAAAAACCTGGGCCGCCCGAAAGACGCGGGGCAGGCCCGCGGGAGGCTCCGGTGCCAGAAGAACGACGAGAAAGACGATGATCGTTGCGACGAGGAGGGGTCCTCCTGCGAGGCAGATCAGGTCGAGGCCGAGGGCCGCGGCGCGCAGCCAAAGCCGTTCCGACGGGACGGCGGAGAAAACTTCCCGCCTCGGGCTCCCGTAGGATGGGCCAGCGTGAACTCCGTCGAGGCCCTCAGGACCCTCCGCCTCCGGCCGAAGGCCGAGCTCCACCTTCACCTCGAGGGGTCCGTCCGGCCCGCGACGCTCGTCCGCCTCGCCCGCCGTGCCGGCTCCCCCCTCTTCCCCGACCTGGCGTCCGTTCGGGCCCGTCGACGGTTCGACGGCCTGCCCGGCTTCCTCACCCTCTACCGCGACGTCTGCCGTCTGCTCCGCGGGCCGGAGGACTTCGCCCTCGTGGCCCGGGATCTGACGGCCCGCCTCCGCCGCGAGCGGATCGGCTACGCGGAGGTCTACGTCTCCCCTGCCATCGTCGCGCGGCTCGGACTCGACTGGCTCGAAGTGAGGGATGCGATCGAGGAGGTCTTCGCGTCGCACGAACGGTGCGGGGGGGGACGTATCCGCGTCCTCCTGGATGCGGTCCGCCAGTTCGGGCCTGACGCCGCGCACCGCGTTCTGGACCTCCACGCGCGCCACCCCTGGCCGCGAGCCGTAGGCTTCGGCCTCGGCGGGGACGAGCTGGCCCTCCCCGCGCGCGACTTCGCCCCGGTCTACCGTCGCCTGCCGCGGCTCGGCCTCGCGCCTGTCGTCCACGCCGGGGAGGTCGGGGGGCCCGAGTCGCTCGTCGAGGCGCTCCGCTGGCTGAAGCCCCGGCGGATCGCCCACGGAATCGGCGCCGCCAGCGACCGTGTCCTCGTGAGGCGGCTCGCCCTCACCGGGGTCGCGCTCGACGTCTGCCTCACGTCGAACGACGCCACGGGCGCCGCCCCGCTCGCGCGTAGCCCGGTCCTCGCCCTGCTGCGCGCCGGGGTGACCGTCACCCTCTCGACCGACGACCCCGGCCTCTTCGGGACGACGCTCCTCGGGGAGTACCGGAAGCTGGCCCGTCTCGGCGCGACCCCGCGCGAGCTTGCCTTTGTGGCCCGCACCGGGTTCCGGGCGGCGCTTGCGCCTCCCGGCCGCCATCAGCCCTCTCCGCCCGCCGCCGGTCCGGCCAGGACCCGTTCGTAGATGGCGAGGTAATGGCCGACGATGGTGTCAGCGGCGAAGCGGGAGACGGCTCTCGCCCGGGCAGCGCGCGACATCGCGCCCCACGCGTCGTCGTCCTTCAGCAGGGCGAGGCCGTCGCTGGCGAGGCCGTCGAGGTCGCCCACGTCCCTCAGAAACCCCGTCGTCCCGCTTTCGATGACCTCGGGGAGGCCCCCGGCGCGGTAGCCGAGGACGGGAACGCCGCACGCCTGCGCCTCCAGCGCCGAGAGGCCGAACGATTCCATGTCGGTCGTCAGGACGAAGAGGTCGGCCGCCGGCATGACTTCCTGGACCGCCCGCGTATTCCCGACGAAGTGGACGAGCCCCGCGATTCCCTTCTCGCGGCAGAGGGCCTCGGCGGCCGGCCTGTCGGGCCCGTCCCCGATCATCAGAAGATGGCTCGGAACCTGCCGGCGCACGCGATCGAAGACCTCGACGACATCGAGAACCCGCTTGACGGGACGGAAGTTCGAGACGTGGAGAAGAAGCCGTTCCCCGCCCCGTGCAAAACAGGAGGAGCCCCGCTCGCGGCCGTCCGGTTTCCACCTCTCGGGGTCGATGAAGTTGGGGATGACGTCGATCTCCCTGGCCGGGTCGAAGACCTCGCGCGTCACCCGGGCGAGGTACTCGGAGACCGCGGTGACGGCATCGGAGCGCTCGATGCCGAACCTGGTGATGGGGAGATAGGAGCGGTCCTGCCCGACGATCGTCACGTCGGTTCCGTGGAGCGTCGTGACGACCGAGAGGCGTCGCGGGAGAAGCATCTCGCGGGCCAGGTGCGCCGAGATCGCGTGCGGGAGCGCGTAGTGCGCGTGGAGAACGTCGAGCCCCTCGTGGAGGGCGACGTCGACGATGCGGGTGGCCAGTGCGAGGTCGTACGGCGGGTAGTTGAAGAGCGGATAGGTCGGGACCGTGACCTCGTGATACGAGACCCGCTCTGCGAAGAGGTTCAAGCGCGACGGAAGGGCGTAGCTGATGAAGTGGACGTCGTGCCCGCGGGCGGCGAGCTCGTGGCCGAGCTCGGTGGCGACGACGCCCGATCCGCCGAACGTCGGGTAGCAGACGATCCCGATCTTCATCGGCTCAGAACCCCGTCTCGAAGCCGTCGAAGGCGGCGAGCGGGTCGACCAGGAGCGGCGGCCGCGACGAGATGAACCCTTCGGCCGCGCCGGTGTTGGCGAGCTGGCCGAACGCGCGCGCGCGCGCAGTGACGCCTTCGAGAAATTCGGGAGAGGAAATGACCGTGGCGGGCTCTTTCGACTCCGGGTCGAAGAACTGGCTGCGGAACGCGTGGACGGCGGCGAGCTTGATCTGGAAGACCTCGGTCACGTCGACGAGAAACGTCGGCGAGGCGAGGAAGGAGGACGGGTAGTAGACGACCTGCTGCGGCCGGTGTGCCGGGCGGCCCGTCTCCAGGGATCGAAGGCCCGCGTAGAACGCGGCGTCGGTCACGAGCCGCGAGGCTCGCACGTGGTCGGGGTGGCGGTCGAAGGCGAGCGGGGCGAAGACGAGGCGCGGGCGGCGCCGCCGGATGACCTCGACGACCGCGAGCTCGGCGGACCGGTCGGTGCACAGGTTCCCGTCGCCGAGGTCGAGACCGTCGCGGAAGAGCGCCCCGAGGATGCGGGCCGCGTCGGCAGCCTCGGCGGCCCGCGTCTCGGGCGTTCCGCGCGTCCCGGCCTCACCGCGCGTCAGATCGAGGATGCCGACTCTCCGGCCGCGGCGGGACAGGAGGGCGAGAGTGCCGCCGCAGCCCAGCTCGACGTCGTCGGGATGGGCCCCGACGGCCAGGATCTCCACCGCTTCCTGATCGTTCACAGCGCGATCTCCTGCAGCCCCGCCACGTCCCAGCGAAGCTGTTCCTTCAGGGGGCCGACGAGCCCCTGGCGACCGTACCTCAGAAGCCACGGGACGGGGCCGTAGGCACGTTCGGCGGGACGGCCCCCCGGGACGAGCGCGACGGCGAGCCGGCGCAGCTGCCGGGCCTCGGTCTCGTTCGCCCGGCCGGCCGCCGCGCGGGTCCGTTCGAGGAGCTTGTCGAAGCTGAAGCGGAGGTTCTCGCGCGTCGCCTCGAGCGGCTTGCCGAGTCCGGCCTCAACGGCCGAGAGGCGCGGGGCCAGCCCGGCGAGGGCCGCGAGCGCCTCGTCGCGGACCCCCGCGAGCTCATCGAGGAGCGCTCCCTCTCGGGCGGCGCCTCGGGCCGAGAGGAGGGCCTCCGTCCCGGCGAAGAGGTCCGCGAGCCCGAGGCCGAGCTTCTCGAGGGCTCGCCGGTCCGAGGCGCCGACGGGCGCGGCCATCGGCCGCGCCACGAGCGCCGGCGGGACGATTCCGGCCCAGTCGAAGAGGGGGAGCATCTGCGCCCAGTACGCGAGCTCGGCCGGGCCGAGGACCGTCGCGGCCACGGGATAGAGCGTCGAGGCCGCCAGCGGCCTCGAGAGGGCCGAGAACGACGGAAGCCACTGCCCCGACTCGAAGCGCGCAACGACGTCCTGGGCTTCGAACCGTTCTCCCTCCCGGCCCTTCAGCTCGAGGCGGCCGCTCCTCTCGCGCAGGAGGAGGCGTTCGCCGTCGACGAGGGCGAAGAGCGGAAGCGATTCCGGCTCCGAGACGACCTGCGGCGGATGGCCGGCCGCCGCCAGCTCGGCAGTGCGCCCGGCGAGGAGCCCGCGCACGTCCGCCCGCTCGCGGACGAGGCGGACGGCGAGGGGCACGAGGACGGGCTTCTCCTCGCGGCGCGCCGCGTCGGCGAAGAGGAGCGACGGTTCGGAAAGGAGCCAGGAAAGCGAGGCGACGAAGGCCTCGCGATAGGTCGCCCCCGCATGCGCGGCGCGCAGGACCTCGAGGTCGTCCTCGCCGGCGCGCTCTGGGGCTCCGGAGCGTGCGCGCTCGAGGAGCGCCGCGACGTCGACCTCGATCGGGAGGGCGCCGACCGGCCGGCGGTTCTTCGAGAGAGGTTCCGGGTCGGGCCCCGCCTCGATCACGTCGTCGGACCCGGGAAGGGGAACCCGCGTCACTTCGACGAGGTCGTGGTCCTCCGAGGCGCACCAGAAAACGGGTGAAAGCTCCGTACCGGCCGACGAGAGGTCGCCGGCGATCTTCACCGCTGCGAGCGCCTTGACCGCCGTGAGGAGCGGTCCCGTCAGGAGTCCGACCTGCTGCCCCGCCACGACTCCGGCGCGGCGTCCGGCCGCGAGCGCGGCCAGGGCCGGCTCCGCGCCGCCGCGGGGGACGAAGGCCGCCAGGACCGCAGCGGCGCGGGCTGCGATTGCCGGCACCGTGGCCCGCTCGCCCAGGAACCGCGTCACGTCGGGTTCGCCGGTCGCGTGGCCGAGCGCGAGGCGCGGGATTCCCGGAAGGCTCCCGAGCGGAACCGTCACCGGCCTCCTCCCGCCACGGCGAGGAGGATGAGGCGGGGAGACCGGCGTGCATCGAAGGGTGAACCGTCGAAATCGCCGAAGACGTTCCTGACGCGAAGACTCGCGTCGGCGTGGAGCGACTCGAGCTCGTCGCGCAGGTAGACGCGGACCCGCTCCCGGAACGTGCGCGCGCCCGGTCCGGTCCCCATGGTGATCTCCTTCTCGATCCGCCGGGTCGCGGCGTCGTAGCTCCGGCGAATTCGGACGCGCTCCCCCGCGACCGTCTTCTCCTCCCTCGAGACGAGCGTCGCAAGGACGCGCGAGGCGTTGAAGACGTCGGAGACGAAGGCCCCCCCGGGCGCAAGGACGCGGTCGATCTCGCCGATGACGCGGATGTCGTCGGAGGCGTCGTCGAAGTAGCCGAACGAGGTGAAGAAGTTGACGACCGCGCCGAAGGAGCCGCGCGCGAAGGGGAGACGCCTCATGTCGGCGCGGACGAACCCGGGAGCGGGGTCGGCGCGACGCGCCCGCGCCCTGGCCAGGAGCGTCGCCGAGAGGTCGACGCCCATGACGGGCGTTCCGTGTCGGGAGAGGACGACCGCGTGCCGCCCCGTTCCGCAGGCCAGGTCGAGGATTCCGCCACGCCCTTTCGCAGCGTAGGGACCGAGGAGGCCGAAGACGAACTGGGCCTGCCGTTCGGCCTCGAGGTCGTCACGGTCGGGATAGAGGGCGAGGTACTCCTCGCCGAACCAGCTCGCGTACCAGGGGTCTCGGTCGGTCTCGGAGGTCACAGACGGCCATGATACGGGTTCGCCCCCGCCGCTTCGTTCGGCCGGCCGGCCCTCCGGCGCCTCTCCCGCAGAATGTCCGGCTTCAGAAGCCCCAGAGCGCGAGCTCGTCGATGAGCGTCGCGAGGGCCGGGTGCCTGGCGAGCTCCTCGTGGAGCCAGCCGTAACGTTCCTTCACGGACGCCAGCTCCTGGCGTGCGAGGGCGGCGTCGCCACCGGCGGCGGCGGCGCGAAGGCGCTCGACGGCGGCCTTCTCCTCGACCCCGAGACGGCCGTCGAGGTCGCGGCGGACCGCGTCGAAGACCTCGTGGACCCGGGCGCTGTCCTTTGCGTTTCCCTGCTCGTCGGCCATGATTTCAGCCTCCCTGGACGACGGCGATTTTCGCCTCGGCAAAGGCGATGTCGGCGTTTACCGCTTCGAGCTGCTCGGTTCCGACGACGGCGAGCCGCCGGCCCTCGCCTTCGCTCCGGTCCTCGCGGGCCGCGGCGCCGTCGATGGCGTCCTTCTCGGCGGCGAGGTCGGCCAGGACGCGGACCGCGTCCCCTGCCACCTCGACGAAGCCGCCGCGGAGGGCGACGGAGGTCTTCCTCCCCCCGTCGCTCCAGGTGACGCGACCGACGCCGAGGAGGGCGACGAGGGGCGTGTGTCCCGGCAGGATGCCGAGCTCTCCGACCTCTCCCGGCAGGGTCACGGCGTCGCACGCGACGCGCTCGACGACGGAGCGTTCCGGCGTGACGACCGTCAGGGTGAGGCGTTCCGTGGCCGACACCGTCTCAGGCCTCGCCCGCGCTCTTCATCCTCTCGTAGCGCTCGAGGACGTCCTCGATCGTCCCCTGCAGGAGGAACGCCTGCTCGGGCACCTCGTCGTGCCGGCCCTCGACGATCTCCTTGAACGAGCGGATGGTGTCGGCGATCTTCACGTACTTGCCCGGGATGCCGGTGAACTGCTCGGCGACGTGGAACGGCTGCGAGAGGAACCGCTGGATCTTGCGGGCCCTGGCGACGACGAGCTTGTCGTCCTCGGAGAGCTCGTCGATGCCGAGGATCGCGATGATGTCCTGCAGGTCCTTGTACTTCTGGAGGATCTGCTGGACCTGCCGGGCCACGGCGTAGTGCTCCTCGCCGACGGTCATCGGCGAGAGGATCTTCGACGTCGAGGCGAGCGGGTCGACGGCCGGGTAGATGCCGAGCTCGGCGATCTGCCGCGAGAGGACCG